>CALAML010000328.1 GCA_937925845.1 uncultured Acidimicrobiales bacterium | reverse complement strand
ATGAAGGGAGATTCAGAACCAAAATCAGCTGGTGGCGACGCTTGGGGATTTTGGTCCGGGTTGGCCCTACTTAGAACCCGTAGCGCTGGGCTGGATTGTGGACCAGGATCTTCTGCTGGAGCTCGGCGGTTGGTAGCCAGCGCCGAGCCATGGCCGCGAGCTGGTCCACCGACGGTGGATTGGACTGACCTGGATGAGGCCAGTTGGTGGCCCACAACAGTTGATCCGGCGCCTTGGCCAGCAGCTCTTGCACACAGGTCGTTACTTCGTCGTAGCGATGGGAGGGATCGGGCGCCGACTCATACGGTGCCGAAAGCTTCACCCACGCGCCACGGTCAACCAGTTTCAGAAGCGCGGCGAAGGCTTTATGGTCGACCGGCACCGGCGGCATAAACCGGCCCACATGGTCGATCACCAACCGTTCGCCAAGATGCAACAGCTGGTCGAGCCGCGACGGGAGCTCGCGGCCATCGAGCTGAAGCTGGATGTGCCAGCCAAAATCAGCGATGCGCTCAGCTACCGGCTCAAGTTCATCCCAGCCGACGGCGCCGCCCGGCAGCATATGAAACCGGGCGCCGCGCACGCCGAGGCCTGTCATCTGCTCCAGCTCGTCATCGCTGGTTTCGCTGTTCACCACCATCACGCCCCGAGCCTGGGGGCCGAGTTGAGCCATGGCCTCAAGCTGACACCGATTGTCGAGGCCGTAGGTAGTGGGCTGCACCACCACGGTGCGCCCGATGCCCAAGGCGTCGGTGACCCGGCGGTAGTCGGCCACCGAAGCGTCCGGCGGGGTCAGCACCGTGGTGGGCGCGGTGGGCCATCGCTGATCGTAGAAGTGCATATGGGTGTCGCACACCCCGGCTAGTGCAAAGGGCGCCATGGTGGCCGTCACTCCTGCCACCAGGCTTGCAATCGATCGGCGTGGTCGGGGTTGGCTAGGCGCGGCGGCAACTCTTGGTCGAGCATGGCCCGCACCTGCTCCACACTGCTCAATGCCTGGGCATCCGCGTTTTCCGGGGTTAGGCCTCCAAGGTGAGGGGTGGCCACCACGCCCGGCCGTTGGGCCAGCTGTGGTGACGGTCGCTGATCCGGCGCCCGACCCACGTCCATGGCGAACGCGGCCAGATGGCCCGAATCCAACGCCGCCTCCACCGCGGCTTCGTCCACCAGCTCACCCCGCGACACGTTCACCAGAACTGCGCCCGGCTTCATGGCGGCGATGGCCGCGGCGTCGATCAGGTTCTCGGTTTCCGGTGTGAATACAGCCAATGGAAGCACCACGTCGGCGCGAGCTAACAGCTCAGGCAACCCGACGTGATCGAAGCCGCCACCGATGTTTTCGAGATGAGGATCGGCCACCACCACCGTCATCCCGAGAGCTTCGAGGATCGGGGCCAGGTACGAACCGATGGCGCCGAACCCGATGATGCCCGCGGTCTTGCCGGCGAGCTGACGCCCACCCCGCTGTGGAGGCTCGCGGCCGGCCTGGTAGTCGGTGGTGGACGACCCGATACTGCGAACCGCAGCTACCATCAACCCGAGAGCCAATTCCGCTGTCGAGGGCACAAAGCTCTTGTCGGCATGGCCCACCAACACGCCGTGGGCGCTGGCGGCATGCACATCGACGGTGCTGATGTCGACGGCGGTGCGAAGGAAGGCAACCAGGTCGGGGCAGTTCGCGAACAGTTCGGCTTCTCCCGGAGTGGATCGGTGGGCAATCACCACCTGGCAACCGGCGGCGGCCTCGACCAACTCCGGCGTAGACAAATCGGCATCGGTCGGGTTCAGCACCACCTCGGCTATTTCAGTGATCGACCGCAGCTCCACCAGAGCCCGAGCGAAGTAAGCCTCAAGATCCTCAGGATTGTGCGTAACAAAAACCCGCATGCCTCACCCTGCCACGCCCCGACCGCCAGCGGCGCGCCTCACCTCCGAGGTCCACCTTCAAGGTGAACGGCATTCACCTTGGAGGACGGGTCTGGATGGCGAGGATTTTGGTGCCGTGATCCCTGCTTGCTGAACCTCTGTTCAGGTTGTCAGGTGCGGTTTTGGCAGTCCCAGCACCCTTGGTTTATGACCTCCTCCGATACCCCCCAACCTTCCTCTTCGACCAGTCAGTCTTGTTCGACTGGTCAGGCCGAGACGGACGAGTCACAAACCCTCGCACCGGTGCCGACCCGCCGCCGATTTCTCGCCGGTCTGGGAGGTGCCGCCCTGGTACCGGCCGTCGGCTTGGGCTGCGATGCCCGAAGCGGCTTTGTTCGCGACGAGCCCTCAAACGGCGACGACCGCCGGGGCAAAGACCGGGGCGGCAGGCGGCGGGAGCGACGCGGTGACCGGCCCGACGCCCCACTCGATGGCATCGCCCAACCTCGGGCCGACGAAGGCTTTGGCCGCTTCGTAAGAATGTTCGAGGGTCCGGCCTTCGCCGAGCCCAGCGAGCGGTTGACCGAAGCTCTGGTCGAAGTTGGTCGGCCGGGCGGAATCATGGACGCCAAGGATCCTCTGGAAGTCGGACCGGTCCGGCTCATCACCGAGCCGGAGCTCAGCCCAGGCAACCCGGACAACGCAACCCATACCGCCGGCAGCACGTTTATGGGTCAGTTCCTCGACCACGACATCACCAGCGACGCCGGATCAACCCTCGGGGTACCGAAGCCGGCAACGTCCAGCCAGAACCTCCGCTCGGCCCGCTTCGATCTCGACAGTGTCTACGGCGGCGGACCGACGGTTTCCCCGCACCTCTACATCGATGGGGAGGAGGGAACGTTCAAGGTTGAGTCCGGCGGGGTGTTCGAAGACCTGCCCCGCGCCGACAACGGGACCGCAATCGTTGCGGAATCGCGAAACGACGAGAACCTCATCATCTCCGGTCTCCAGGTGGCGTTCCTCAAGTTCCACAACGCGGTACTCGCGGAAGAAGCTAGCTCGGTGGCTCCGCTCGAGCGGTTTGAACAGGCCCGCCAAGTCGTCCGCTGGCACTACCAATGGCTGATCATGCACCAGTTCCTGCCGCAGTATGTGGGCCAGGCAATGGTCGATGATGTGGTGGCCAACGGCCGCCAATGGTTCACCACCGACCTCGGTCGGATCCCACTCGAGTTCCAAACTGCGGCCTACCGGTTCGGTCACTCGATGATTCGACCCTCCTACCGAGCCAACCTCGCTGGCGACAACGGTGAGCCATTCTTTGCTCTGGTATTCGACCCGACGCAGATGGGGCAACCCGACCCCAACGACCTCAGCGGACGAAGCCGGGCGCCTCGCCGCTTTGTCGGTTGGCAAACCTTCTTCGACTTTGGCGACGGCGAAGTGAAACCGAACAAGCGGGTCGACACCGCCATCTCCACCCCGATGTTTAACCTGCCCACCTCGACGGTCTCGGCTCCCAGCGGTGAACCCCTCGGCCCGCTGTCGCTGCCAACCCGAAACCTGCTCCGACACACCACCTGGGAACTGCCATCTGGGCAGTACCTCGCCCGTGAGACCGGCAGCGAACCCCTGGCAGCAGCCGATCTGACCGACATCGGCGACATCGACCCGACGTTGGCCGAGGACACCCCGCTGTGGTTCTACCTGCTCCGAGAAGCGGAAGTCTTCGCCGACGGCCTCCACCTCGGCCCGATCGGCGGCCGCATCGTGGCAGAGGTGTTTATCGGGTTGTTGCAGAACGACCCCACGAGCTACTTCCACCAGGAAGACTGGCGGCCGACACTGCCCAGCCGGACCGGTGAGTTCCGCATGGCCGACCTCCTCACCATCGCCGGCGTCGATCCGACATCGCGAGGTCAATGACCAGCGGTATGGGCGCTATGAAAGAGCGTGCGTTCGATAGCAGACGCGGGGGAGCGACGCCGGCTGATGGAGGTGGCGGATCGCGGCGGCGTTGACCTAGATGTCGACCTCCCACGAACGCCGCTGACCCGTGCTTGAGATGCTGGCCGCTTACAACTGGGACATCGACGCCTTTGCTGCATCTCAGGGTGACGACCGCAAGGCGGTGGTGCGCCGCATGGTGAACGCCGGTCTTGACTATCTTCTCAACCCCGAAGTGGTTGCTGCCGCCAGCCGGCCCCAAAAGGGCTAGGTTGCCCGCTATTTCGGGCCTCGACGGTGGTTGCGATGGCCAAAAAGCTCAACGTTGTTGCCGAGGATGCCGATCCCGCTAGTGCCAGCCTGAGCGGGACGGGTAGATTTAGGGCGACTGTTGGAGGTCGGGCCAGCGATGAATGACAACCCTCGAAGCACCAAACGACTAATGCTGCTGCTCGCAGCGGTCTTTGGCCTCACCGCACTTCTCGTGGCGGCCTGCGGAGACTCCGGCGACGAAGGTGCCGCTCCCGCAAGTGAAGCGGCCGACGGTAGCGACGCCGGATCCGGCAGCGACGCCGACTCCGCCAACAGTGGCGGCGATGCGGATGAAGAAGCTGGCGCGGCTGAGTCGGAAGTGCCATCGGAACCAGAACCCGAACCCGAGTCGACCCCGGAACCAGCACCAGAACCCGAACCAGCGCCTGAGCCTGAACCCGAAGCTCCGAGTGGACCCTTCGGCTTCAGTACCCATGTGGAACCGGTGCTCGTTGAAAACTGCGCCAGCTGCCACAGCGCCGGCGGACCCGGAACGGCCCACTTCGAACTCGGCGTAGCCAAGGACGCCGTCACCTTCGCCAGCTTTATCAAGAACAACGTGACCGAAGGAGCCATGCCGCCGTGGCCGGCCACCGACAAGAGCGTCACCTTTCACGACGATCGCAGCATGAGCGACGACGAGATCGCGGCCATCGTGAAATGGGTCGATGACGGCAGCCAACTCGACGTGGCCGAAGACACCCCGATCGTCTCCGATGAACCCCTCTTCCGCCTCAGCGAGGTCGACGACACCCTCGAGCCGCTCGAGCCCTACCAGGGCACCAGCGGCACGGTCGACGACTACCGCTGCCTGGCCTACCCCGCCAACCTCGACGAAGACACCCACCTCCTCGGCTGGGAATTCCTGCCCGATCAGGCTGAGGTGGTCCACCACGCCATCGGCGTCATCGCCACCCCGGACGCCGCTGATGCCATCGCCGAGCGCGACGCCGCCGACCCCGGTCCGGGCTGGAGCTGCTTTGGCTCGGTCGGTGTAGAGAGCGACAGCGGGATCTTCTTGGCCTGGGCCCCTGGCCAAGGACCAACCGAATACCCCGACGGCACCGGTTTGCCGGTCGAAGCCGGCTCCACCCTGGTCATCCAGATCCACTATCACTACGAAACCAGCGCCCCGCTCGACAACTCCACCGTCGACGTGAACTGGGCCGACGAAAGCGACGGCGACATTTCTGAGCTGTCGATTCAACAACTCATCGGCCCGGCCGAGATTCCCTGTCTGGTCGAGGACACCAACCCACTCTGTGACCGCGACCTGGCGCTGGCGAGAAACCTCGAGCTCTACGGAGCCGGTATCGGCAGTAGCGTCCCCCGATTCATCAACGGTGCCTGCGACTTCCCCGAAGAGAAATACGAACGCACCACCGACGGACTGGCCTCGTCCAGCTGCGACCTCGGCGCACCCCGGGGCGAGATCGTGTCGATCATGGCCCACGAACACGAAATCGGCACCACGTGGCGGATGACGCTCAACCCCGACACGCCGGAAGAACGAGTGCTGCTCGACATCGACAAGTGGGACTTCGACTGGCAGTACAACTACTACCCCACTGAACAGATCGTGCTCGACGATGATGACGTGCTGCGCCTCGAATGTGCCTGGGACCGAAGCCTGATCAAACCCGGCGTCGACGCCGGCTACATCCTGTGGGCCGACGGCACCAACGACGAGATGTGTTTCGGCAACCTGGTGATGCGAGACCCCGCCTGAGCAGCTCCAGCCGAAATGTCGGCGCTCAACGTTGATAATCAACGCTCAGGCCCGACATTTGCGGTGTCTTGTTTCGGAACCAAAGGTTAAGAACCTGGTGGGCCGAAGACCTTCCTGAGGCGCTCCCGCCACGACTTGGCGGCAATGACGTCGCTCACGATGGCTGCACTTTCGTGGTAGGCGACGGTGAGCGGATTAAACGAGTTGATGTTCTTCGTAAGGCCGTAGGTGACCGGCTCCACCTCGGGCTCGAAAGTGCCAAAGAGGCGATCCCAGATGATCAGGATGCCGGCGTAGTTCTTATCGAGGTACTGCTGGTCGGCGCCATGGTGGGCCCGATGGTGCGATGGCGTGTTGAAGAGGGCTTCGAACCACGCGGGCATGCGGTCGACGGTTTCGGTGTGAATCCAGTACTGGTAGAGCAGATTCAGGCTGCCCACCGTCATGTTCATTCCGGGACGTACGCCGATCAGTGGTAGCGGCGCGTAGACCCAATGGGCCATGTAGCCCTGCCACGGCTGCCGCAGCGCGGTCGACAGGTTGTAGTGCTGGCTCGAATGATGGGTCACATGGTTGGCCCAGTAAAGGCGAACCCGGTGGCTCATCCGGTGCTCGCAGTAATAGAGCAGATCCCAACCCACCATGGCGATCAGCCACGCCGCCGGCCCAGTACCGACGTCGATGATCCGCCGGGCCCGAAGCTTTTCGTCGAAGCGATGGAGGGTGCCGGCCACCAGGGCCCCGATCACCAGGTTGCCCACCCCCATGGTGAGGCTCGTCGCCGTGTCGCGTGGCTCGTAGCCTGCTTTGTTTCGCAGGGCGGATCCGTCGGCCCCGGCGGGGGTGGCGCGGAGCATCCAGGCCTCGCCGGCCACCGTGGCGAGGAATACCGGGATCGCCAGGATTTTGGGATCGCTCAATCGGCCCATCAGGCAACGGTACCGACAATCGGGCTCAGGTCTGAATCGTCAGGTGGGTCGGGCCCCGAAGGGTGACCGAGCGCTTCCACTCCAACTGCTCTTCGACCACCCGATAGTCGGGGAACGTCTCGACAAAGCGGGGAATGGCGATGCGGGCTTCGAGCCGGGCCAATGCTGCACCGAGGCAGTGATGAATGCCATGGCCGAACGACAGCGGACGGGGGTCGGGCCGGTCGATCAACAGCTCGTCGGGCCGGTCGTAGCGGCGCGGATCGCGGTTGGCGGCGCCGAGGAGCACGATGAGCCCGTGGCCAGCCTCGATCCGGTGCCCGGCCACCTCGAAGGTCTCTATCGCCAGGCGATCGGTGGCCTGCACCGCGCTGTCGAAGCGCAACATCTCCTCGACCATGTTCTCGGCGATATCGGGCTCAGCCAGGAGTTGCTCGCGAGCATGGCGATGGCGATCGAGGTTTACCAGCGAGGTGCCGATCAGTCCTGACGTGGTCTCGTGGCCGGCCACCATCAGAAGCAGCATCATCGAAACCAGCTCGTCTCGGCTCAGTCGATCGCCGTCTTCCTCCGCGGCCACCAACGCACTCAACAGATCGTCCTGGGGTTGACGTTCGCGAGCGGTGATCAGGTCGCCCATCATCGCCTCGAAATCGAGTAGCTGGGTTCCCATCTCCTTCGGGTCGAAGCCGGTGATGGGATCGATGAACTGGGCCGCCACATCAGAGATGGCCTTGAGTCGCTCCCGCTCGCCCTGGGGAAGGCCGATCATGTCGGCGATGGCGTAGATCGGGATGCGGTCGGCGTAAGAACTCATCACTTCGAACCGTCCCGCGCTGGCCTGTATAGCGAGCCCCTCGAGCAACTCCGCGGTGATCTTTTCGATCTGCGGCTCCAGGGCGGCAACAGCCCGAGGAGTGAAGGCCCGGTTCACCAGCTTGCGCAGGCGGGTGTGGTTCGGCGGATCGCTGGCCAACATCATCTTGTTGAAGAAGTCGAGCAGGCGGGGGTCCATCTTCGAATAGGGAGCCACCCCCATCCCGCCGCTGCGATCAGCTGATACCGGGCCCCGCAGAATGGCCTCGGCCTCGGCGTAGCCGGTCGCCACCCAAGCCCGAGCCCGTTGATGACGAAACAGATGGCCGCCAACCCGCCGGGCGGTGTCGTAGATCGGGTACGGATCGACGTAGCGCTGCGGGTCGAACGGGTTCAGCGGAAAGAACAACCGGTTCATCGCCGGATGCAGACGGGGCCGCTTGGTGACCTGACGGAGAATCGGAATCGCTACCTGCTCAAGATTCATGTCGACCGCCTTTGTTCTCGCGTGCTTCGACGGTACCCGTTTTGGCTAGACCGGTCCCCGCAGGCTGGTGTGGCGTGGGACACGCGCCCCGGATGCGTGCAAACGTGGGTCAGCTGGCTTCTGGTGATGCCTCGTGTTGGGCTTCCGGGTTGGGCATGAGGGCTTTGAAGATGACGTTGAAGCTGACCCACAACATTGAACCGACGATGCCGACGACCAGCAGAATCCCAAACGGGATGGCGATGGCGATGAACACGTAGTTTGGATCCGACTCGGCTTCGGCGGTGCCAGCCGAACCGTCAACCTCGATGGTGGCGTCGGCTTCGGTCTCGACCGGCTCCTGCACCTCATTGGCCAGGATCAGATCGGCCCCGCCGGGTTGAGCGATGTTGTCTTGGGCGACGTCTACTTCGATGGGTTCCACAGCAGCTCCTGGCCCGAGTATGTCCGCCGTCGCGGCTCAGGCCAGGAACTTCCTGTCTTCCCAGGCGACTTCAGACGCTCTGCGTGTCGGCGCCGTACGGCGGGGACGAGTTGTCATAGGCGGTGATCGGGGCCACCGGTGAGACTGCGCTCTCCGATTCGATCTTGCGGGTGGCGTAGATCACGGCGAACACAGTCACGATCGGGCCGGCGCACGCCATCACCAACATGCCGAGGATGAAGAGGAGTTCGACCATGACTTCTGCCTGTCTTTCACTGGGTTGGATGTCGTTGTTGTAGGTACTGACGTCCCAGCGGTGGCAGCCGTATGCATGCAGGTCAGATCTCGGCACACTATGAACATGCTGACCGAGGAGAGCCGCATCGCCGCGGTGCATGAGCGACGCCTCCGCAGCGCGGCGCAAGCTTGGTGGCTCGAACAACCCGACGATGAGTTTGCCCAGGCGGCCCTGCGCACCTGCGACGCCATCGATTCGGAACTGGCCGACGAAGTCGAGCGTCTCGCCGCTGAAGCGAAACGACTCGGAGTAGGCGTTGGGTTTGAGGCGTCGGCCAAAGCGGTGTCCCAAACCATGCTGATCGTGGCCCGACCGGCTGACGATGCCGCCATGGGACCGCTGGCCGAAATGCTGGCGGACCTCGACTACCACGGGTGGGAAACGGCGATGGGTCCGGCCCGGGTCTTCACCAGCACCGGCGACTCGACCTTCATGATCGATGTGGAATCGGCCGGTGGGTTTCGCTCGCAGGTCTGGCGCCTGGCCGAAGCGGCCAAGACGCGCCTCGACCGAAGCGGGAACGACTCGATCGGCCCTTACCTCGGGACCCCAACCTCGCTGATCCCAGCCCTGGTCGAGTTTGCCGGGATCACCGACACCGACACCATGGTCGACCTCGGTTGTGGCGACGCCCGACTTGCCGTGGAGGTGGCCCGTCAGACCGGGGCCACCACCATCGGAGTCGAGAACGACCCGGCGCTCGTGGCCCGCGCCAAGCGCAAGATCCATCGCAGCGACGTTGCCGATCGGGTCAAGGTCGAATTGGCCGACGCCACCAGCTATGACCTCCGCGGTATCACCGTGGTGATGCTGTTTTTGCCCGCCCCGATCGCGGCGGCGCAGGTGCCGGGCATTCGAAAGAAGATGGACCCGGGCGCCCGGCTGGTGGCTCATGAACAGGCCCCGATCGAGCACCAACTCCCGCCCACCGAATCGAAGGTGCTGCTGGCCCGCAACGCCATCACGGTCGGCCATCTCTGGTCGAGCTAACAGCTGCGCTGAACCGGTCAGGGACAAGGCGCCTGTCGTGCGCTTGGCCGCGCTGCGAATCGGCCGTGACCCCAACTTTGGTACATCGCTCGAGAGCGGCCCGAAACTCAGGAAACCAGCTTCAAAAACGGCTGAATCAACCGATGGAGCAAGCGGGATGAATTGACCGACGACGGCGGACGCTGGCAGACGTGACACCTCATGAGGCTCAAGGTTCACAAGACACCGACAAGCCCATGCCCTCCGACGCCCCGAAGGTCCTCGGACCCTTCACCATCTCGGCCTACCTCGGCTCTGGCGGCATGGGCGAGGTGTACCTCGGAACCCACACCGACACCGGTGCCCAAGCGGCGGTAAAACGCCTCCATCGCCACCTCTGTGAGGACGAAGACGTCCGCCGGCGACTGGTGCGAGAAGTGTCGCTGGCCA
>CALAML010000327.1 GCA_937925845.1 uncultured Acidimicrobiales bacterium | reverse complement strand
CCCCGAGTTACCTCGTCCGGTAGGGAGGGGTCGAGGACGCAGCCAGCGGCGTCGGGGCCCGCCCAGACCCCATCAGTATTTTGGCGACACACCACTAGGACAGGCTCATGACGGCGACCAGGAAGCCGTCGTCGTGACTGGTGGGCCGTAGATCCCAGGTGGAGAGCTCAACATCAATCACCAGCCCGGCGGCGGTGGCGTCGGTGCGGAAGTCATCGAAGGAGTAGTCGCGTCCGCTGCCGAACCCGATGACCAACCGACCTTCCGGGTTGAGGTGTCGGGCCAGGCGGGTGAGCACCTCGCCGCGGGTGCTGGGCGCCAGGAAGGCCACCACGTTCCCGGCCGAGACGATGGCATCAAAGCCTTCGTCGATACCGGCCGCCGGGAGGTCGAGTTCGGCGAGGTCCGCTACCACCCAGGTCGGTCCGGGGTGATCTTCTTCTGCCGCTGCGATCAGCACCGGGTCGACGTCGACCCCCACCACGGTGTGACCCATCTGATCCAGGTAGCCACCAACTCGGCCGGGTCCACAACCGGCGTCAAGGATCCGCGACCCCCGCCCGACCATGGCATCGATCAGGCGGGCTTCACCCACCAAATCCTTCCCTTCCGCCGCCATCGTCCGAAACCGCTCCACATACCAGGTGGAGTGACCCGGATCATCGGCCACCTTCTTCATCCAGTTGCTCTGCTCAACCACGGCCTGACGCTACCCGGATATGGGACGGATACAGAGAAGCAATCGGAGGGGCTCGGCGGTTAGCCCTCGGCGGGGTTGGTGGGCCAGTCGTGTTTTGGGTAGCGACCATTCATGTCTTTTCGTACTTCGGCCCAGGAACCGGCCCAAAAGCCCGGGAGGTCGCTGGTGATTTGGATCGGGCGTTGGGCCGGGCTCAACAATTCGACGGCGATGGGGATCGCCGGCTTCCCTGACCCATCGCCACCCAAAACCGGGTGAACGGTGGTGCCGTAGAGGTCCTGGGCCCGAGTCGACAGCACCACCCGGTCCTCCTCATAGCGCAACTTGCGGGTGGTGCCGTTGGCGAGGGTGAACTCCACGGGCACCAGCTGATCAATCTCGCGGTCGTGCGGGTAGCCCAGCCAGGCCCGCAGCGCGTTCGAGATCGACACCGCCACCAGGTCCCGCCGTCGGGTAGCTCCGGTGAGGAACGGCGCCAGCCATTCGTCGAGAGCGTCCAGCAATGCCTGGTCGGAGACGTCGGGCCAGGGGTCACCGAAGTGGGCGTGGGCAAAGCCGATCCGGTCCCGCAGCAGCAGGTCGTTCTTGGTCCACTCCAACAGTTCCAAACCCTGATCCCGCACCCGGTCCAATAGCGCGGCGACCGCCGCCGGTCCGGCTTCGAGGGATCGGTCGGACTGTCGCAGCACCAGCGCGCCGACCCGTTCCACCCTGCGGGCTACCAGATCGTTGCGAGCTTCGTCCCACTCGACCACTTCCACCGACTCCACCGCGTCGGCGGGCAACGATGATTCGTCGAGGGCCGCGGCGATCCGGATCTGGCCGTCGCCGCCAGCCCCACCCCCTCCTGCCCCGCTCCCGGGCCGACCGAGCCCGCCACCGCCCTGTCCGCCGTCGATGCTGGCCACCACGATGAACGGCTCGCGGCTCAGCCCATCGGTCGGCTCCATCGCCGCGCCACGCCCGTTGCGCAACCGGAAGCGGCCGGGCCCGCCCCGTTGCTGGGCGATGCGGTCGGGGTAGGCCCAGGCCAACAACTCCCCCACCATGTCCACGTCGATCTCTCTCGATCGGCCCGATTCCGCGCCGCCATCGCGGTCCGATCCCGCTTGCCGTCGCTGTCCTTGACGTTGTCCTTGTCCTTCTCCCCGTGCTCGGCGCTCCACCTGGCGGGCTCGATCGCGAACCCGGCGCACCGCCCCTCCGTCGATCTGTCCTTCCCGAAAATCGCGGCGCGCTTTCTCCGCATCCCGACCACGGTCACGACCATCGCCACGGCCTCTCCCACCCCCCGATCCCACCAGCGCCACCCGGGCTCCAAGGTCGACGGGCAGGTCGCGGGGATGGCCTCGCAGCACGTCGCGTTCATCCAACAGGGCGGCCATCACCGACGCCATCCATCGATGCTCGACAGCCGCGGCCAGCACCATGCGAGCCAGGCGGGGATGCAACGGCAATCGGGCCATGGCTCGCCCCATCTCGGTGATCCGCCCCACCTGATCCGCCTGATCCGTCCCGGCCTCGCCTGAGCCCTCGACCGGCTCCAGCGCCCCCAACATCGTCAGCAGTTCCCGCGCCTCGGCCAACGCCGGGGCCGGTGGCGGGTCAAACAGGATCAGCTCGCCCGGGTCATCGACGCCCCACACCGCCAGTTCCAGGGCCAGCCCGGCCAGGTCGACCTGGGTGATTTCGGGTGGGGTGAAGTCGGCGCGGGTGGCGTGTTCCGCCTGGGACCAGAGCCGCAACGCCCGGCCCGGCTGGGTCCGTCCGGCGCGGCCGGCACGCTGGTCGGCCGAGGCCTTCGAGTTGGTGGTGGTCACCAGCGTGGTCATGCCGGTGGCCGGCGCGAAGCGGGGTTGTCGGACCTGACCGGCATCGACCACCCAGGTCACTCCCTCCACGGTCAGGCTGGTCTCGGCGATGTCGGTGGCCAGCACCACTTTGCGGCGTCCGTCGGCCGAAGGAATCAACGCCAGATCCTGGCCGGCCCGATCCATCGCCCCGAAAAGCGGCCGCACATCAACCGGTCGCCCCGCGCCGTCAACGACTCCGGCCAGCGCTTCCTGAACCCGACGGATCGGACCGGCCCCGGGTAGAAACACCAGGACATCGCCATCAAAAACATCACCATCAGCAACATCACCATCGGCAATGCCGGACTCATCGGTCGGGCCCGACGCGCCCCCGGCCCCTCCCACCGCTCCAAGACAGCGTCGCACCGCGGCCACCGTGGCCGCTTCGATCCGCTGATCGGCCGGCCGGGGACGCCACTCCACCTCTACCGGAAAGGTTCGCCCGGCGCTGGTCACCACCGGCACCGGATCCGTTGGCTCCGCCCCGGTCGCACTACTTCTTTCCACACTGCTTCCTTGTGCGCTACTTCCTTCCACATTGCTTCCTTCCGCACCCCGTACTCCCCCATCAGCCGAACCGGCCAGCTTGGCTGCGGTTCGTTTGGTGTCGATGGTGGCCGACATCACCAGCACCCGAAGATCGGGCACCAGCGCCGCTTGGGCTTCGAGGGTGAAGGCCAACGCCAGATCCACCATCAGGCTGCGCTCGTGAAACTCGTCGAAGATCACCAGCCCCACCCCGTCGAGGGTCGGGTCGTTCTGGAGCCGCCGTACCACGATGCCTTCGGTCACCACTTCGATACGAGTCCGCGGCCCCACCTTGGATTCATCGCGGGTGCGGAAGCCAACGGTGTCGCCAACCCGGTCGCCAATCAGCTCGGCCATGCGCTGGGCCGATGCCCGGGCCGCCAACCGTCGGGGTTCGGCCATCAGGATGGTCTGGCCAGCCAGCCACGGTTCATCCAGCAGCCGCAGCGGCACCACCGTGGTCTTTCCTGCCCCCGGCTCGGCCTGGAGCACCACCCGCGACGCGTCAGCCATCGCCGTCCGAAGATCGGCGACCACCTCCTCGATCGGGAGCCCGGTCGGCGGGGTCAGCGGGATCAGATGCGCTCGAGTTCCGAGCCGTCAAAGAGTGGCTTGATGGCGTTGGCTTCACGGTCGGCGGCCAGGGCCTCATGGTCGAGGGAGGCCGTCGGTTCGCTCTGGGCCTGGGTGGCCGCTCTGAGAGTGGGCCGCAGCAGCCGAAGATCGCTGGAGGTGTTGAGGAACAATTGGGGATGGTGCAGCACAAACCCCACTGCTCGATCGAGCGCCGGTCCTTCAGGAAGCGGCTGATACCAGCTGGCGCGCAACCCCTGATGATTCTGCGGCCAACGCCGTCGGGCCACCGACTTGATGGTTTGCACCGCCACGTTGCGATCAGCGCACAGTCCCAGTAGCGCTTCGACGTCGGCCCGGTAGGAGTCGATGGCCAGCAGCGAATGGTTAAACGGCACCAGCACCGATTCGAACGGAGCCTCGGCCAGGCTTCGCTGATGCATCACCGGGATTCGCAGGCCGTGACCGGTGATACCAACATGTCGCACCAGCCCTTCGTCACGAGCGGCAAAGAGAGCTTCGACCGCGCCGCCGGGGCTGAAGGCCTCGCGCCATTCGTCCTCTTCCACCAGGTTGTGAAGTTGGATCAGGTCGACCTGGTCCACCCCCATCCGTTCCAGGCTGCGCTCGAGGCTGGCGCGGGCCGCGTCACCGCTGCGATCGCCGGTCTTGGTCGCTAGAAAGTACTTCGATCGGTCACGGGCCAACAGTGGCGCCAGCCGAACCTCGGCGTCGCCGTAGCTGGCGGCTACGTCGATGTGGTTTACGCCGAACTCTTCGAGCAGGGGAAGGAATCTCTCGACGGTCTCGGGTTTGCACGCACCAAACGCGGCCGCCCCGAAGATGACCCGGCTCGAGGTGTGGCCGGTGGCGCCGAAGGGCTGGGTATCCAACATGGGCCACACGTTAGCGGGCCTTACCCGTGACGATTCGCGACTCGATTGGCGAAGCAGGATCGGACCGTGCTGAGCGCCGCAGCCGGCCGCTCTTGCACCTCGAAACGGCCTTTCAACGCCGCACTCCGCCTCATCACCAGCAACAAACACGACAAAAGGCCCCGAAAACACAGGGAACGTTGACTGTCACCGGTCCTGCGTACGGTAAGTGCTATGGCAAAGCCCCACCCCCATGACCCACCGGCTCCATCACCGCGGCCAGCCCACCGCGGTTCCGGGCCATTCACCCCGAGTTTCCGACCCACCACCTCTGGTGAGACCTCAGCCCGCGCCGGCGGCCACAGCGCCAGCGTTCGCTAGGTTTCGCTCGTGGTGCTGCACGTTGCCATCTCCGAACATCCAGAGCCGGCGGTCGATCGACTGGCTGAGCATCTGGAGTTTGCCGTCGATGATCCGATGGCACCGCTGTGGGTTGCCGTGCCCACATCGGGCATGCAGCGTTGGCTCACTCTGCAGTTGGCCCGACGCCTCGGGACCTCCGAAGGTCGTTGTGATGGCATCACCGCCAACATCGACATGCCGTTCCCGGGCGCTCTGGTCGGTCGCATTCTCGATGCTGATCGCGTGGCTGCGGTCGAAGGTGGTTCGGAGCTCGACGCCGGGCCCGACCCGTGGCAACCGGATGCGTTGGCCCTCACCCTTCTTGAAGTGGTTCGCCAGCGGCCCGATGATCCCGAGCTGGGACCGCTCGCCCGAACTGGGGGCGGCGGCGGGGACCGTGTCGAGGGTGCCGACGTTGCCGGCGGCCTCAGCTTTGCCCATGCCCGACACGTGGCTGATCTTTTCGATCGCTACGGGGTCCATCGACCCGACATGGTCCGCAACTGGAGCTTCGGCAACGACGCCGGGCCCGATGGTGCCGCCCTGACCGAGACCCTTCGGTGGCAGCCGCGTCTATGGCGACAGCTCCGAGCCCACATCGGCGAAGCATCACCGGCCGAACGACTGCCGTCGGCGCTGGAACGCATCGCTTCTGGCGAACTCGATCCGTTGCTGCCCGACTCGCTTTTTGCTTTCGGCCTCACCGGCTTTCCGGGTGGCATCGCCTACCTGCGGGTGCTTGGGGCCATGGCCTCGCGCCATAACATTCACCTCTTTAATGTCACCCCTTCGATCGCCTTCACCAAGGTTCTGGTAGGTGCCGCCGCCGACCTGTACCTCTCTCTTCGCGAGGGGGACCCGATCCCGGCCGTGCCTCCGGCCCTGGAAAACCTCGACCTCCACCCGCTGCTGCGCACCTGGGCCACCCCGGCCGCTGGCACCGCCGCGGTGCTGGGTTGGGCTCAATCCGAAAGTCGGGGCCAGATCGCTCCCCTCGAAGTCATCAGCCACCAGCGCCCAACCGACACCGCCAAACCAGCCAACGGTGACGACACAGGCGAGTCGGAACCGCTGGAACCGCTGTCGGTAGCCAACGGGCCCACCTTGTTAACTGCGCTGCATGGCGATATCTCAGCCAACCGTCCACCTCGGGGTCGGCATCGCCTTGCTCCCGATGATCGCTCGGTCCAGATCCATTCGTGCCCCGGTCCGATGCGTCAGGTAGAGGTCCTGCGAGATGCGTTGCTTCACGCCCTGGCCGATGATCCGACGCTGAGCGAAGACGACATCGTGGTGCTCTGCCCGGCGCTGGCGGATTTCGAACCGTTGCTGGATGCCGGGCTCGGCCCCAGCATCGATCGTCGGACCCGACGCGACGGTGGGCCACCTCAGCTGCGGTACCGGATCGGCGACCGATCGTTGTCGCGTATTTCTCCCTTGGCCGAGGCCGTGGATGCGCTGTTGGAGTTGGTCGGCGGCCGCTGCGCCGCGTCGGAAGTGTTGTCGTTTCTGAGCCGGGACCCGGTCCGGCGGCGGTTCCACTTCGACGATGACGACATCGCCACCATCACCTCGTGGGTGCAGACCACCGGAACCCGCTGGGGTCTCGACGCCGAGCATCGCACCCGCTGGCAGGTGCCGGTCGATGTAACCACCAACACTTGGCGGGCCATGCTCGATCAACTCCTGGTCGGGCTGGCGGTGGCTGAAAGCGATTTCGCACGGGCCCCGGGCGACATCGCACCCCACAACACCGACGGCTCGATCGACCTGATCGGCCGGCTCTCCGAAGCGGTCACCGCCATCGCCGCCCTCGAGCGACAGGTCCGGGAGCCGATGGCCCTCGGTCGCTGGTTGGATCTGGTCGACGGCACCATCGATCGCTTCTTTCGTCTCGATTGGGACGATCTCGGTCAGGCCGAATCGTTGCGGCGGTCGCTGTCTGATCTTGCCGATCGGCTGCCGCCGCTGAATGCCCAGGGCGGACTCCAGGGACCGGCCGCCCTCGAACTCGAGCTTGCCGATATCCGGCGCGTCCTCCACGACACCCTTGGCGCTCAGCCGGGTCGTACCAACTTCTTCTCGGGCGGCATCACCATCACCTCGTTGATCCCGCTGCGGGGAGTCCCCCACCGTGTCGTGGCCTTGCTCGGCTTCGACGAGGAGGCCCTGACCAAGCGCCAGGTTCACGGTGACGATCTGGTGGCCCAGTTCCCCCAGATCGGCGATCGTGACGCTCGGGCCGACGAACGCCAGGCCCTGCTCGAAACCGTACTGATGGCCCGCGACGCCCTCATCGTTACCCGCAACGGTCACAACCTGCGCACCAATCAGCCGGTGCCGGCTGCGGTACCGCTCGCCGAGTTGACCGATGCTCTCCGCCTTACCCTCGACCCCGACGACCGTGCTCGATTCGCTTCACAGGTGGAAGTGGTCCATCCCCGCCACGGCTTTGAGTTAGCGAACTTCCGTGCCGGTGTTGCTCATCCTCGCCAGCCGTGGAGCTTCGATCGATCGGCCCGCGACGGGGCACGGGCCCAGGTTGGTCGGGCCGCCACCGCCACATCGGCTGCGAGCAATCCGCTGCGTCAGCCGTTGCCGCCCCTCGAACGTCGGGTGATTGAGGTGGCCGAGCTTCGCCGCTTCCTCGCCCACGCCCCATCCGCGTTTGCCAGCGTTCGCCTCGGGCTCGGATCGTTGCGGGAGCCAGCCAAACTGGCCGACCAACTCCCGGCCACTATCGATGGTCTCGAAGGCTGGTCGTTGGGCACCACGATGCTCGACATCGAACGACATCAGGGCCTCGACGAAGCTTCCGACTCCGGCGATCACCGCGACGGCGCCGAGCGCAACCGCTGGGAGCAGGTGGTTCGGGCGCGTGGTCAGCTGCCGCCCGGCACCCTCGGCACCAAACGCTTGGCCGACCTCGACCAGAAGGTGGCGAGCCTGCTCACCGCGGCGGCCGCCCGTGATGCCGATGGGCCAATAGGTGTCGACCACCAGATCGACCTCACCCTCGCCAACGATTTTCGTATCGTCGGCGCCGTTACCGACTGCCGGAGCCATCGCTGCCTCCCGGGCCCGGTGCGCGTCACCTACACCACGTACAACCCAAAGATGGCGCTCGACGGGTGGCTCGATGTGGTGTTGCTCACCCTCACCGACCCCAGCGTGCTGTGGTGCGCCACGATCATCAGCCGAAAGGATCGGTCGTTCCAGGCCCATCGTTTGGTGGTGGCCGGCACCACTGCCGAAGAGCGCTACGACCAGGCCCATCGCGGGGCCCAGACCCTCGCCGAACTGTGGGCTGAAGGCATGACCGTGCCGCTACCGCTCACTCCCAAAACGTCGCGATCACTGTCGCTCGGACACTTTGGGAAGGCCCGCAGCGACTGGGTGCGCGATGGCGACGGGTTCCCCACTGAGCGGGAGAAGGGGGCGGGCGCCGCCATCTTCGGCGACACCGATCTCGACGAGTTGTTGGCCGAGGACATCGCCGAGGTCGGCCCGGCCCAAATCGGCGTGGTGTCCGAGCAGCTTTGGCGGCTGGTACTGGACTCGTCAGTGGACGTCGATGGGACCCTTGAGGGAGCCACGGTCGGTTCGCCGGAACTGCTGGACCTGATCGCCGAGCTCGAAGCCGACACCAGCGCCCTCTCCGCAAGTGAAACTCGTGAAGCGGCGGGATCGAGGAACAAGCGATGAGCCCCGACACCCCATCTCGGCCCCAGTTGTCACTGGTTCCTCCACTTGAGGAATCGGGCTCCGACGACCTCGAGCTAACACTCAACCTCGAGGCGGCGGTGACCGAACCCGAGCCGATCGTGGACCTGCAACCCACCGCTGAGTTCGACACCGCAGAACTCGATACTGCTCCCCTGGCAACCACCTCAGGCGACATCGCTTCACGCGAGCCAGGATCAGGCACCGCTGGAGTTGACGGCGCAGGATCAGGCATCGCCAGATTCGACATCGTTGGACCGCTGCCCACCGGCGTGACCGCCATCGAAGCCAGCGCCGGCACCGGAAAGACCTTCACCCTGGCCGCCCTGGCTACCCGGTATGTTGCCGATCGCGGCGCACCGATCAGCGACATCCTGATCGTGACCTTCACCCGGGCCGCAGCCGCTGAACTCCGCGATCGGGTTCGCCAACGCCTCACCGCTGCTGCTGGCCATCTCGACCGGGTCATTGCCGACCCCCCCGACCCAGCCGCCGAAGCCGACGATGTGCTTGATCACTACCTCAGCCACACCGACCCCAACGGCGGCGCCGCCACCGCTGAGCTGGTGAAGCTGCGCCGCCAACGCCTGAACCAGGCCGTCACCGATTTTGATGCCGCCACCATCACCACCATCCACGGCTTCGCTCAACAGGTGCTGGCCACACTGGGTTCGGCCGCGCCCGGCGACCTCGACGCCGAAGTCATCGAGGATACGCGCGAGATGGTGAACGAGGTCTGTAGTGATCTCTTGATCGAAGCATCAGCCACCCACCGCTTTGATGCCGACACTATTCCCCGGCTTGATGCTCTGGTCGCGGTCACCAAAAGGGCGCTGAGTAACCCGGGCATCAAAACCCTGCCCGAACCCGACGACACCACAGTTGGCGACGCCGCCCGGGAGCTGGCCGCGCTGGTGCAGACGGCAGTCGACCAGGTGAACGAACGCCGCCGCCGAGGCGCCCGCATGGCTTTCGACACGCTGTTGCTACAACTCCGAAATGCCATCGATGGGCCCGGCGGAACCGACGCCGTCGCCGCCCTTCGCCAACGATTTTCGGTGGCCCTGATCGATGAGTTTCAGGACACCGATGAAGTCCAGTGGAACATCTTTAGGGCCCTCTTCGGCGATGTCGACGAGAGCACCAATCTGGTGTTGGTCGGTGACCCGAAGCAGGCGATCTACGCCTTCCGAGGCGCCGATGTGCACACCTATTTGGCTGCGGCCCATCACCCCGGCACTCAGCGTCGGTCCCTTACCGTCAACTGGCGGTCGGATCGCCCGCTGCTTGATGGGCTCAACGTGTTGTTCGATGGAGCCACCTTCGGCCACCCCGACATCCGGTATCAACCGGTCACCGCGGCACCGAACCATGGCGAGCGGCGGATCACCTTCAGCGACGAGGCGTCGGCGCCAAAGCCGGTGCGGATCCGCTACGTACCCCCTGCGCCCGACACATCGAGCCTGAAGCGGGCCATTGCCAGGGATCTTGGCGAAGAGCTGGCGACGTTGCTCGATACGGCATCGATTCCCGCTGGCGGGCCCGTCGCCGCTTCCTCCGAGAGCGGCACCGATCGCGAGCCGTCTTCGATTCCGATGCGGCGCCTCCGACCATCCGACATTGCTGTGTTGGTCCGGACCCATCGTGAAACCCCGATCGTTCGCGATGCCCTCACCCGCGCCAGCATCCCTGCGGTTATCACCCGCACCTCCTCGGTATTGTTTTCTCCCGCGGCCATGCAATGGCGACGGATCCTCCACGGCCTGGCCACACCGTCGCGGCCCCATCTGGCTCGAACGGCCGCGGCGTCGGTGTTTATCGGCTGGACCGGGCCTCAGCTCGACGTCACCGCCAGCGACGCCGATGCCCGGCTCGCCCAACTCCAAGAGCAGATGGCTGGTTGGGCCGACCTCATGCGCCGCCACGGTGTGCTCGCAATGCGATCCCAGCTGGCCCACGACACCGACCTCACCGCCCGCCTGCTGGCCCAACCCGATGGCGAGCGGAACCTGACCGACCTCGATCACATCGCCGAGTTGGCCCATCAGCTGTCTGGCGGGCGCGGCATCGAGCCGGCGGTGATGGCAGCCCAGCTCGATGACCTGATCGCCAACGCCGATGGCGA
>CALAML010000326.1 GCA_937925845.1 uncultured Acidimicrobiales bacterium | reverse complement strand
CCTGCGCCGGTGTCAACCCAAGATTGTCCCGACCCGGTGACACCACTCGAGCATCAGCCGGAATCTCATCCGAAATCTCCGGCGGCTGCGGCAACACAACCGAACTCGGCGAATTCTCGTCGCTACCACCGTCGCCTTCTCCGCCATCGGGATCCGACGGGCCAGCCGGGTCAACTGCATCGATCTGCTCAATAGCGGACGCCTGGTCTTCATCACCCACAAAACCTGAGTCGTTGCCGACACCGGCGTCGAGGACATCAACTGCGCCATCAGACACGACACCATCGCCGCCACTCTCAATACGGTCGTCGCCCGCCTCGCCCCGAATCGTGTCAGCACCCGGACCACCATCAAGGGTGTCGTTACCGTCACCACCCAAGATGACATCGTCACCACCGCCACCAAAGATGGTGTCGTTCTGAGGGCCGCCGCCTATCCGTGAATCCCCCGGACCATCCAACACACGATCCACCCCGGGACCAGCGAAGACCAGATTGTTTCCAACCGACGCGGTTAGGTCGATGTAGTCGTAGCCATAACCGGCATGAACTGTGGCCCGGCCGCCACCTCAAGAACTCAGACAACCAAAGAGCCCAGCCTCGGAAAAAGACAAGGTTTCGCAACTACAGCCATGCAAGCGAGACTCACTCTCGGTTCGAACAACGTCTCGTTAACCCCGCTAAATCGAGGGTCTGCGGTTGATGTTCGAACGACGGGACTCCAACGCTGGTGCATGGCCGTTGGCCTGTGGGGGGTTGACAGGCTGGTGGGGGGGGGTCTCATACTGATCCCGAGTCAATTGGGGGTCTGTCATGGTGGGGAAGAAAAAGGGCGTCCGCTCGGGCGTTGTCGCACTTGCGCTACCTGGATTCTTGGTTGCTGGCGCTGCTTCGCAGACTGCCGGTGGCGCCGAACGTCGCGAGTCAGTGAAGGCTCCGCCTAATGATGATGAGGTCGTGAACGGCGGACTGGATAGTGATCGGCTGGATAGCGTTCTTGCGTATCGGCGTCTCGCGGGACTCTCGACTGAAGTCGACTTCGTTCGCAAGATCAACGCCGATCCCGAGGCTTTTGATGCGCTGGTCGGCTCCGACACCCTTGGCCTCTTCGTCACTCCGGACGAGTATCAGGTGTTGGCTGGCACGATGAGCGTGATGGAGGGCCGGGAGCCGATCCTTGACTATTTGGTCGAGTCGAAGGCAGGCGCTAGGGCGATTGCTTTCAGCGATGGTCTACAGCGGAATGCGACTCTGTTCACCGAAGCGGAAGCGCTGGCGGCGATGCGGTCCTATGCGGAGGGTGATGATGCTTGGCGGGAGCTGGTTGGCAGCCGCCTTGACCGCTTGAAATTGAATGAGGAAACTCGATCGGCGCTCGAGGCAGTCGGGGGCCGAGACGACGAAACCTGGGCTGGAATGTATGTCGATTGGGAGACGGGCTCCCTTGTAGTTCGGTTCACCGAAGATTCTGATTTTCACGATCAGCAGTTAAAGCGAATCTTCCATACGCCGGAGCGAATCCGCGCCGAGCCCGCCGATCACACACTGTTGGAGATGCGCCTTACCGCAAACATGATCGCTCTCGACGTAGCCCGCTTGGAGCGGCAGTTGGAGACCCGCCTGATTGGTGTCGGTGTCGACGTCATGGCCAACAACGTCCGAGTCGGGCTGACGAACTGGTCCCCGGAAGCTGCCCGCAGCATCGTGAGCGAGTTCGGTGACATCGTCACCGTTTACCAAGCCCAGGGGATTGGAACGGTCAACGAATCGCCGAGCCCAACATGGCCATGTAACGGCGACAGCCCCGGAACTAGCGAAGACGATTACTCGGCATGTGACCCGGCTCGAGATCTCGTACGTCGCCATCCTCGCTCTGGCTTGAGTTTGCGGCTGGGACCGGACGGTCTTAAGCCCACGGGCGTCGGCTATGTGAGTTCCGGCTTCATTGCCGAAAACTCCGCCGGTGTCGAACGACTACTGATGGCTGCGCACTCAATCGGTGACGGCGATCCTGTTCACCAGGGCGAGAGCGCGATTGATGACACGAAGTACCGCCAAGTCGGCACCGAACACGTCCAGAACTACGGTGGCTTCAGTGACGCTGCATCGGTCATTCTCACCGTTCCTGGAGCAGACGACATTTATGAGCGTGCGAGCCTGATCAACCTGGATGTGAACGCGTGGGACTTTAGCGTCAACAACGACGCGGTAGGCGACGCAACCTGTCTGTCGGGAACAAGAAATCCCGGAGACCAAGACGCAGCAAACTGCGGCATCCTTACACAGACCGACTTCTTACGAAACGATGGAAATCCGAGCCCGAGCTGGAAGGCGGGCTTCCGTTGTTCCACACACCTGAGCGACCCTGGAGACTCCGGCGCCGGCATCTATCGAAATACGCCCAGCCTCGGTGTTGTCCGGGCTCTAGGCATCCACAACGGCCGGGCATCTAGTTGCGCCGACTACACCCAAAGCTGGGGAAGTATTCCGGCGGACGCCTTCTACTCCCACATTTCACCGGTCATAACCGATCTTTCCCTAGAGAAGGTCAAGACGTGAACCGGGCAGGCGCAACCGCAACGCTTGCCGTCCTGCTGATAGCGGTGACCGGATGCGGAGACGCCACAGCTGGAACGGAATCCCAGCCAAGTACCACCACAACGACGGCAACTGTGGGCGAAGAAGAGTCGGTGACCCCTGCTACCTTCGACCCGGCCTCGCAGGAAGAAGCCGAAGAGTTCTTCGAACAGTTCGTCGGCACCAGTCAAGTTGAATTCGAGACTGAGGCGGAGCGCCATGGCTACGAAGTGCGCCCCCTCCGCGTGGATGGAGAAGAGATAAGCATGGTCGAGGATGTCCGCTTCAGGCGGCTCAACATCAGTGTTTCCGACGGGATCGTGGACGAGATCATCGGTGTCTTCTAAAAGGCGGCATTGTTAGCTGTGAAGACTTCACAACCGGGAGCGTCAATCGAATCACTCGCACGGCATCTCGCCGACCGAGTGCCTGGCTTCCCCGCAAGCGCCACCACCGATTTCGACATCACTCGGTCAGGTCTGCTCGACCACGCCCAGCGCGTCGCAGTGCGTCACGCAGTCACCGAACTCCGACCCGACCTTTTCGCCCCTTACCTCGATGCTGCCAAAACTCTCGGTGAGCTCCAGGAACTCGTATCAAACCCCGACAACGAAAGCCACGTACCCCGGCTCAAGCAGGGCCAATACCAAACTGCCCGAGCGCGGCTGCGGCCCATCCGCGAACAAGACCTTCCCCAGATCTATCAAGCCGCCCTCGCTCCCGCTTCAGCGTTTCGCTGGCGCTTCAGGGGCCGCACCCCAGCCCTGAAGCCTTCAGAGCCACTCTCTTCAACCAGGTGAGCGCACAATTCGTGGTTGAGACGACCACACACGGTCAGCCGATCGGTGTCGTCACCGCCTATGACGAAGACCTGCAAAACGGTCACGCCAAGTTCGCGTTCCAACGCACCGACTCCACCCCAGCGACCGGCGGCGAGATGATCGAAGCCATCGCTACGTTTATCTCCTACCTCTTTGACCACTTCCCCTACCGCAAGCTCTACGCCGACCTGCCCGAATACAACCTCTACCTCGTCGAAGGTCTCGTCGAATCCATCCTCGAAGTCGAAGGCCGACTCAAAGACTTCTACTACTACAACGACACCTACTGGGACCTCGTCATCGTCGCCCTCACCCGCCAACGATGGGACGACTTCATTGCCGGCTTCGGACTCGAAGACGTACGACCAAACCGAAAAAGCTGACCCAGATACGACAGGAACGAACGATAGCGAAAATCAGTCTCGGTTCGAACAACGTCTCGTTAACCCCGCAGGGCGGGATCCGCTTTCATTTCACATGTTGGTTGCCGTCTGATGTCTCATGACTACAATAATGGTCATGTCTGAAACGTTGCCGTTAGCCAGTGTGAAATCAAAGTTCTCCGAGATGGTTGACCGCGTCGAACAGACACACGACCGCATCATCGTTACGCGAAATGGGATACCGGCAGCGGTACTGATCAGCCCCGAGGAACTCGAGTCACTCGAAGACACACTCGAGCTGCTTTCGGACCCTGAGGCTATGGCTCAACTCAACGAGTCTCGACAGGCTCATGCCAACGGAGACTTCATCACCGGCGAGCAACTGGCGAGCAAGTATCAGAAGAAGTGAGCGATGACTCGGGTGGCTATCAACTTCGAGTCACCGGACCGGCTGAACGCCAACTCGCCAGGTTGCCGGAGGGTGTCGCCGCAGCGATTGTCGAGTTTCTGCTCGGGCCACTACTCGACAATCCACACCGACTGGGCGGACCGCTTCAGCGAGAACTAGCTGGCCTACGATCTGCACGTCGTGGTGCATATCGCATCATCTACGAGATCGATGAGGAAGACCTACTCGTCATCGTCCTGCGTATCGAGCACCGCTCCACGGTGTATCGCCCGAGGTAGTGAACGGACTTTGTCGCCGGAGCCGGGCCTTCTTGGGAGTTGGGGGTTTTGGCCGATAGATACGGATGGCATCCGAATCGACTCTTCTTGCGCGCCCTTCTATGGCGGGGCGCAGACGCCTTGGGTTCACCCTGTTTCTTGCCGCGAGCCTGGCCGTTGCTGGGGCGGTTGGGCTTCTTGGCGACCCATCATCGGTGGACGCGGCAACCGCACCCCGTTGCCTGGGCCGTGCCGCAACCATCGTCGGAACGCCCGGCGATGACGCCATCCGTGGCACCTCCGGACCCGACGTCATCCACGGTCTCGGCGGCAACGATCTGATCGTTGGCTTTGGCGGCAACGACATCATCTGCGGCGGCCGAGGTTGGGATCGGCTCCACGGCCAGGCTGGCAACGACCGCCTCGTCGGAGGTGCCGGACAGGACCAACTCTTTGGCGGAGCTGGTCGTCGCGATGTTTGTATGGGCGGAACCCAGTCCGATCGCGCCACTCGCTGCGAAGGACGGGTGAGCGTGCGCCCCTTCAAGCTGATTCCTAGCCAGGATCCGGTCACTCGGGCCGGGGTTCGTCGCATCAACAACTTCCGGCGAGCCAACTCCGGCTTCACCGTGCCCCAAGTGAAGATCCCAACCGAGCCCGACCACTTGGCTCCGCTCTACGTCTCGACCGGGCACAACCGGATGGCCGACAACCTTCTGAAGCGCAAGATCGAAACTGACGTCGCCAACAACCGCTACCGCACCTCGCGAACGTTCCGCTTCCTGCCCGAGTTCAACTCGCTGGGTGTGATCCAGTCGAACTGTGCGCCGCTGGCCCAAAGACCGACCTCGGCGTTGCCGGGAATGATCAGCGAATCGCTTGTGGCGTCACCGGAGATGAAGGTGCTGGTTACCCGGCCCACCTCGGACCGGGTCGGCCTTGCTTGGCAGGAACGCAACCGCTGCCTCTACTGGGTGATCGTTCTTGGCGGCCCGCTCGTCGCGCCCTGACCGAAGGGGGCCTAGTTGGCGTGTCCGGCGAAGGTGGCCACCACGTACCAGCAGCCGTTGCCCCGAACCACGGCCAAACCGATGTCGTCGAAATCGGGAACGATGATCGAGGCAAAGGTGGGTCCATCGGCGAGGGCCACAAAGAACAGCTGGTTCACCAGGTCGGCCCGGCGATGAGGGCCGCAGGCGACAAACACAATTTGGCCGGCGGCATTGCGATCGGGGTCGGGCCCAAGGGCAACGTCGAGATCCGGGCTTAGATCGCCCTCACGGTTCTTGGCGGCGATCAGTTGAACCGCCAGGCTCTCGCTTACCGCCTCAAGTTCCTTGTCCAACCCCACCCGCTTCACGGGTCGGGCCGGTGCGCTGACGTCGCTTGGCGCCTCGAACGACGGGGCCGCGGTGCGAAGCAGGTTGATGCGCTCGGTCATCAGCACCTCGAGCGCAGCGTGGGCTCGCTGGTCGAGGGTCTGCACCCCGCGAGTCTCCTCGCAGCGATCGGCCCGGTCGTTGGCCTGGCCCCCGATGCACACATCGGTGCCGGTGTTGCCGATCAGCACGTCCCGGTTCGGGCCGCCCGCCAGGCGATCATCGCCAGGTCCGCCCCGCAGCATGTCGCTGCCAGCGTCGCCGCGCAGCCGATCGGCTCCCGAACCACCGAGGATCCAGTCGAAGCCGCTACCGCCGTTGATGATGTCGTTGCCTCCGGCGCCGCAGATGATGTCGTCGCCAGCACCGCCCCGGATGATGTCATCGCCGGGTCCGGCGAAGATCACGTCGCGCTCGTCGGTGCCGATCAACACGTCGTCACCCGCGGTGCCCACGATCGTGGCCTCGATGCCTTCACACTCGGCACCCGTAGCGATGGCCGGCAGAGGTGGCCGGTTCGGGGCCGCAGACTCCGACTCGTTGGCAGGGTCGACTTCGGTCGGTCCCGACTGCACTTCCGGCGGACCGACTTCGGTTGGCAGATCGATATCAACCGGACCAACCGGTCCGCTCTGGACCTCTGGAGGCCCAACCTCGGTGGGAAGATCGTCCGGGCCCTCATGCTCGGCCTCCGGTTGACCATCGCCCGGAGCTTCGAGCTCGGCGTCGACGTCGGTGTCGTTGCCGACAGTCTCGCTGGGTTCGGGGGTCTCGGCGGCTTGAGCATCGGCCGCGGCTCCCGCACCTAGCAACCCTGTAATCGTGGTCAAGGCAACAACAAGTGCTGCCGCCCAGCCCCGCCGACGGCCATGGACACGTGGGTCGGCAGGGGTACGCCCTGAGGATTGGGATGGCAGGTGGTGCAACGGGATGGCATTCACGGATCGAAAACTAGGGGACCATTTGGGATTCCACCACTCAAAGTGGAAATTTTTGGTGCCCAGAGTGAACTGATCGACGCTGCGACCGGAAGGAATGGACCCTCAGGCCTTTTGCGCCCGCAGAAGCGCGTCCAGACGTTCCAGTGTCTTTTCCATGTTCGGCGGGTGCTTCTCCGGGTAGCCGGCCCGCTCGATGAACCACTTGAGCTTGGATGTGGACCAGTCGAAGGTCTCGGTCACCTCGGTGCCACCCTCAACCTCGACGAGTTCGTAGCGCCAGCGATGGTGGCCCATGTGACGCCAGGCGATGCGCTTGGGCTCGTCGAACTCCACCACGGTATTGCCGATCACATAGGGCACGCCCAGCTTCATGTTCATGCCGAACTTGGCGCCCATGGAAAGGCGTTCCGTCGACCGGGCCTCTCGGACCGTCCCCGAACCATCGAACTCACAATGACGGGCTGGATCGGCGATGACGTCGAAGATCTCCTGCGGTGTTGCATCGATTACCCGCGACACCGAAACCATTTGTTCGCTCATCGTCCCAACCCTATTCGTGATGGGCTGCAAGCATCGACCCGAAGGAGCATCCATCCAACGGGCACGCAACCGCTCCGAAGAACGCTAATCAGGCTGGCTTTCGCAGGTGGGCCAGTACCTCGACGGCGGTTCGGCGTCCGGAAAACAATGCGCCCTGGATCGACGCGGTGTCGCGGTGATCGCCGCAGACGAACCGACCGTCGCCCAGGCTGACCGAACGGCGAGGGCTGAAACCCGGCTGCTGGTCGGGGTGGCCGTGTTCGATGCGATCGATCCGCAACAGCTGCCATTCGGCAACATCCGGGAACCAGGTCTTCATCTGGGTGGTGGCCTCGGACTCAAGATCGGCCGACGCCATCGCCGCCCCGGGCACCGCAGCCACGCTGAGGCTTCGCCCGGTAGGCGCGTACGACGGAGCAACGTTGGTGAGCACGGCCAGGTTCTTCACCGGGCCGCTGTTTTGGCCGTCGAGCATAAGAAGCTTCCCGGCCCGCGGCGGCGTGGGGGTCGAAAACCAGAGGGCTCCAACCGGGCGGGAGTGGACCGTGTGTAGCCCAAGTAGTTCCGCCGCCGCCGGGCCATCGGTCGCCACCACCAAACACCGCCCGCTCACCTCAGCACCGTCGGCCAGTTGAGCCGAGGTGCCGACCACAGCCGACACCGGGCGGTGCAAATGAACCGCGCCGTCGGGAAGGTCGGCCGCAATCTGAGCCGGGATCGCCCCCATGCCCGCCGCAGGAACCCCGGTGTCACCTTCGGCCAACATGCGCAGGATGATCTTGAAGCGCCGGGCCGAGACTTCAAGGTCCGGGTCGAGTTGGATGCCGGAGAACAACGGGCGCCAGAAGGCGTCAATGGCGGCGGGGGAGAGGCCAGCCTGATGCAGCGCGTCGATGGTGCGGTGATC
>CALAML010000325.1 GCA_937925845.1 uncultured Acidimicrobiales bacterium | reverse complement strand
GACCCCTTGGCCCCGACACGGATCTTCGGATTCAACAACCGGTCAGGGTTGTAGACCCGGTCGACAAAACGGTTCACCTTCGGGCACAGCTCACCCTGGGAGAACGGATGAGCCGGGTTGCCGCGAAGCTTAGTGACCGCGCCATTCTCAACCGTCGCGACCCAGCCACAGCTATCGGGGCAGTCGTGGTGGCAAGTCCCAAGAACCGTCAGTGACCTCATGGAACCAATCGTAGGGCGTCGACCATGACGGACACGCCCTATTCGGACATATGACTAGAGCTGCTTGCGCAGCACGTGTTCTGGTGCTGCTGACCCGTCGGGCAGCGGGTCCATCACCACCTCGTCGGTCATCACCCAGCCGGCGGATCGGTACAGCCCGATTGCGCGGTGGTTGCCAACCCTCGTGTGCAGCTCGGCTGACGAATAGCCGGAATCGTGGATCAGGGCCTCACCGATGGTGAGTAACGAGCGACCCCGCCCGGCGGCCTGGTAGTCCGGATGGACAAAGAGATGAACCAGTTTGTTGGCCTGCACCGTGGTGTGAGCAATCGGTAGATCGTCGTCGTCGGCAATAACAACGGTGGTGAGCCCACTCCCGGGCGTTAGCCACTGCCGGAAGCGCTCAACCTGGGGCTTGGCCGCGGCAAGCGCTTCCGAGGATAGCCGCGGGCCGGACTCTTCGAGCCACATGGTGTGGTGGTAGGCAGCGATGGCCTGAGCATCATCGAGTCGCCCCATACGCATCGGTGCAGACAACGGAGTCATCCACAGACTCTGCAGGTCGACTCCGGCTGGGTCAACCGATTTCCGCGAACCCTCACGCGGCAAACGCGCTGGACCTGGTGGGGGAGGGTCGGGCTACGGTGGGGCATGGCTCGATACGACACGATCGGTAAGGGATACGCCCAGGCTCGTCGGGCCGATCCCGCCGTAGCCCGCCAGATCCATGATGCGCTCGGCGGCGCTGAGCGAGTGCTGAACATCGGTGCTGGCACCGGCAACTACGAACCGGTCGACAACTTCCTCGCCGCCGTTGAACCCTCAACCGAGATGCTCCGTCAACGCACCAACGGCAACCCGGCGATCCAGGGAGTGGCCGAAGCGCTGCCACTACGCGACAACAGCTTTGACGCGGCCATGGGCATCTTCACCGTTCATCACTGGCCTGACAAAGAAGCGGGCCTGCTCGAACTGGCCCGGGTGTCCAAACGCCAAGTCCTCCTGGTGTACGACTATGCGGTTTGCCAGAACTTCTGGCTGCTTGAGTACTTTCCCGAAATCATGTGGCTCGAGCAGGAACTCGATGCGCCGAACACCGAATGGATCGCCCAGCATCTCAACGTCATCGAGGTGCGAAACCTGCTCGTGCCGCCTGACAGTACCGATGGGTTCACCGTTGCCTACTGGCGCCGGCCCGAGAAGTACCTCGAACCCGCAGTGCAGGAGGGCATGTCGTCGCTCGCCATGCTCGACCGGCAAGCCCGAGAGGCGGGAACGAACCGGCTACGCGACGAACTCGCATCCGGCGCGTGGAACAACAAGTACGGCCATCTGCTCAGTCAGGAAACCTACGACGGCGGCTACCGCTTGGTGATCTCCGAGTCTTAGTTGTTGCAGAGGCGCAGAGACCGAGTAACAACCTTTGGTGAAGACCGGTGTGGGACTACTTGCCGTCTTCGGTGTGCACGATGAAGGCTCGGCCCCAAGCGCCGTAGCGGCGCCATTCCTCCACCTCGAAACGCGGGTTGGCCTTGAGCCAGTCGGTCAGCGCCAAACGCTCACCGATGTTGCGGGCCGCCCTCATCGAGTCGTAGTCGTCCATCAACAGCAGAGAACCCTGCACCAGGTGCGGGGTGAGGTATTCAAGGGCGGTGAGCGCCGGCTTGTAGACATCGACATCGATGTTGATCACCGCCGGCGTACCGAGGTCGACATTCTTGGTGAGCTCGGTATCGGTGGTGAGGGTGGTGATGTCACACTTGGTCACCTGTAGACGATCGGACTCGATGCCACACACCTTCATGTTGTGCATGAACGTTTCCTTGTTGGCGTAGAACGAACCCTCCGGGAAGACATACTCCTCGTCGTCCACGGTGCCGAGGATGCCGGCGAAGCTGTCGAAAGCGACGAAGTTCATGCCGGGGATCTGCTGCATGTAATGCCATGCGTAGGTCATGGTGCGACCCTCAAGGGTGCCGAACTCGATATAGGTCGGGTTGCCGAAACGCCCGGCTGCGGCCCACTTCGAGGCCAGCTCAAACATGCCCTGGTAGGTGATGCCCTTGTGAGCGGGAGGCGTGACCGGGCGCTGGATCAGGGGCGGGTAGCCGAACGCCGAGACCACCGGCACCCCGAGGTCCTTGATCGGGTTAAACAGACCCTGGCAGTGCATGTGCTCACGGAACTGGTTCGACACCACCACGACTCCGCCGACCTGATCGCCGAGAGCGAGGATCTCATCGATCTTGGTCCAGCGGGGATCGGTGGAAGCAAACTCCACCGGCTTGGCCCGCGATACCGGCTCCAGCAGACACAACTTCAGATCACCCGGCAACAGACCGTCGAAGCGCGACAGGAGCCGGTCGACCAGCGGGACCCGCTGGGGCGGCGAAGCTACGACCACGGGCATGCCGCTGGCCGCCATCTCATCGATGTGGCGGATAAACAGCTCTTCGTTGGCGTTCTGCGGTGTCTTGGGAGGATCCTGTCGACGTTGGCGCTTTTTCTTTGGGTTCAGTTGCGTAGGGGCCATTTCGGGCGACGCCTCTCAATTCAGGGCAGTGGTTCGGGGGAAGATCGCAGTTGCCCGGTAACTACTCCCAAAGGTTGCATCAGGAGCGGTGGGTCGGGGTAAACCTCTAAGAACCTAGCCGACCGCGTTGCACTATCGGTACTGACCCCAGTCGGCCGGCCGCGGTAGGTGTTGAGTCGCGCCGAACTGGCGTGATTTCCTCGGCCCGGGCCCCATAGCCCGCCGTGTAGGCCCTACAGCGGCAGCTGGACCATTTCTCCGCTCGGTGTCTCTACCTCAAGGATGAAGGACCCGGTTGTTCCCGGCGGAATATCGAAGGTCACACTTCCGCGTTGCTGGGTGCCGGGCTCGACCGGCGCAGTATCTGAAAAGGTGGTCTCCGTAGCGAGCACGGTCACGGCATCGCCGATCAGAGAGAACTCCGCCTCGTCGAGCGGGAAGATCGCCGCCCCCCGGTTGGCCAGCGTTACCGACATCCGATAACTGCCACCCTCGACCGGGATTGGCGCATAGCTTGCTGTCAAAGAAATGTCGGCGATATTGACACTTGTCGTCGGGCCATTGGAGTCGACCTCTCCGACTCCGGTGTCGGCAGTAGTGGTGGGCGATTCCTCAACGACTGGAGCTGAGCTGGCCACGGGATCCCGGGGCGGATTGGCCCGGTCCGGTTCGTTGGCCCCGACCGCCTCGCCGGAATCTTCGGAGTCCTCGCTGAGCTCGTTTTGAGAGGGTCCTTCTGCCGATGGCGATTCCGCCTCGCCATCATCGCCACCGCCGCCGAGCAGGGCAAAGGCTCCGGCGGCGACGAGCAGGGCTCCGGCGCCCACAGCGACCAGAGCCGCCTTCCCACCCCGGCCAGCGGCCTCGGGTTTCGACCCGACCGCTCCCGTAGTCGGTTTAGGTTCAGCCGCGGCGCGGTCACCGTCCGGGCCCTCGACCGCGGCGTTTGGCCCGTCATCAATGGCTCGAGCCATTGCCGCAGCCATTTCTGAGTCGATCGATCCAACCTGGGGTGGATCTGAGCGATGGTGGTGGACATGAGGATCCTGCGGATCCTCGATTTTGTCACCCACTGGGGGAAAAGGGGCCGTCATTCTCGGTTACTCAAGCCCCGGCTGCTTCGTCAGCGATGGTGCCGAGCAGCCCCTCAAGCTCATCAAGGCTGGCCATAGCATCCCCAAGACGGTGACGGGTTTCAAGATAGCTGGGGTCGTTGTAAGTGATCTGGGCCGTGCCGTCTTCGTCTTCCCAGACCAGCATCTTCTGGGGAAGGTCAAGTCCGGTGGTCTGGCTGGCCTCAAGAATCGGTCCGTTGATGCTCGGGCGACCCAGCAGTACCAGGAACGTTGGGGGAAGGTCGGCGGAGTCGCCCGAGGACTGGGCAATGGTAAGCAGCACACCGAACTTGTTGTTGGCGGCCGCGTCGCGGACTCGCTGCAGGGTGTCGGCCACCTCATGGTCGCTGGCGACGGTGATCGTGCCCCGGTCTTCCTGCTGGGCATCGGCGGAGTCGGGAGCGCTCGCAGGTACCGCGGTGGCGGCCACTACAAACGCGAGCACCACCGCAGTAGTGCCGACCCGCTTGCGGCTGACCACGACCAGTGTTGCTCCTCCCGCCAGCATTACGAGTGAGACGCCGAGGAGAATTGCGGTCGACGATGGGCCGGTGACCGGCAGTTGCGCCGGCTCAGGGGCCGTCGCTGGTGCAGTCGTGGGAGCCGGTTCGGTTGCTGGTGGATCCAGCGGGTCGTTGGCTGCACTGTCGTCATCAGCCGACACCCCGCTGGCTGCGGGCGCGGTCAGGTTGCGGACCAGCGAGTCCGAAACGTTGTCCATCTCTGACCAGATCGACGACACCTGGTCGATGCCGTGGCGGTCGGCGATGTAGTTGGCGGTGTTGTAGGAAAGCTTGACCAGACCGTCATCGTCTTTCCAGACCAGAATTTTCTGGGGCAAGTCGATGCCTGCAGCACGGTTGGCGCGGAGCACCTCGCCATCAACGGCCGGGTTCTCAAAGATGATCAGCCGGGTGGGCCGAAGCTTGATATCGGTCTTGGACTCGATGATCTTGTCGTGTTCGACGACGGCGGTCACGTTCAGGCCGGCTTCGGAAAGTCGAGCTTCGATAGCCTCGACCGCCTGGTCGACAGACCCGATCTCGGTCCGCACCGTGCGGGCGCCGAGCGGATTGCTGGTTTGGGCTTCTGCGGCCGGGCCGAGGAGCATCAGCGACCCGGTCGCAAGGGCCAAGGCAGCAAGGGCGTTGCGGCTGCGGCCGAAACGTTGGTTGAGATGGGTATGCATGCCCACTCAAACGACCCAAAGAACCCGACGCTTTATCGGAATTTTGAAGCTGGTGCCCGCACCGGTCAACCCAGCGATTTATCGCTTAGGTGAACGGAACGACGCTACAGCGCTGTTTAGCGCCAAAACGGCCAGGTTTTCTCTAGAAATTTTCGAGAATGGCGTTGAGCGTGGCGCTTGGGCGCATGGCTGCCTCGGCTTTTGCAAGATCGGGGTAGTAGTAGCCACCGATGTCCATGGCCTGACCCTGGACCTCATTGAGTTCGTCGACGATCTTGACCTCATTCGCGAGAAGCGCCTCGGCCAGTGGGGCAAACCTCGCGGCCAACTCGGCATCATCGGTCTGGGCCGCCAACGCTTCAGCCCAAAAGGCGGCCAGGTAGAAGTGGCTGCCGCGGTTGTCGAGTTCGTTCACCTTCCGGGACGGCGACTTGCCTTCCACCAACAGTTTGGCGGTTGCCGTGTCCAGGGCCTCGCCCAGCACCTTGGCTCGAGTGTCGCCGGTTCGTTCGGCAAGATGTTCGAAGGAAACCGCCAGCGCGAGGAACTCACCCAGTGAGTCCCAGCGCAAATGGTTCTCCTCATTGAACTGCTGGACATGCTTGGGCGCCGAGCCGCCAGCGCCGGTCTCGAACAGACCGCCGCCGTTCATCAACGGCACGATCGACAACATCTTGGCGCTGGTGCCGAGTTCGAGAATCGGGAACAGATCGGTGAGGTAGTCGCGCAGCACGTTGCCGGTGACGCTGATGGTGTCTTCGCCGGCGCGGGCACGAGCGAGGGTGAAGCGAGTGGCATCGGCCACGTTCAGAATCTCGATCTGCAGGCCCTCGGTGTTGTGATCGCCGAGGTACTGGGTGACCTTGGCGATCAGCTGAGCGTCGTGGGCCCGGGCCTGATCCAACCAAAACACCGCAGGGGCACCGGTGGCCCGAGCTCGGGTAACGGCCAGCTTCACCCAGTCCTGAATCGGCGCGTCCTTGGTTTGGCAGGCGCGCCAGATGTCGCCGGCGGCAACCGAGTGCTCCAACACCGTGGTGCCAGCCGATCCGACAAGCCGGACAGTGCCGGCAGCCTCGATCTCGAAGGTCTTGTCGTGGGAGCCGTATTCCTCGGCCTTCTGGGCCATCAGCCCAACGTTGGGCGTGGTGCCCATGGTGGTCGGGTCGAACGCACCGTTGGCCTTGCAGTCCTCGACGGTGATTCGGTACAGGTCGGCGTAGCTCGAGTCGGGGATCACCGCGAGGGTGTCCTGCTGCTCACCGGCTCCGTTCCACATCTGGCCAGAGGTCCGAATCATCGCCGGCATCGAGGCATCGATGATCACATCGCTCGGCACGTGCAGGTTGGTGATGCCCTTGTCGGAGTTCACCATGGCGATATCGGCGCTGGCGGCAAGGGTGGCGGCGACCGCCTCCTCGATGGTGCTGCGCTGGTCGGCGGGAAGCTCCTGGATCTCGCTGAGCAGGTTGCCCAGGCCGTTGTTCACGTTCACGCCAGCCTCTTCGAGGGCGGCGCCATGATTGGTGAAGACGTCGGCGAAGTAGGTGCGAACCATGTGGCCAAAGATGATCGGGTCGGAGACCTTCATCATGGTGGCCTTCATGTGGAGCGAGAGCAGGACGCCATCGGCCTTGGCCTGGTCCACCTGAGCGGCCAGGAACGTGGTGAGGGCATCAACCGACATGACCGTGGCGTCCACGACCTCGCCAGCCTGTACCGGGATCGACTCCTTCAGTACGGTAACGGTGCCATCGGCACCAACGTGCTCTACCCGAAGATCGTCGGCGGCGTCCATGGTGATCGACTGCTCGTTCGAACGGAAGTCGTTGGCACCCATCGTGGCCACCGAAGTCTTGGAATCGGATGACCACGTACCCATCGAGTGGGGGTTGGCCTTGGCATAGGCCTTGACCGCAGCCGGAGCCCGCCGATCAGAGTTGCCCTCACGAAGAACCGGGTTGACCGCCGAGCCCTTGATCTTGTCGTAGCGAGCTCGGATCTCTTCCTCCGCCGGGGTCTCCGGATCATCCGGGTAGTCGGGAACGGCAAAACCCTGTGCTTGGAGTTCCTCGATCGTGGCCTTCAGCTGGGGAATCGAGGCGCTGATGTTCGGAAGCTTGATGATGTTGGCCTCGGGTGTCTTGGCCAACTCGCCAAGCTCAGCCAAGGCGTCGCCGACTCGCTGGCTCTCCTCAAGATGATCGGCAAAGTTAGCCAGCACCCGGCCAGCGACGGAAATATCGCGGGTCTCAACCACCACGTCGCTGGCATCCGCAAACGCCGAGATCACCGGAAGTAGCGAGTGGGTCGCCAACGCCGGTGCTTCGTCGGTAAGGGTGTAGATGATCTTGGCGCTATCAGACATGTTCGTCGGAGTTCTTTTCGGGGAGGAAACGAGAGTGAAAGGCAGCCGCATAGACGCGTAAATGCCAGCGCTCAGGTTACCGGCCCAGGGGACCAGGGACTCGCAGGCCAGCGAGGGCTTAGCGACCTCCCAAGGGGACTTGACCGCCTGGGTTGTCTACGATGCCGACATGAACGCCCAGTCTGCTCGCACCAACCGTGATGTGATGGCCATGCTCGATGAGCTGATCGCCCTCACCACCCTTGAAGAGGAAAGCCCCCAATCGTTTAAGGTGCGGGCCTACGAAAACGCCAAACTCGGCATCGACGGCTTCGGCGAAGACGTGACCGAGCTCAAGGTCAGCGAGCTCACCAAAATCAAGGGTGTCGGCAAAGCTACGGCCACCAAGATTCGCGAGCTGGTCGACACCGGTTCGGTGGAAAAGATCACCAAGCTCCGTGAGAAGTATCCGCCGGAGTTTCTTGAACTCACCCGCATTCCCGGCCTTGGTCCCAAGACGGTCAAACTGGTGCGATCGAAGCTGAAGGTTGAGAACGTCGAGGATCTCAAGGCAGCCATCGCGGAGGAGAAACTGCGAGACCTCCCTGGCCTGGGCGCCACCAGCGAAGCCAAGATCGCCAAAGCCATCGACCGGCTCGGGCTCACCGGCAAGGACCGCCGGACGCCCGTCGCCGATGCCATGCCGTTGGCCGAACGACTGGTGGCCGATCTACGCGACGTCAAAGGGGTTGTCGACGTGATGTACTGCGGCAGCCTGCGCCGCATGTCGGAGACGATCGGCGATATCGACATCACCGTGTCGTCAAAGAAACCCGCGGCGGTGATGAAGGCGGTGGTGGAGCACGACGAGGTCGATGACCTGGTGGTGAACGGCGAGACCAAGACGTCGTTCCTCACCCGAGCCGGGCTTCAGGTGGACGTGCGGGTGGTGGAGCCCGACCAGTTCGGCGCCGCCACGCTCTATTTCACCGGTTCCAAGGCCCACAACATCGCGCTACGCCAGCGGGCCATCGACCGTGGCTGGCTGCTCAACGAGTACGGGTTGATCGTTGCTCCGGCCGACGAAGAAAGCGAAGGTGATGAGGCGGACGGGTCGGACGGAGCGGGGGCCGAGACAACGGCGAAGAAGAAGGCAGGAGCCAAGAAGAAGGCAGCAGCGAAGAAGGCCCCAGCCAAGAAAAAGGCGGCAGCAAAGAAGAAGGCCCCAGCCAAGACGAAGAAACTCGCTCCCGTCGTGATTGCCAGCAAGACCGAAGCCGAGATCTATGAGGCCCTCGACCTTCCGTATATCGCTCCGCCGATGCGGGAATCGACCGGCGAGGTTGAGGCCGCAGCCGAAGGTGAACTTCCAGAGTTGATCCAACGGGACCACATTCACGCCGACCTGCACTACCACACGGCCCGATCCGGAGACGGGCGTTCCAGCGTGGAAGAGATGGT
>CALAML010000324.1 GCA_937925845.1 uncultured Acidimicrobiales bacterium | reverse complement strand
CTGGGGTTGATGCAGGCGAGATGGCCGTCACCAAAGCGTTGCAATCTGGCTCCGGGGATGGCTCGGGCCAAGCGTCGCTGAGCCAGCGGTTCCACCGTGGTGTCCATCTCGGTCACCATCACTGTTGTGGGTACGTCGATTTCGGGGGCCCAGCTCTTTGAGCTGAAGCTGGCGATCGCGGTGCCCGCTTCGAGCACCATCCGGGGATCGTGGCGGCGGAGTTCGGCCTGGGCCCACCGGGTGAGGGTGGCGGGCCGCTTGCGATCCGGCACCACCGACGGCAACACGAGGGTGCTGATCTCGCGCGGTAGCCACGAGGCCCATCCGCCCATTCGGACCGAGGCCGCAGCCAACGTAGTGGATGAGCGCATCGAGTAGCGGGCCCGATTTCCGGCGAGGAACTCCTGGCCGGTGGCGCACAGACCCAGGGCGGAGACCAACTCCGGATGCTGACGCCACAACAGCGTGGCGACCGGTCCTCCCATCGAATAGCCCACCACGATCGCCGGTCCGGCTTCGACCTCGCGCATCAACGCAGCGACATCATCGGCGCAGTCGGAAAGGGTAAATCGTTGCCGGCTGCGCAACCCCCGCCCATGCCCCCGAAGGTCGGGGGCCAGTACCCGGAACCGGTCAGCGAGGGAATCGAAGCATTGGAACCAGTTCAAACCGCCGCTGGCCATCCACCCATGAAGAAGCACCACGGTGGGAGCTCCGGGTGGACCCTCCACCTCGCGGACAAACGTGTTACCCCGACCATCGAGCTCAACCCGCCGGCCGAGAGGCAGGGGTGGCCCAGCTACTTCGTCGGAAGCGACAGAATCAACCGCTTGTTTGAACTTCGTGTACATCAACACAAATGCTACGCCACTCACCGTCGCCTGATGGCGGCTTCGAGCCCGGCCAGAACAGCGTTTCCCCCACCCAACTAGGGCCAGCGCAGCACCGGCTGCGGTGGGCTCTGTCGCAGCCGCCTAACTTTGACCTAGCTTGATGAGGTGCTTTCCCGCCGATTTGGGCACGTCGCTTCCCCCCACCAAAAGACCACCGGCTTCGATTCGTCCGGCCCGGCTCCAACGCGCCCGCGACGGTGGCATCGTCCGTGGTGGGTTCTGACGCTCGCCGTCGCCATCTCGGTGGCCGCCGCCGCTTGCTCCGACAGCACCACCAACGAAGAAACGCCAGCCTCCACGACCACTCCGGTCACGGCATCCACCACCACCACGCTCGCACCCGGTGAGCCGCTCTCGTTTGCCGTCTTCGATCCTTTCTCGGCCGATCTCAAAGAGTCGCTGCGCCAAGGGGACATCGACATTGCCCTGCTGTTCAGCACCGACGGTGACATCGCCGCCAACGACTGGGTGCTCCTTGAGGACAACATGGGTCTCCAGGACAAGGAGAACGTGGTGCCGCTGATCCGCAGAGACGCCAACTCGGCGGCGATCACCGAAGCCCTGCAGACGGTGTCCGCCGCGCTCACCACCGAAGATCTCACCGAGCTCAATCGACGGGCGGCCCAGTCGGCGCCCCCCGACGTCGTGACCGGTTGGCTCGAATCGGAAGGCCTGATTCCCTTTGACGGGCCCGAGATCACCGGTGAGATCACGGTGGGCTCGACCGACTTCACCGAGTCGCTCCTGCTCGCGGAGATGTACGCCCAGGTGATTGAGAGTGGCGGCGCCGAAGTGCGGCGGTTCATGCGTTTCGGTAGTCGTGAAGAGGTGCTGCCGGCGCTCGAATCTGGTGACCTCGACCTGGTGCCCGAGTATGTTTCCTCGGTGCTACGCCACTACGACCCCGAGGTCATCCCGCCTTTGGCCCTCGAAGATGTGCTCGCCGCAGCACGAGACGCTGTTGATTCCAATCTCGAACTCCTCGAACCGGCGCCAGCGCAGGACACCCCGGGGTTTGTCGTCAGCTCCGAGACGGCTGAGCGGCTGGGTCTGACCCAGGTGGGAGACCTGGCCCACCTGCCGGAACGGCTGATCCTCGGCGGTCCCCAGGACTGCCCGATCAGCATCACCTGTATCGCTGGCCTCGAAGAGGTCTACCGGGTTCCCGTCGACGTCGAGTAGCCACCCAACCTCGAGTAGCCGAACTGGACACTGTGTTGGCTGCACCTACGTCGGCTGCATCTCCGTTGGCCGCACCGAGACTGGCCGCTTAACGTAAGGCGCCATGGCTACGACACCTGCTGACACCTGGGGTCCGGATTCCTGGACTGACCCGACCCTGTTGGGTCGCAACCGGGAACCGTCGAGAACTCCGCTGACGCCGTTTCCCGACGTTGAGACCGCTCGGGACGCGACGACGGCCACCGACTCGCCTTGGGTCAAGACGCTCAACGGCAACTGGCGGTTCCGCCTGGTGAGCAACCCGGCGGCGGCGCCGGCTCGGGCGATCGAACCCGACTTCGATGATGCCGGGTGGGATGAGATCGCAGTACCGGGATGCTGGCCGATGCAGGGACACGACCGCCCCCACTACACCAACGTGCAGATGCCCTGGGCCGCGGAGCCGCCCAAGGTTCCCGACGACAACCCAACAGGGATCTACCGCACCAGCTTTCGAGTGCCGGCCGCGTGGCGCAAACGCCGGGTGATCATACGTTTTGGTGGCGCCGAATCGGTACTGATGGTGTGGGTCAACGGCACGCCGATCGGTCTGGCGAAAGACTCCCGGCTGCCGACCGAATTCGACATCACCGAGGCACTCATACCGGGGGCCAACTCGCTGGTGGCCATGGTGATCAAGTGGTCCGATGCCAGTTGGATCGAGGATCAGGATCACTGGTGGATGGCGGGCCTGCACCGCGATGTGAGCCTGATCTGCACCGGACGGACCTGGCTCGATGACCTGCGCATCGACGCCGACCTCGACCCGGAAACCGGCGACGGAACCCTGTCGGTGCGGACGTCGGTCGGGTTCGGCGGCCGGCCCAGTTCCGGTTGGAAGGTTGAGGTTGGCGTCGAAGCCATCGCTGGTGCCGGATCCATATCGACCCCCAAGTCGACGGCCAAGGGGGCGGCTCGGCGAGCGGTCGAGCCCGTCATCAGTGACGTCGCGGCCTCGAACACCGACGCTATCAACCTCGACGCCACCCTCCAGTCGTTCCTCTTCACCGGTTCCGTCGCCCTGGCCTCGTTCCAAATACCCAAGGTGGCGCCATGGTCGGCTGAAGAACCGAATCGCTACCGGGTCATCGCTCAGCTTGTTGACCCGGCGGGCGAGGTGCAGGAGGTGGTGAGCGAGGCCATCGGTTTCCGCCGAGTGGAGATCTCCGGGCGCGAGTTGCTCATCAACGGCCAGCCGGTTCTGATCGCCGGTGTCAACCGTCATGACCATCACGCCGACCATGGCAAGACCGTGAGTCACGAAGACATCCGGCGTGACCTCGAAGTGATGAAACAGCACAACCTCAACGCGGTGCGCACCGCCCACTACCCGAACGATGCTGTGTTGTTGGACCTGTGCGATGAGCTTGGCCTCTACGTGGTCGACGAAGCCAACATCGAAAGCCACGCCCGCCAATGGAGCCTCTGTCACGACCAGCGCTACCACGGCGCCATCGTTGACCGCTGTATGCGGATGGTGCTGCGGGACAAGAACCACCCCAGCATCATCGGCTGGTCACTCGGTAACGAAGCGGGCCACGGGGCCGGCCAGGACGCAGCTGCGGCCTGGATCCGAGCCTATGACCCGAGCCGTTTCATCCAGTACGAAGGGGCGCAGATGATGCTGTGGGCCAACGGACTCGATGCTGGTATCAAGACCGACCCGACCACCTCCAAGGCCGTCACCGATGTGGTGTGCCCGATGTATCCGACGGTCGAAGACATCGTGCGTTACGCGACCGAGGTTGAGGATCACCGACCCCTGATCATGTGTGAGTACTCGCACGCCATGGGGAACAGCTGCGGTTCACTCCATGAGTATTGGGAGGCCATTCGCGAGACGCCGGGCTTGCAGGGCGGCTTTATCTGGGACTGGATGGACCAGGGTTTGCGGGTCGTGCCTGGCGATGGATCGCCTGAATGGTTTGCCTACGGTGGCCACTTCGGCGATGAACCCAACGACACCAACTTCTGCATCAACGGCCTGGTCGACCCGGACCGACGACCTCACCCCTCGCTACTCGAAATGAAGGCGCTGGCCGAGCCGGTCGAAATTACGACGATCCCCGCGGCCTCAGCTCCGAGGCGCCCCAGAGTGCAGGTACACAACCGGCAATACTTCACCGACCTATCGGCCTTCACCGTGAAGAGCCGCTATCTGGTGGACGGCAAGCCGGTGGGGCGAGCGCACAAGCTCGACGTGGCCAAGGTCGGACCTCAGGCCGATCGTCGGGTGCAGCTTCCGGCGGTCCCGAAACTCGAGGCGGGCCAAAGCCTGCACGTGGAATTCGAGACCACCCTGGCCCGGGCTACGAACTGGGCCGAGCGCGGTCATCGCGTTGGCCGAAGCCAGCTCGAACTGGTCCCGGTCTCGAACGACAAGACAACGGCGCCGGTCGCCAGCAGCCGTCGTTCAACGTCGGTAGTGGTTGATCAAGGTGCCAAAGCGGTGCGGCTAACCAGCGCGACCACCTCGGTTGGCATCGATCCCAAGAGCGGCGTGGTCCAGTCGATCACCGCCAAAGATGTCGAGCTGCTGGCTCGCCCCATCGAGCTCAGCCTGTGGCGAGCCCCGACCGACAACGACGGTGTGAGCACCGGCTGGATGTCGGAGTTCGCCGGCGTGCGGCGTCGGTGGCTCGAATGGGGACTCGATCCAACCTCAAGCACCTACCGCACCGAACTCGATGCCACCCAACTCCGAGCTAAGGACGAGACTGCAACGTGGGTGTCGCGGTTCACCGTTCGCAGCGCCGGTGAATGGGAGGTGGCCCACAAACAGGCGATACAGATGCATGCCGATGGCTCGATCGAGATCGCTGAAGCAGTCCGGATACCCGACACGCTGACCGATATCGCCCGGGTCGGAGTCCGGTTCTCCCTGGTGGCAGGGCTTGATCAACTCCAGTGGCTTGGTGAAGGGCCGCACGAGAGCTACCCCGACCGGAGGAGTTCGGTCAGCGAGGCCCGTTGGACTTCGACCGTGGCCGAGCAGTACCACCCCTATGTTTTTCCCCAGGA
>CALAML010000323.1 GCA_937925845.1 uncultured Acidimicrobiales bacterium | reverse complement strand
CAGCTGCGCTACCCACAACAGGGCTGCCGGTTACCTTGGCGTCACCAGGTGAGTCGGCGGCAACTCGATCGGCTTTGGTCGATTGTTCGGCTTCGATGGCGGCCAACTCTTCGTTCAGTTCGGTGTTGGCTGCAGCCTTTCTCGAATCCACCGCATACGGGTTGTCGGCTCCGAGCTTGACGAAGTAGGTCTCGACGATACGGTCAACGACTTCTGGCGTCATGACCCGGTCGATCTGGTAGTAGTCGAAGATCGATAGCGCCATATGGCAGAAATCCCGGGCGATGTATGGGCGGAGCTCGCCGAGCCGGGCCATGCATCGATCAACAATGGCCGAGGCCGCCTCGGTGGTGAGTTCCACATCGAAGGTCTGGGCCGCTCGGGCCAGAGTCCACCGGAAGTCTTCTTCGTTCATGCCGCCGACGTAGATCTTGTTCTGCATCCGGCGCAGAAAGGCTTCATCGCCAAGATCGGTCGGGTTGAGGTTGGTGGCCAGGACCAGCTTCAGTCGGAACGGGACGGTGAACTTGCCGCCGTTGCGTCCTCGCAGGAAGTCCACGCCATGGCTGAGCGGCAGAATCCAACGGTTGAGGATCTGGTCGGGGCTGGCGGTCTGGCGGCCGAAGTCGTCCACCAGCAGAAGGCCGTTGTTGGCCTGCATCTGGAGCGGGGCACCGTGGAGACCGCTGATCGAGTCGTGGGTCAGGTCGAGCGAGTCGAGCTGAAGCTCACCGCCGACGGTAATGACTGGTCGTTGACACACCATCCAACGCGGGTCGAGCCCGGCGGGTTGCTCGCCGGTCGGGATGTGGATGGCCGGGTCATAGAGCGGGATGAGCTGACCGTCGGCCTCGATCACCTTGGGGATCAGGACGCTGTCGTTGGCGAATCGTCCGAGCCGCTCAGCCAGTGAAGTCTTACCGGTTCCGGGAGGACCGTAGATAAAGATGGCACCGTTGCTCAGGAAGGCCGGGCCGAGCTGATCCGCCAGCTCGGGTGACACCACCATGTCGGAAAGGTGCGCGGTGACTGACTCCTGGTTCAACGGCATGTTGTTGGTCTGATTCTCAACGACGTAGCGGTAGTCGTCGATCGAGACGGGAACCGGAACGACGTAGCCGGCGTTCTTCATGGCTTCGCCGATGCGTCGTTCGCCGGTCTCGGTCATGGCGATGCGATAGTCGCGACCTTCGGCGCCGCGGTACTCGAGCATGTTCTTCTCGCGAAGGGACTCGGCCACCTCCTGACCTACGGTGCGGGCCACGCAGATCAGGGCGGAGATTTCGCCAATCGTCGACGTTCTTTGGATCATCAGCCGACGCGCAAAAAGGTCCTCCACCAGCCAGGGGGGAACCCCAAGGTCCGCAAGTCGCGTTGGGATCGTAAAGTCCGGTCGCTCCACAGGCTCTTCCATACACACCCGATCGGCTTCTGCGGCCAAGAACTGAGTGATGCTCGGGAGCTTCTGGCCGTCTGCCCGGTTTGGCTTTTCAGCCCCTTTTAGTAAGGTTTGTCCCGTTCCGCCGCTTGATTGGGGCGCGACCTCTCCCTCAGCACCACTCCTCCGTTCGACCCAGCCTCTGGACTGGGCTACAACGGGACCGGGGAAAGTCGCAGCCTCACGCAAGGTGCCTCGGCGGAGGGCCGGTTCAGCCGGGGAACACCACAACGTCACGGGAATTCACTATGAGCGTTTCGGATCAAACGAACGTCACCGGCAATCGAACTGCTCGCGACGATCAACCCGACATCGCCGCCAAGTGGCCGAGCCTCGAGTGTTCCGACTGCAATCGGCAAGTGCCGCGCCAAGCGACCTTCTGCCCCTGGTGTGGGGAGCGGCGTCAGCGCTGCGACACCTGTGTGTGGGCCGACGACAAGCGCTCGTGGCAGTTCTGCGTGGAGTGCGGCGCGGAGCGAGGCCAAAAGCCAGCAGTCGACGACGGCCCCCGGGTGCGGTTCGACCATGTGGTGAGTTGGGCGGAAGTTGAAACGGAATGGGTCTGCACCGCCCACGCCCGCGCTACCTGCGTGCGGTGTCCTCCGCGTCCGGTCTTGGCTGGCCGCCGCCCGGATCAGATTCGCTGGCGACGGGTGGACGGCAGATGGCATTGCGAAGCTCATGCCGAGGTCGGCTGTGGAACCTGTCTGAACCGTTCCAGCGGCCTCTTTGATGCCAACGACGACTCGGCGGCCCCATGGTCCTTCGTCGGCGGCTGGCGCTGCGACACCCATGATGAGGCCGACTGCAAACGATGCAGCGGGCTCGGCTACTTCCTCCACTCCCTCCCCTCGTTTCGTTGGCGCGATGGCGAACGCCGGTGCCGACTCCACAACCAGGTCGATTGTCGGGTCTGCCCGGCTGAACGGCTCGATGAGTCCCTTGGCCAGTTGGTCGACGACACCGGCGAGTTCCCGGCGATCCAGATCGCGGCCCCGAGGGCAGGAGACGCCACCGATTCCTCGGCCACCGAGTCTGACGGCGACGTTCCGCCGAACACACTGTCGGGGCCGCCACCCACCCAAAAGACCGAATCGGGTTCGCGCAATCGCCTCGAAAGTCGGGACCGCCTCGGTCGCCGAAGCAGCCCGCAGCAATCAAAAACTACGCGTCGCCACTAAGTGGTGCCGGAGTTCTGTCGATCCCCGATTGAGCCGCCGGCGCCGACAGCGCCGGTGGCAATTCTTCGGCTACAGCTTGCGGAAAGACGTCAGCGCTTCGAGGAGTAGACGGACACCAAAGCCGGTGCCGCCTTTGACGATGTGGTCCTCGGCACTGTCGGTGTTGGACGGTCCGGCGATGTCGAGGTGGACCCACGGGATGTCGTCGGCAACAAACTCCCGCAGGAACAAGCCAGCGGTGATGGCGCCGCCATAGGAGCCACCGATGTTTTTCATATCGGCAATATTCGAGTCAAGCATCTTGCGGTAGTCGTCAGGCAGCGGGAGCTGCCAAAGGCGCTCACCCGTGACCTGGCCAGCCTCGAGTACCTGATCGGCCCACCCCTGATGGTTGGTCATCACTCCCGCAACCTTGGGGCCGAGCGCCACCATGCAGGCACCAGTGAGGGTGGCCAGGTCAATGATTGCGTCCGGGCTGGTTTCGCTGGCCAGTGACAACGCGTCGGCTAACACCAGTCGACCCTCGGCGTCGGTGTTGAGGATCTCAGCCGTCTTGCCGTTGCGGAAGGTAAGGACGTCGCCGGGTCGGGTGGCGTCGCCGCCGAGCATGTTGTCGGTGGCCGGCACGTAGGCGGTCACCTTCACTCGTGGCTTTACCGCTGCGACTGCGGCCATGGCTCCAAGAACAGCTGCTGCTCCGGCCATGTCGGTCTTCATCGACATCATGCCGGTACCGGTCTTGATCGAAAGACCACCAGCATCAAAGGTGATGCCCTTACCGACCAGGGCTACGGAGTATCGGGGCGATGGCGGTTCGTAGGTGAGTTCGATAAATCGGGCCGGGTTGTCAGAGCCGCGGTTCACACCGATCAGGCCACCAAGCTTCATCTTGGCGATGGCCTTCTCGTCGTAGATTTTGCACTTCAAGCCCTCCCGCTTGGCCATCGACTGGGCCTTGGCTGCGAGTCGGACCGGGGTGAGGGAGCCACCGGGTTCGTTCACCAGGTCGCGGGCGAAGGCCACCGCCTCAGCGATGCGAACACCGATGGCGATGCCGTTGCGGATGCCAGCGTCGCCGGAGACAACCACCAGGCGGTCGAGCTTGCGCTTCTTGGCTTCGGAACGAAGCACGTCGTAGCGGTAGGAGCCGAGCATGGCTCCCTCGGCAAAGGCCTGGGCCGCATCCACGGGTGAGAGCGAGTCGGGAACGTTTTCGAACAGGTCGGCGGTGACCACTTTGTGTTTGGTCGCCGCCTTCACCAGCCGGGCTCCGACCTTGCGGTAGCTGGCCACATCCAGGGCGTCGGATGCGCCCATACCAAGCAGCATCACCGAGGGTCCGTCAGCCTCGGCCGGCGGCAAGTGGAGGGTCTGGCCCAGCTCGGCTCGGAACGATGCTCCCGCGAGGAAGGCGGCGTTGATGGTGGGCGGCAGGTCGGTTCGCTTGCCGATGTTCTCGCCTTCGGACACCGCGATCACGACCAGATCGGTCTTCTTCGGTGCAGTCTTGGCGGTGGTGACGGTGAGTGCCATCGGGTTCTTCCTGTCTGATGCTGGGTAGCTGGTGCTGGGTCGGGGGTATCTAGTCGGCGCGAAGGCCGGGAACTTCAGTCGGTGGCCGCTGGCTTGTTTCGCGATCGGGAGTCGGGGCCATCGCCTCGGGCGAGCACAACCGTGCCGTCTTGCCACCGAGCGATGGTCCACAGCAGATCGGAGAGTCGGTTGAGATAGATCGCAACCATCGAATCAGCCCAGCCAAGGCTCACCACCGACCGCTCCGACCGGCGGACCACGGTCCGAGCCACATCCAGACCGGCTCCGATCTGGCTGCCACCGGGCACGACAAACTCAGTCGGTGGTTCGAACCGTCCGGCGAAGTCGTCGATGAAGCCTTCAAGTACATCAACCATGGCCGCGGTGGCCCGGGTCACCCCGTCGGTCAGCTTGTGATGGTTCTCCGGGGCCGTCGCTAGCTCGGCCATCAGCACATAGAGGTCCCGCTCGAGGGTCACCAGCAGGGTGTCGAGCTCCCCGTCGCGTTCGAGGTGGGGACGCACCAGGCCGATGAAAGCCTGGGCCTCGTCGACATCGCCGTAGGCCGTGGGTTGGGCGCTGTCCTTGGCAACTCGACCTCCGTAGAAGAGGCCGGTCGTTCCGTCATCGCCGGTCTTGGTGTAAACATCCATTCGCCGTGAGCCTAACCGTCCTGGAGGGCTCCGAGGTTACGAAAGCAGCGCCCGGGCCACCAGGTCGGTGCCGAATGCGGTGAGGATGGCGAGATAGAGCAACCCGGTCGCCGCCATCACCGCGGCGTACTGCCGTTCGCGGAGCGCGGCGCGGGTGACACCGACCAAACCGATGGTGGTTACTGCGCTGGCGATCCAGAACCAGGTGAGGATGCCGTTGTATCCGTCGTCGATCTCGCCGCTGATCGCCGACCACATTCCCGTGGGCACGAGTAGCAGCCCCACTTCGACCGGCCAGGTCCAGCCGACCCACTTCACCAGTTCGAGTAGCGGCCCTCGTTTGAGGCCAGGCTGCACCAGATACCAGTGCCCCAACAGCATGGCGTCGGAGACCGAACCAAGAAACGCGGCCCCAGCCAGCACCCGGGCCACGGTGAGCCACACCGGGGAACCGGCGTGCACTCCGCCGGCGATCAGACCGACCAGCCCGATCACTGGTGCGATCAGATCGAGGTGGGGCGGAAACTCCTGTTGGTCCCGGTCGAAGGTCTGGGCGTCGCGTTCGATACCGGTCATCTCTGCGACTCGTGCCGTGCGCCGGTCGTGTTCTTCGCGCTGACCGGCCACACCCGCTCGCCTGCGTACCCACGACACCCACAGGGCGTAGCTGGTGGCCGCAATTACTCCTGCAGTTGCTGCCTCACGAACGGGGACAAAGTCGTAGCGCAGCCCGATCACGAGCGAAAGAACGGCGCTGACCAAATAGGTCATGCGCATCGTCCAGCCGTAACCGATGCCGAGTTCGCGCCGTCGGGTGGTGATCCACAGAAAGAAGAGGCCTCCGGTGGCCCATTGGAGCATCACCGTGGCGGCGTCGAGTCGCATCACGAACCGTCACGGTATCGGGGCAAGGGTGCCTATTGCCCAGGCTGAGCCATGATCTACACTCTGGGTCAGGGACTTGTTTGGAGTCCGATGACTTGCGGTCTGCCGAGCGCTCTAATTCGTAGGAAACACGGAACGTTTCGCTAGGCACGGGAAGGTAAGCACATGAGCGGTTTCGGGGACGACAACATGAACGCGCAGCCGGCGGAGGTACAGCCGGCGGCACCCGGCTGGTATCCCGGTCCGACCGGTCAGCAGCAGTATTGGGATGGCGTCAACTGGGCCGCTCCCGCAGCTGGTGGAGGTGCAGCATTTGCCGGCGCCCCGAGCGGCGGGCAGGTCGTCAACGGCGTCACCAGCGATGAGCGCACGATGTCGTTGATCGCCCACGTTGGTGCCATCTTCTCCGGCTTTATCGCACCGCTGATCGTGTGGGCGCTGAAGAAGGATGAGTCGGCGTTTGTCAAGCACCACGCCACAGAAGCGCTCAACTTCCAGCTGACGCTGCTCATCGGCTGGCTGATCGTGTTTGTTTTGAGCTTTGTGTTGATCGGTTTGCTGTTGTTGCCGGTATTGCTGATCCTGCAGATCCTCTTCCCGGTCCTGGCCGCAATGAAGGCCAACAACGGCGAGGGCTACAACTATCCGCTCAGCATCAAGATGGTCAGCTGAGCTGTTCGCTCACAGCCACTGGCACGCGTGGGCGTTGACGTCCCTTCTGGCGTGGCCCGGCCGGGTTAGCATCTAGGCATGGGGCCGGTGTGATGGAACCAGTTCGTGTAGGTGGCACCCGGGGCGGGGGCCGACTCTTCCTGTTTGGCCTGGTGCTCAGCGCGCTTTCCGGCTGGTTCTTTGTCGACTCTGTCCGCGTCACCAGCTACGGCTCGGGGCTGATCTCCGGTGGCTTTGGCGGCTTTGGTGGCACCGGTTCGATGGGGATCCTTTTCCTGCCGATCTTTCTCGGCGTTGTCATCTTGTTCTTTGACGCCAAGAAGGCCGCCGGCTGGGTCCTGATCGGACTCGGGATCGTGATCCTCGGCGTGGAGATCCTCAGCCAGCTGCGCTTCTTCTTTAACCTGAAGCTGTCGCATTTCCTGTTGATGCTGGTGAGCTTTGCCGCCGGTCTCGGGCTGATGGCCCGCGCCTTGAAGGAAGACCCACCGGAGGATTCAGCCAAGCGCGTTGGCGCTAACAACGACGCCAACCTGAACTCACCAAAGAGCTGAGCCCGACACGGCCTGAGCCTGGACCGACCGGCTAGCCGTCGACGATGGCGAGGTGGTGGTCGACGTGGTTGAGCGGGTCGGGACCGTTTTCGGTGGCGACCACAATGTCTTCGAGGCGCATCCCGAACTGCCCCTCGATGTAGATGCCGGGTTCCACCGAAAAAGCATGGCCGGCTTCGAGAGGGTTGGTGTTTCCCGCCACCACGTACGGGTCCTCATGGGCTTCCACACCGATCCCGTGACCGGTTCGGTGGACAAAGTACTCGCCGTAGCCGGCGGCTTCGAGAATGTTGCGCCCGGCGGCATCGATGTCTTCGAGCGGGGTTCCGACCGTCGCTGCGGCTACCGATGCCGCTTGGGCTTCAAAGAGGGCGCCGTAGGCCTCGCGCACGGCCGTCGGTGGTTCGCCGATGTGGACACAGCGGGTCACGTCGGAGCAGTACCCGGTGCCG
>CALAML010000322.1 GCA_937925845.1 uncultured Acidimicrobiales bacterium | reverse complement strand
GCACAGGTATTCGCCTATCCGGCCGCCGTCTTCATCGACAAGAATCCACTCGTTGTCGGCAACGGTTGGTTCGAGGGTGCAAAGCTCGAGACTGTCAGCGTTGTGGAGTCGGTAGGACCTTCGCTCACGGGTTCCGAGGCGAGTCACCCGGCCAAGTTGGCCGTGCTCGGGGTTTGATAGGGCAAAGTTTCCAAAGAGACGGTCGCCGATCGGGTCGCCTTCTTCATCAACCTGAAGCACCTCGACGGTGAAGAGCAGATCGATGGGCGCGCCGTCTCGGGCCAGGTCGACAAAGCCGGCTAGCGGCCGTTCGAGCGGATCCGGGTCTTCGATCTCGGTCAGAACCCGCTGACTCCACATGACGCCGTCCCACCATCGAAACGTGTGACGACCGTAGGGATCTTCCTTCCACCCGGGCTGTTCCGTCGACAAGACCATCAAGCCAGCGTAGCGATCGTCCTAGATCGGACCGCGAGCTACGTCGCGGCGGTAGCGGGCATCGTCGATCACCACCGGGGCCATCACCGACAACCAGCCGATCGAACCCTCTGCGGGCTGATGCCGGGTCATGGTGTAGTTGTCGAGGGTGGAGAAGCTGTCGGCGAAGACGCCCTTGGGGCGTTCGATGGTCCCCAGGATCCCGGTAAGCCCATGCATGGTCAACTTCGTGCCGCGCAAATCGGTACTGGTGATCTCTGCGACCTGGTAGCCACCAACGGAGATCGGAACCAACATGTCTTTGCCGAGCCGCGGGTTGAACGTGAACTCGCCGAGCGGCTGCCCGTTGGCATGCACCATCGTCCACACCCGTTGCCGCAGTGGGTTGAGCGTACACAGCGGTGTACCGGCAGCGGTCCGCAGGTGATAGAAGCGGTGGTTGGCCTTGCCCGAACGTTCCACGGTTCCGACCGGGCCGTATTGCGGGCTGGTGATCGTGAAGTTGCCGAACCGGCCTCCCTGGCCGACGGGAACCATGCTGCCCTTCTCTTCGTACACGAGCAGGGCCGCAGTAAAAAGCGGGTCGGTGAACGCCGGGCCATCGTGATCGGCGATGACCGGCAGCGCTGGCGGAGGAGCGAAGGGCATGGGGTCCGCGCCCTGGTGGCCGTTGCTGCTTACCTGCTCGGTCCACAGCTCGCCGTCCCACCAGCGGTACTGGTGACGACTCATGGGATCCGAAAACCAACCGGCTTCGCTCATGGCATCAGAGTACGTCCAGTCCCGGCGTGCTGTGAATAGGGAGGCGGCCCCAACCCAGGGATCATCGTTGGTTTCAGCTCCGCACCAGCGGCAATGCCGATGGTGTGCTGGGCGAACTTGGCCTATTGCGCCAGTTGGTACTGCACGCCGTTGCGCTTTCGGCCCAGGTCTTCGACGAGCTCGTTGGCCCGCAGACAGTAGGCCATGGCCTGAGCCTGGCTTCGGGGAATGCCAGCACCCGAGGCCACATCGGCGGTGGTCCACACCGGAGGCAGTTTTTTCGGCAGGAGCTGAAGGAGGTCGGCTGGGGCATCAAATCTCTGTCGGCCAACCACATCGCGAAGTCGGCGGTCGACAGTGCGCCATCCGCCTCGCCCCCGTCGTGCCGTGGGGTCGGGTACCCGCACCTTTTCTTGCTGGGTCAACACGATCTCAAGAGTGAGATGGGGATGATCGAGCAGCGTCGGCACCCGCACCAACTCTTCAAACAGGGAATAGATACTCCCCCGCTTCGGCGACTTCCGAACCGGTTTCCCTTCACGCACCAGCCACGTCTCGGTAGCGATCGGATGCACCAGGTGAATCTGGTGCTCGCTCAACAGCCGATCGAGTTTGCGGCCCATGGCGCCAAACGAGCCGGTCTGGATCTCGATCAGCTGGTTGCCCCGAACCACATCGATCACAAACCCCTCAAGTGGTTGTTCGAAGCGGTCGCCCGGTTCGGCCACAAGGTCTTTGATCGCCGCATGTAGGGAGCTCTCGTTGAGTGTCCCGATATGGGGCGCGGCGTCAGGCACGAGGAGCTTCTAGCTGATCTCGTTGTCGAGGGCTGCGGGAAAGGCGACGTTGTCCTCTTTGCGGATTCCCAGCTTCTTGCGCAAGGCCACCAGCTCATCGAGATCCTCACCCTCGATAGCTAGCGTGCGAAGGACCTCGCCGCTTTCTTTGATCTCGACGTCGGTCACCTCGGCCCGGAGTGAGCCGATACGAAAGCGTCGGCGGGTCTTGGTCACAAACACTGCAGTGGCCGCGGTGTCGGGGTCGAGTTTTGCCACCGCTTTCTTGAGGTCGAATGACTTGCGGTCGAGGCGAAGGCCTTCGAAGAGTTCATCGAAGGGTTCCGGGGCGGTCTCGGCCGCCTTGTGCCAGTTTGACGTCCAAACCTCGAAGCCTTTTTCGGAGGCCACGAGTTGCTTCACCTTCAGCATGTCGTCTCGAACTTTGGCGTTCAGATGAAGGTCATCGACCAGGAAGTAGCAGTCCTCGATGGTCTCGGTCGTCTCTTCATCGGCGAGCTCCGACAGCATTTTGCGAGCCTTGCGATGCTTGCCCCAGACGCGGTACTCGTACTTGCCCCCGTCTTCGATGGCTTCGGCCGCGAGGTCGAACTCTGTCGGTTTCGGCATTCGTCCCTACCCGCATGGCGAATCGGTCTTCCGCCCATGCTATCGGCGACATTTTGTGCTGATTGAGCTCTGGGCGATCTCGGCTGCGGCTGAGTGGTCGATCAACAACCCCTCGTGTTGACACTTACTCAGCGGTAGCGGGGTGGATCTGAGCCAAAAGGTGAGCCTGAACCGACTTCGGATACCTCCCGTCACCCGACTGGCGGGCGAACTGTCGCCAACCTGCTTAGGAACGGTGGGAAGCCAAAAAACCAGCGGCAGTTTCACCGATGTAGTCGCAGTCGGAATCGGTGAGGGAATGGCTGTTGGGCAGCACCACTCCCCATTCCATGACCCGATCAGCGTTGGGCAAACCAGCCGCTGGTTGGTGGTAGGGCCGGTTGCGAAAGGCCGGTTGGCGGGCCGCGTTTCCGGTCCACACCATTCGGGTGTCGACGCCGTGACTCTCCATCCACTGTTGGAAGGCGGAACGGGCAAAACCAGCGTCGGAGCGAAGCAGCAGCGGGAACATGTGCCAGCCGGTGACCACGCCCGGGGTGAGCTCGGGCAACTCAAACGCTTCGGGCCATTGGGCGAAGTGGCCGCTGATCAGCTCAAAGTTCCGCTGGCGGCGGGCCAGATTATCGTCGAGCTTGTCGAGCTGCACCAGCCCGAATGCGGCCGAGAGCTCCGAGGGTTCGAAGTTCCAGCCGACCTCGTCGAAGATAAACAGGTTGTCGTATTCGATATCGCCGTCGATCGTGGAGAAGAAACGGTCGCCTTCACCCTTGCGAGAGCCGAAGAGTTGCACTTCGGAGCGTCGACCCCACCGCCGGAACAGCAGGGCTCGATCCGCGAGCTCGGTGTCGTCGAAACAGATCATCCCGCCGGTTCCCGCGGCGGTGATGATGTGGGAGAGGGCAAAGCTGGTGAGGCTGATGTCGGCTCGCAAGCCGGTCGGGCGCCCATGGAGAGTTTGGCCCAGGGCATCGCAGGAATCCTCGATCACCATCAGGTTGTGGGCGTCGGCAATCTCGCGTATGCGGTCCCAGTCTGGAGCGTTGCCGATCAGGTTGGGAGCAAGGATGGCCTTGGTGCGGGGTCCGATCATTTCTTCGATGCCATCGACGTCGATCTGGAAGGTGTTCGGTGTGACATCAACAAAGGCAGGTACGGAACCGGCCTTGAGGATCGGGGCGATGTCAGTGGAGAAGGTGACGGCCGAGGTGAGCACTTCATCGCCGGGCTCGAGGTCGAGCACTTCGATAGCGAGATAGAGCGCCGAGCTGCCGGAGTTACACATCACGCCGCGGGATTTGCCCAGGAGTTCAGCGATGCGCCGCTCAAAGGCTCGAACGTTGCGTCCAATGCGCAACGCGCTGGGCCCCGATCGAAGCACTTCAACCACCGCTTCGATCTCTCGTTCGTCGTGGACCGATCCGGCATATTCGATCCGTCGAGTACCGGGCTCTTCTGCGGTTCCCATCGGCACAGTCTTCCACAACCGGGTCGATTGTCGGTCGGAGGCCAGCTCCCACCGGCGACCGGAGGGGATCGGTAGGATCAGCGTGTGAAGTTCCTGACTGATGTCGAGGTCGCCGAGCTGTTGGATTGGGGTTCGCTGATCGATGCCATCGCCGAGGTGATGATCGACCCGGCGGCCACCGCACCGATGCGAACGCTGCACACGGTGCCGGTGGAGGGAGCAGCCGACGGCGCATTGCTGATGAAGCCGGGTTGGATCACGGGCGAGGTGATCGGGGTGAAGGTGGTGACGGTGTATCCCGACAACGGCTCACTCGATCTACCGACCGTGCAATCGGGCTTTCTGCTCTTTGATGCCCACAACGGATCGATGCTGGGCGCGTGCGAAGCCAACGAACTCACCGCTCGACGCACTGCGGCCGCATCCGCGTTAGCGGCAAAGTATTTGGCTCGGCCCGATGCCCGTCGGCTGTTGGTGGTTGGGACGGGCGCGGTCGGGTCACTCGCGGGGATGGCCCACGGTGCCGTGCGGGACTACGAACTGGTCGAGGTGTGGGGCCGAAGGCCCGAGCCCGCGACGGCCGTGGTCGAGACCCTGGTG
>CALAML010000321.1 GCA_937925845.1 uncultured Acidimicrobiales bacterium | reverse complement strand
AGCACAAGGTGTTTGTCCAGGGGGCGATCTGGGGGATCAACTCCTTCGACCAGTGGGGCGTGGAGCTCGGCAAGGTCCTGGCCAAAGCCATCGGCAACGAGCTGACTTCGCCCGAAGCGGGCGAGCTGGGCCACGATTCTTCAACCAACGCCCTGATCAATCGGTATCGGGCCTATCACGGTCGCTGATCCTTCCGACGGCGCCGGTTCCGCGCGCTGGCACTACTCTGGAGACATGGACATCGCTGCCGCCAAAGTTCGGGTTGCCCAGTTGGTTGATGACATGGCCGACGAGCTGGTCGATCTGTCTCATCAGATTCATGACCAGCCCGAGCTGGCCTTCGAGGAGCACTTCGCCCACCAGGTGCTCACCGATGCCATCGAGGCCCATGGCCTGCCGGTCACCCGCGGCGCCTACGAACTGGAGACCGCCTTCGAGTCGGTGGTCGGGAGCAAGGGCCCGAACATCGCGGTGTGTTGTGAGTACGACGCGCTGCCCGGTTTGGGACACGCTTGTGGCCACAACATCATCGCCACCGCCGGGCTCGGTGCTGGCTTGGCTGCCGCCGCCCTGGCCGACGATCTCGGCGGAACGGTTTCGATCCTGGGCACCCCGGCCGAGGAAGGGGGCGGCGGCAAGGTCTTTATGATCGAGCGTGGCGCCTTCAAAGACGTTGATGCCTCGCTGATGGTGCATCCGGCCGCCGCCGACCTCACGGTGATGAACACCATCGCGGTACATCGGGTGAAGGTGACCTTCACCGGTCGCTCGGCCCACGCCGCCGCCGCTCCTCAGGAGGGCCGCAACGCCCTCGACGCCGCCGTGCTCGCCTACAACAACATCGCCGCGCTTCGTCAACACATCCTGCCCGAGGAGCGTCTGCACGGCATCTTCACCGATGGCGGCGAAAAGCCAAACATCGTGCCCGCCCGCGCCGAGATGCTTTGGTATGTGCGGTCGCCAAACATGAAGAGCCTGCGTCCGCTGGGCGACCGGGTGATTGAGTGTTTTAAGGCCGGCGCCATGGCTGCGGGCTGCACCGCCGAGTGGGAGTGGATCGATCCGCCCTTCGCCGACATGATCGACAACGAGCCGTTCCTGGATCTGTATGCCGCCAACGCTGGCGAGTTGGGTCGAGTGGTGACCACCCCGGCTCCCGAGAACCGGGTGGTGGGCAGCACCGACATGGGCAACGTGAGCTACGAGGTGCCAAGCATCCATCCGATGATCAAGGTGGCCACCGACGGTTCACCGATCCACACCCCGGAGTTCGCCGTTCACGCTCGATCCCAAACCGGTGATGCCGCGGTGATCGACGGGGCCAAGGCCATGGCCATGACTATCGTCGACCTCTGGACCCAGCCCAACACCCTCAAAACCATCAAGGCCGAGTTCGCCCAGGCCAACAAGTCGATGCGCTAGCGAGGTGTCGGCGGCCAACGTTCTGGCTGCATCGGAGCAGGGCTGAGGCTTCTCTGCTGCAGCCGGTTGGCGGTCGACGGTGTTCTGGCTGCGTCGATGCAGGGTTGAGCCCGTCTGAACACAGACAGTTCAGCGGGCCAGGCGCCCCACCCGTCATGGCGGTACGGGACTGCACTAGCTTTTGGGCATGGGACAAACCGGAAGCTGCCTTTGTGGCGAAATCACCTATGAATTCACCGGCGATCCGATGGCCACCGCGGTGTGTCATTGCGAGCACTGCCAACGACAGGGCGGCGCCGCGTTTTCGCTGAACGTGGTGATGAACATCGACCAACTCACCATCAACGGGCCGATCAAAACCTATGAGGACAAGGGCGACGACGGCGGCGACACCACCTACGTCTACCGGCGCTTCTGTGGCAACTGTGGCTCACCGATCGTCTCTGAAGTGATGGAGCCCGCCGGCATGTGTGTGGTGAAGGCCGGCACCCTCGACGACAAGTCGAATCTGGCGCCGATGGTTCAGGCCTGGTGTGTCAACAAACAGCCGTGGGTCGACCTTGGGGAGCTCCACGCCATGGAGTACGAATCGTAGGCCAGCGGGTCATGGCATCACTCTCTGATATCGAACGGCTCGCTCCTGGCGAGCATGGCCTGGTCACCATCAGCGTGGCCCGAGCCGATGGGTCGGTGCACTCGTCGGTGGTGAACGCCGGGGTGATAGATCATCCGGTTACCGGAGAGCGGGTGGTGGCCACCGTGCTGCGGGGCCCGAGTTGGAAGCTGGAGCGGCTTCGCCAAACCAACCGTTGCACCGTGTTGTTTCGGGTGAGCTGGGACTGGGCTTCGGTCGATGGGCCGGTCGACATCATCGGCCCGAACGACACCGTGGACGGCTTTGATCAGGCCGAAGTGCCGAAGCTGCTGCGTGACGTCTTTAGCGCCGCCGGCGGCACCCACGATGACTGGGACGAGTACGACCGGGTGATGGCCGAGGACGGTCGGACCGCCGTCTTCATCACCCCTGAGCGCATCCAGGGGCGGGGCTGAGCCAGCCGCTCAACCGTTGAGGTTCACCGCTTCCCGGTGGGCCGGTCGCCGAGAAACTACCGTGGCGGGTGTGGAGTCGGATGGGGGTCGGTTTGCGTCGTGGAGCGAGCCGCTGTTCCGCCGGCTGTTAATCGGTGGTGTATTCACGTTCCTGGCCATGCAGGGCTCCACCATCGCCCGGGGTTGGTTGGCTTTTGAGCTGACCGGCACCAACACCGCACTCGGTGGCGTGCTGATCGGCTTTGGTCTGTCCAGCCTGATCGCTATCCCTACCGGCGGGGTGATTGCCGATCGGTTCCCGAAGCGCAGGGTGCTGATCGCGGCGTCGACCGTGCAGACGCTGGTGTCGCTGAGCCTGGCCATTGCCATCTCCACCGGGGTGATCGCCTACTGGATGTTGATCGTGGCCAGTGTGGTCCAGGGGGCCATGATTTCGCTGCTCGGCCCGGCCCGGCTGGCCATGTTGGCGGAGGCGGTTCCGCCGGAGCGGATGACCAACGCCATCCTGTTGTCGCAATCGAGCCTGCAGTTCACCCGCGTCTTTGGTCCGGCTACTGCGGGGGTGTTGATCGGGGTGAGTGCCGTTGGTGTCGACGGCGTCTACTACTTGGCCGCGGCATCGGCGGCGCTGGGTTTGGCCGCCAGCTGGGGTCTGCCGGAAGGCCAGCCCCGCCTCACCCATCGCCGCACCCCGGTGGAAGACCTGCTCGATGGGTTCCGCTATGTGCGCAGCAACCGCCGGCTGGCTCATCTCCTGCTCCTGTCGTTTGCCGTGGTGCTGATTGGCTTCCCCCACGTGGCCTTCCTGCCAACGTTGGCCGAAGACATCTTCAATGCCGGGTCCTCCGGCTTTGGGCTGCTCAACACTGCCGCCGCCATCGGTGCGCTGGTGGTGACCCTCGGTTTGGCCGGCATCGCCGCCAACCGGCTTTGGAGGATTCAGGCCGTCTCCGCGGTGGCGTTTGGCCTGCTGCTCGTGGTGTTTGCCGTGGCACCGATTTTCCCGGTGGCTCTGCTGGTGATGTTGTTTGTGGGTGCTGCGGCCGCCGCCTTCCAGGGGTTGAACAACTCGTTGGCACTCAAGTTGGCGCCGGTTGAGTATCACGGACGGGTGCAGAGCCTGTTGATGTTGAGTTTCTCCGGCTTCGGGTTGGCAGCCCTGCCGCTGGGTATTGTGGCCGATGCCGTGGGGTTGCGAGAGACGCTTTCGGCGATGGGGGTGGCGGTGTTTGTGATCTCGCTGGTGTCGATGGCGGTGGCTCGGCGCCGGGATCGCAACCCGGTGGAGGTGTTGGAGCTGTGAGGAAAGATCTTCCCAGAACAAAACCAGAAGGATGATGTGGTGAGCGACGAAACGGGAGAAGGCGCAGGCGACGGCGTGGATTCGGCGCGGCATCGGGCTGCGGCCGAGCTGGTCGACCGCTATTGGAGAAATGTGTGGATCGATCGGGACTTGTCGGTGATCGACGAGCTCTACACCAACCCGACCACCCGCCACACCGCGGGCGGATCGCGAACGGTGACCACCGCCGAACTGAAGGACATCTTGTCGGATGGTTTGCGGGTGATGCGGGGTGAGTCGTTCACCGTCGACCAACTCACTGTGGTTGACGATGTCGCTTGGCTGCGACTCACGTTGAGCGGCGTGAGTTTGGCGACCATGGCTCCGACCAAGATCGTGTGGTTGGCCCAGTATCGGTTGGCCGAAAATCGCATCGCCGAGACCTGGGCGCTCCACCAGTCGGGCTTGAATTGGGTGGGTTAACTGCCAAAATTTCACCCAAGATGCCCAGGGCTGGGCATGCAGGCGCGAACGATCTTCACCGGTAAATCAGGCAGAACAGCGTTACGGAGGGGGACGGTATGGGCGAATTGCCTGTTCTCGCCGCCGAGCAACCTTGGAGCTGGCCCAGGCGAAACCAGGTTGGATCGTTGCGGGCCGACGGAGCATCGGGGCTTGATCGGCGATCGCTATTCGGAGAGCCGGCGAGCCAGTTCGTCGATTTCGGCCTCGTCGAGGTTGGCGAAGCTGAAGCGCAGCATCTGTTGGTCGGTTGGCGTAAAGGCGGTGCCGGGGATCACCAGGATGTCTTTGCTCTTCAGCAGGTCGGACACCACTTCTTGTGCGGGCTTGTCGGTATGAGGGTGGCGGACCCATCCGAAGTAGGCGCCGCTGCTCACCAGCTCGTAGCCGCCGGGCTTGGCGGCCATCACTTCTTTGAATTGCTGGTGACGCTCGTGGATTCGGGCCGCCTGTTCGGCTCGCCACTCGGTGGCGTGCAGGAGGCCGGCCAGCGCCGCTTCCTGTCCGATTCGGGGTGCACAGATGGCGACGCAGTCGATCAGCTTCAACGCTTCGGTCACTACTGCGGTGCCGGCCACCACTGCGCCAACCCGATAGCCGGGGATGGCGAGGTCCTTGGAAAACGAGTGCAGGGTCACAACGGTGTCAGTCCAGGCGGGCTCGGCGTAGAGGTCGTGGGCCGCAGCGTCGGTGCCCCGGTTGGATCGGTAGGTTTCGTCGATGACCAACATGATGTCTCGGGCCACGCACAGGTCGCGAAAGGCGCCGATGAGTTCGGGGCTGAGGGTGACGCCGCTCGGGTTGCCGGGCGACACCAGCAGGATCGCACGGGTGTGTTCGTCGATCAGGGCGGCAGCGTCATCGACGCTGGGCACCATGTTGGGGCCGGGCTCCAGGTAGCGGCGCTCCACCTCCTCCACCTCGAGCCACATGTCGTGGTTGAAGTAGTAGGGGAGGGCCACGATCAGGTTGTCGCCCGGCTTGGTGATGGCCGAGGCCACCACACAAAAGGCCTGGTTGCAGCCGGCGGTGATCAGCACGTTCTCGGTGGCGATCGATCCGGGGTAGCGCTCGGTGAGTTCGCTGGCCATCGCCGTACGCAGTTCGGGCAGTCCGGGTTGGGGCACGTAGCGGCCACTGTTTTGTTCATAGGCCACCGCCGCCACCCGCTCGGCCACCACCGGAGGCGGAGGGAAACTCGGTGCTGCCTGCGACAGGTCCAGCAACGGTCGGGCATGGGTGTGGCCATCCAGCAGGGCAAAAGCGTTCCCGATCGGAGAATGAATCAATCCATCAGTACGGCCCCGAAGCAACATCCGCCCGACCCTACTTCAGTCAACCCCTCAAGATTTGTGACGCCCAGCGCGCCGTTTTTGGCGCACCAGGCGTCACAGATCTTGCCGAGGGCTCGCCAGCATTTAGCTCAGCTCGAGGCCGTCCATCTCGCCGTTGGCCCGCCACTCTTCCAGGAGTCGGGTGAAGGCGGCGAGTCCGGGGGTGTAGGCGCCGAGGAAAATGTTGGTGGTGTCGACCCCTTCCTGGTTGTAGTAGCCCGGCGTGCACTGGGCCAGGAATCCTCCCGGTGGCGGCGCCATGTCCTCAATCACGTCACACCATGCCTGCTGACCCTCGGCGGTGGGTTCAAGCACCGTCGCCTCACGCCGGAGGGTCTCGGCCACCAGCCAGGCGACGTGGATGGCCTGTTCATCAAACATCGACGTCATGTTCACGCTGAAGGCGTTCTGCGACGGCCCGATCGAAAGCCAGTTGGGAAAACCGCGGGTCATAAACCCGTGCAGCGTCTTGCGCCCGTCGGCCCAATGGTCCGCCAGCTGCACCTGATCCCGACCCACCACCTCAACGCCCATTCGCCTCTCAACGTCGTTGGTGACGTGGTAACCCGACGCATAGACGATCAGGTCCACCTCGTACTCCACCCCGTTGGCCACCACCCCGGTAGCGGTGATGCGCTCCACCCCTTTGGAATCGCTCACGTCCACCAGGGTCACGTTTGGTTGGTTAAAGGCGGGGAGGTACTCGTCGTTAAACGTCGGCCGCTTGCACATCACCCGGTAGTAGGGCTTGAGGGCCTCAGCGGTAGCCGCATCGGTCACCGTCTCTGCCACCCGCCGCCGAAGCTCCTCCATCTTGGTGAAGTCCTGAAGCTCCACAACCCGATCCCGTTCCTCACGGGTCTTGGGCCGGTCGGCCCCCTTCGGTGAGCTGATGGCCCGGAAGATCTCGGTCCACGCATCGTCGACCAGGTCGACTTCGGGTGGGCGACCCATGGAGTAGTTGGCGAAGTTCTCCCGCCGCTCGCGTTGCCAGCCCGGCTGAAGCGAGGCAAACCACTCCGGGTCGGTCGCGACGTTGCCGCGCCAGCCCACGGTGGAAGGGGTGCGCTGAAACACATACAGATGCTCGGCGTCACGGGCCACCCGGGGCACCACCTGTATCGCGGTGGCACCGGTGCCGATCACCGCCACCTTCTTGTCGGCGAGCTTGGTCATACCGCCGTTGGTGTCGCCGCCGGTCACGCCGTAGTCCCACCGGCTGGTGTGGAACGAGGGGCCTTCGAAGTCTTCGATGCCGGGCACGCCGGGCAGCTTTGGCCGGCTGAGCGGACCCAACGCCATCACCACAAAGCGGGCCCGAAGGTCGTCGTTGCGGTTGGTCTCGATCCGCCAGCGTTGCTCGCCATCGTCCCAGCGGACCGTCGACACCCGGGTCTGGAACAGGGTGCGGTCATAGAGCTCGAAGTGTTCGCCGATGCGGCGGGAGTGGGCGAAGATCTCCTCGGCGTAGGAGTACTTCTCTTTGGGCATGTAACCGAGCTCTTCGAGCAGCGGCAGGTAGCAGTAGGCATCGGTGTCGCACTGGGCGCCGGGGTAGCGGTTCCAGTACCAGGTGCCGCCGAAGTCACCGCCAGCCTCCACGATGCGGAAGTCGGTAACCCCTTCGCCGATCAGCCGGGCCGCGGCCAACAGGCCGCTGAAGCCGCCACCGATGATGGCCACGTCGGTCTCGTCAAGCACAGGATCGCGGGTGAAGCCGGGCTCCACGTAGGGATCGGTCGCCGCGTGATGGGCCAGCGGGCCAACAAGGTCGTGATACTGGTCGACCCCATCGGCTCGAACCCGCTTGTCCCGCTCCTGGCGGTAGCGCTGCCGAAGCTCATCCGGATCGAAGCCCACCTGGCCCATTTCCGCCATGGCTAATTGACCGCCTTCTCCTTGCCTTCCCAGTAGGGCTCGCGCAGTTTGAACTTTTGCAGTTTGCCGGTGGCGGTTCGGGCCAACTCGCTGCGCAGCTCCACCGAAGTGGGGCACTTGAAGTGGGCCAGGTTGTCGCGGCAGTGCGCGATCAGCGCCGCCTCGTCGGCGGACGAGCCGTCTTCGAGCACCACCAGCGCTTTGATGGTTTCGCCCCACTTCTCATCGGGCACGCCGATCACCGCCACCTCGATCACATCGGGATGGGAAAAGAGGGTGTCCTCCACTTCGATCGATGACACGTTCTCGCCACCGGTGATGATCACGTCCTTCTTACGGTCGAGGATATGGACGTGGTTTTCGTCGTCGATGATGCCCCCGTCGCCGGTGTGGAACCAGTCGTCGGCCAGGGCTTCGGCCGTGGCTTCGGGCTGGTCCCAGTAGCTCTTGAGCACCACGTTCGATCGGGCCAGGAGCTCGCCGGTGGAGTCAGTTTTGATCGTTACACCCAGGGCCGGTGCACCGGCTCGTACCAGCTTCTTGGCCCGCTCCTCCGGCGAAAGATCATCCCACTCGGCTCGGCTGCGGCTCATGGTGAGCAACGGCGCGGTTTCGGTGAGGCCGTAGATCTGGATGAACTCCCAACCCAGTTCGGCTTCAACCCGCACGATGGTGGCCGTTGGTGGGGGAGCGCCAGCCACAATCACTCGCACCCGGTCCCGGCCCGGAATTTCCCCGTCCCAATCCTTGGCCGCATCCAGCACCGCGGCCACTACCGCGGGCGCGGCGCACAGGTAGGTGACGCCGTGGGTTTCGATGCGGCGCAGAATCTCGGCTCCGTCGATCTTTCGCAACACGATGTGTTTGCCACCCATACCGGTGAGGGCATAGGGCATACCCCAACCGTTGCAGTGAAACATCGGCAGCGTGTGCAGGTACACGTCGCGGTCATTTACCCCCGACTGCCAGCCGAAGGTGGCGGCGTTCACCCACAGGTTGCGGTGGGTCATCTCTACGCCCTTGGGGCGGGCCGTCGTACCACTGGTGTAGTTGATGGTGGCGGTGGCGTCCTCGTCGGGCTCCCAGGGGGTGGGTTCGCCGTCGAAGTCGAAAAGGATCTTGTCGGTTTCGGCGCCGAGCACAAACTGGTGGGCCACGTCCATGTCTTTGAGCTCTTCGGCCAGCTCCGGGTCGACCAGCAGCACCTGGGCCCCGCAATGGTCGACGATGTACTCGATCTCTTTGCGGCTCAGCCGGAAGTTGATCGGCACCGCCACCTTGCCGTAGGCGCTGGCGCCAAAAAGCGTAAGCAGTAGACGGGCTGAGTTGTGCGAGACGATGGCTACCCGGCCCCCTTCGCCAACGCCGAGCTTCTCCAGGCCCACGGCCATGGCCTTGGCCATCTCGGCAAAACGGGCGTAAGTGAGCTCGCCAAGCGAGTCGGCGGGCTGGTCATTTTCGTCGATCACTGCGACGCGATCCCCGTAGACGAGCCTGGCTCGCTCGAGATGATCGCGAATCGTGAGCGCTACCTTCATTTCGTCCCCCTGTGTC
>CALAML010000320.1 GCA_937925845.1 uncultured Acidimicrobiales bacterium | reverse complement strand
CGGGGCTGGCAACTCACCATGCTCACCCTGCTGGCCTTCGGCATGCAGCAGTACTGCGACTTCAGCGGCTATTCCGATATGGCGCGCGGCGTGGCCAAGCTCTTTGGGGTGGAGCTGTCGAGGAACTTCCTGCGACCGGTGCGCAGCGGCACCTTCCGCGAGTTCTGGCAGCGGTGGCACGTCACCTTCATGCGGTGGATGCGGGACTACGCCTTTCGACCCCTCCAGAGTATGGGCAGCAGCCCCTTGCGTTCCGCTGTCAACCTGTTGATCGTCTTTGGTCTTACCGGCCTCTGGCACGGTGCCCGCTGGCCGGCGGTGGTGTGGGGACTCTTGCTGGGTGCCGCCTTGGCCACCGAGGTGGCGGTGACCGATGCCCGACGCCGGGCCACCCTCAGCATCCGTCGCAGTACCAGAATCGCAGTGGGGGCCACCACCACGCGTCGGTTCCGGGTCGGCCCGTTTCTGGTGATGGGGCTGCTGCTGTTCAGTCTTCCACTCCAGGTGCTGCCCGACTGGACCAGCGTCAATACCTTCTACCGCACACTGCTGAAGTCGGGGCCGGTGCCGTGGCAACACGTGATCGCGGTCGTGTACGCCGCGGTGTGTATCGCCCTGGTCGATCGCCATCAGGTTGCCTTCGAACGAGATGAGGATCGCCGCCGCATCGCCGACCGCTACGGGTTGGCGGCGACCCCGGCCACCGTCGATCTGAGCCTGATCGGCAGCTGGCAATGGCAGCTGCGCACCGCCCTGATGGTGTCGTTGGTTGTGCTGTTTGGTTCGAACGCCGTCGCCGCCGAGTTCTACTACTTCCAGTTCTGATGGCCACCGACCCCACCGATGAACCGAACGGCATCGACGACATCGACCCCGTCACTTCGGCCGCGGCCGCGGGCGGGGAACGATCCGAGGCCATCGATCTCGCCGACTTCGAGTGGTTGGATGAGTCAACGGGCGATGCCGAGGGCAGTGATTCTCTGGACGCGGAGAGATACGCCGCCGAACCTGAAGCCGACATCTCTGACACCGAACCCGACACCTCAAACGCCGCTGACGCCGTCGACCAGGATCCGACCGACTCCGAGGATCCGCACGACAATCCCAGCGACACCGGCAATAACGAGTACGACCACACTGACGACAGCGACAGCGACGACACCAACACCAACACCGGCGACGACGCCAACAACAGCGATTACGACGACCAAGACGATGGGAGCGGCATCGGGAGCGCGCCCGCCCCCGTGGTGCCGAAACAGATTTGGATACGGAAGTTGGTCGCCATCGTCGGCGTCTTTGTGGTGGTGAACCTGTTGGCTTGGGCGGCGGGGTCGGTGTTGTCCGAGCCGGTCACCTTCGCTACCAGGGGTATGCAGTTCCAGGACCGCATCATCGAGGAGCGGTCGCGTCAGGGGTGTGTTGATCTCGTGGTGGCGGGCAACTCGGTGTCGTTCCAGGGAATCTCGCCCACCTCGTTGGCCGATCAGGTCGGCCTGGAGTCGGGCCTGTCGGTGGGTATCGCCGCCAGCATCGCCACCATCGACGTCGATTGGATGGACCGGGTGGCCCTCGACCGGCTCGATCCCTCGGTGGTGGTTTGGGTTGCGTCGATTGGTTCTTTCCTCCCGGCCGAAGATGTCGAAGGGCTGATCGTGAGCCTCTACAACCGGGCCCCGGCCACCTCCCGCAGCGAGGGTGCAGCCCTCGATCGGTGGCTGAGCCCGTATGTGCCGCTGGTTCGTGAGCGACCGGCTATCACCAACTTCGATGCCATCATCGATCAGCTCGAAGGCAATATCCCCGAAAATGCAGCCGAGGCTTTTGCCGCCCAGCCGAACTACGAGCGTGATCCCGACGGCCATCTCCGGGTCGACCAGACCTTCGATCCTCGGTTTGCGCCGCTGAAGGCGCTGAGCACCGCCTTTGAGCTGGTGGTGCCGGACTGGCCGGTCGACACCGAGCAGGTGGTTGCCATCTCCGACTATCTCGCCGAGCTCGAAGCCCAGGGCATCACCACGGTGGTGGTTGTTCCTCCGGCCACCGACGAGTTGGTGAGCGTGCTTCCCGGCGGAGCCCACAACTTTGCCCGCCACGCCGATGCCGCGGCCCAGGTGGCCGAGCGCGCTGGCTCGGTGCTGGTTGATGAGAGCCAGGGCGCCTACGACAACGAGCACTTCTCCGACACCCACCACCTCAACATCACCGGCGCCCCGATTCTCACCGCCGCGGTCGCCGAGGAACTGGGCGCAGTAAACCCGGGCGGGTGCGGTTGACCCGGGAGGCTGCGCCTCTCGGGAAGCGTGGAGAGTTTCGGGGCGATCAGCCGGCGGTGGCGTCGGCAAAGACGTCTTCGGGCTCTACTTCGAGGAGTCGGAGGTCGCGCCATCCCAACACTTTGAGTGCTCGGTTCTCGGCGAGAAAACCGACCTGGGTGGCGTCGGCCAGGTAGGTGTCACCCGTGAAGGTGGACACGTCGTCGATCGTTACCTGAACATGGCGGCCGGAGAGTTCGATTTCGATGGTGGCCGGCCCGTTGGATGACGTGCGCAGGAAGCGGCCGACGACTTCCGGCTCGCCGTCGGTGACCTTTTCGAGGCTCCAACCCGAGAGCCATGGTCGGGCCCGGACCGTCCAGTAGTTCTCGTAGTCCTGAGCTCTGAAGACAAACCCGAACCCGACTGCGCTCTGATCGGCTCGGACCGACAGGTTGCCGTCGGACACCCCCACGTCGTGGAGATAGAGCGCCAGTTCGTCGCCGCGTCGGGTGCGCTCGACCCGTCCGTCGTTCACCTCGAACTCCCCGTAACCGTCCATGGACATGGTCCGGGGCAGGTCGGGGATGATGGCGCGCTGTTGGAACTGGACCGGCTGGGCAACTTCGTCGCGCTGGGCGGTGATGGCGGCCACCGAAACGGCAATGGCGATCGCCGCCGCTCCGATCGCGGCTGCCACGGCCAGAGCTCGCCCGGGGGTCAGGTTTCGGTTGGCCCAACTGCTGTCGCCAAGATCGAGATCGGCATCGGCATCGGTATCGGCGAGAAGATCAAGGTCGGCACGCTCGGCCCCGCCAGTATCAGGAGACGAGTCGGCAGTCTCGACCTCGACCTCTCTGGTCTCAGAGTCGAGACTGTCAGAGCCGGGAGCGTCAGCGGCGAAGGTATCGGGGTCGTGGTCCGGGTCGATCGCACCAGGGTCGGCTTCGGAGCCGAGGTCGTCGGTGTCCCCATCGTCGGCGTCGCTTTCGTAGAGCTCCTCATGGTCAAACTCATCGTGGTCAAACTCATCATGGTCCGCCTCGATCCGGTCCGCCTCGATCCGGTCTGGGTCGAGTTCGATCTGGTCGGCCTCCTCGGAACCCTTTCGGCGGAGGAATCGCCGACGGGTCACGTGGCTGCGACCTCAAACTTCGAGCGCGCCGGCGAATGGTGAAGGACCCGCCGAAGCACGGTGATGCTTTCGAGCGCGATGCGCTTGGCCACTTCCGCAGTGCCAACTCGGGCCGCGCCGTGGAAGGTTCCGGCAAAGCTGTGGAGTTCCACGGGCACACCGGCCTCGAGAAGGCGCTGGGCGTATTCGATGCCTTCGTCTCGGAGCGGGTCATACTGCATCGTTGAAATGTAGGCCGGTGGCAGGTCTTCGAGGTACGCGGCGCGGCCAGGGGCGGCATAGGCCATCGGGGTACCGTGATCCGCTTCCGAGCCGGTGCCGAGGTAGTGCGTCCAGGAGTCCCGGGCGTTCTGGGTGGTCCAGAGCGGGGCATCGACAAACTGTTCCGCCGACGGGGTGTCGAGTCGGTCATCGAGCTGGGGGATCTCCAGCATCTGATGCAGGATCGATGGGCCAGAGCGATCTCGCGCCGCGAGACAGACTCCAGCGGCCAGGGCGGCGCCGGCGCTCTGGCCAACAACGGCGATGCGGTTCGGGTCGATCCCCAGTTCGCGGTGGGTTCTCGCCATCCAGCAGAGGGTGGCATAGCAGTCATCGAAGGCCGCCGGGAAGGGGTGCTCAGGCGCGAGTCGGTAGTCGACGGAGACGACCACGGCCTGGGCCATCGTCGCTATCGCCTGACACCAGGTGTCCATCATGTCGAGGCCGCCGAGGACGAAGCCGCCGCCGTGGATCTCTAGGACTGCGGGTTGTGGCGGCTGGCGGTCGGTGGCCTTGGGTTGGTCGGGCCAGTCGTCGCGATCGATCGGGTTGGTGCAGCGGTAGATGCGAATCGCCACGGTCTGGTCGGAGCCGACGTCGCGAATCTTTCGGTCTTCGATAACAACGCCATCCAGTTGTTGTTTCCAGCTGTCGCCCATGGTCTCGGCCCGGGCCCGGAGGGTGGCCAGGTTCTCAAGCGAGAAGTCGGCGGTTTGGTGGCGGCTGGCGTGACCAACAAGCTCGGGGTCGAGCTGGATTGGCACACCGTCAGGGTTTTTCATTGCCATCCACCCACATTGCAGCGTGAGATGGACTCTGTCGAGTCGCTTGTGGCGTTCGGGTGCAGGACCGGTCTGTTACCGCTCCGCGTTCGGCTCGCCGACCGCTACTTCGATGCGGTCCTGGCGCCATTCACGGGCCGAGTCGAGGGCAAAGTTGGCCTGCTCGAGGATCTCGGCGGCGGTGAACGCGTGGGCCGGGTAACAGGCGACGCCAGCCCAGAGGGTTTGGCC
>CALAML010000319.1 GCA_937925845.1 uncultured Acidimicrobiales bacterium | reverse complement strand
ACGGTGATGGCTCGCAAGAGCAGCGGCGCGGCCAGCGCGTTGCTGGCAGCCACATCAGCGATGCCGACCTGTTCGGTGGGGGCGATCACGATCGCAGTGGCGGTGGCCAGGATGCCGGCAACCGTCCAGACGATGGTTGAGGTGATCTTCGGGCTTGTTCCATAGACCCGCGCGGTGTCGGGGTTGGATGCGGTTGCTCGCACCGCGAGGCCGAAACGGGTGCGATTGAGGAACAGCGCCACGGCGCCAACGACGACCGGAATCACAACGAGCACGATGTAGTCGCGGGGTAGCGCGGTGAACATGTCGCCACGTTCACCGAAGCGGGTCGAGAACGGCAGGGGGATCGGTCCACCGCCCTGCGGCTGGGGGATGTTGAACCGTATGGCTTGGAGTAGCTGGGCCATACCGATCGTCGCGATCAACAAGACAAGGCGCGGTGAAGCGAATAGTCGGCGGACCACCACGAGTTCGATCACCATCGACACCATGGCTCCGGCGACCAGCGAGAGGGCGAAGGCCAGCCACCAGTTCATGTTCACCTGCACCAGCAGATACACAAAGATGGCCAGGCCGACCGCGCCTACCTCGGCGTGGGCGAAGTTCAGCACCCCGGTCGATCGGTAGATAAGGACAAAACCGGCGGCCAGGGCCGCGAAGGAGAGCCCCCGGACGGTGCCGTCAAGTAGGAACTGGGCTCTGAACTCAAAGGACAGGATGTTCATCAGTTGCATGGCGACGCTCATCGGGCACCCCCGATCTCCGGGTCGTCGTTCGGTGGATCATCGAGGTCGATAACCAGGTTCGTTGTGTCGTCTGGCCCAGCGTTCGACGCTCCGCCATCGGGGGTGTCGCTGTTGGAGGACGCGACAGCGCCTCCAAGGAACACCGACTTGGCGATGTTGTCGTTAGCCGCCAGTTCCGCAGCGTCACCTTCGAACTTCACCTGACCCTTTTCCAGGAACACGACGCGGTCGGCGATCGACAGCGCGATGTTGATCGACTGCTCGACGATGATCATCGTCATGCCTTCGGCCTTGAGCCCTTCGATCACCGCCAGGAGTTCCTCGACAACCAGCGGAGCCAAACCCAGACTGAGCTCATCGATGATCAGGAGATCGGGCTCATGCATCAGAGCCATGGCCAGCGCCAGCATCTGCTGCTGCCCACCCGAAAGGTCGCCGGCCCTCTCACCGAGTCGGCCTCGCAACGCCGGAAAGCGCGTCACTGCGGTTTCGATTCGCTGGTTGACTTCGTTTCGCGGCAGCTTCGAGGACAACACCGAGGTCCGTAGGTTGTCGCCGATGGTGAGCTCGGGGAAGATCCCGTCGCCGCCGCGTAGTTGCACGATGCCCTCGTGGAAGCGTCGCTCGGCATCGGTGTAGGTAATGGTGTGGCCGTTCATGCGGATGGTGCCGCGCTCGGGCACGCTCAGGCCACTCACCGCGCGGAGCAGCGTTGACTTTCCGGCGCCATTGTTTCCCAGCAGAGCCAGTACCTCACCGCGGCGAATCTCGAGATCACAGCTGAAGAGCACCTGGACGGGCCCGTAGCTGTAGTCGAGGTTGCGAACCTGAAGCACCGGAATGTCGTCCGGGTTGGTCGCCATGCGTTCGACTTCGTCGCGCTCCTCGATCATTTCCTCAACCGCAAGCGAGATGTCTTCACGGATGAAGCGGCTGCCGTACATGATGAGGAGGCCGCCGATGATGGCAGCCGGAGGAGCGACGACCCACATGGCGGTCCGGTTGCCGAAGCTGTCGGACAGCTGACCGACAAAGAGACCGCCAAAGAAGCCTCCCATGAGGAAGACGAACACCGGGAGGAAGGCGAAGGCCATTGCCCGGATTCTGAAGGGGGACACCGATGCGATGATCGGCGCACTGGCTACGAACGAGGCGGTGATCGCCGCCTGGGCCAGAGCCACCATCGCTACCAGTCCTCCGACCGGGCGAATCTGGAGGCCAAAGAGGTAGAGCACCCCGGCCAGGATCACCAACATTCCCGACAACCGCATCATGGCGGGTGGGTCCTCGCGGAACTTGCGGTCAAACAGCTTTCCGGCAATGGGTAGCACCGGGATGGCGATCACCCAGATCAGCGATTCAACGACGCCGCGTTTGAGAGGGCCAAAACCGTATCGATCCTCCAGCAGCAGGTTGAACTGAAGCGGCACTGCGATCAGGGCGAAACCAAGCACGCCTACGCCGACGGCGAGGAAGTAGAACGTTTTCACCTTCTTGAGCCGCTGAAAGGCCTGGCTGATCGAGACCGGGAGTTCCCGCTCTTCGCTGGCGGCGAGACTACGCCCGAACACCGCTTCCTGGTCGTACTGGCCGCGCTTGGGCTCTTTCAGTCGGATCGAGGCCAGGCCCACTATCACCGGCGGTATCGCCAATACGGCGAACGCCCACCGCCAACCTTCGGTGCCGCCGGCCCAAGCGGCGACACCACCAACAAGGAGCGGTCCAAGCAACTGGCCGAGGGGTCGGCCGACACCTTCGGCTGCAAAAATCTGGTTTCGGGCCTGGACCGGGTAGCTGTCGGCAAGCAGAGAGTTACTTACCGGAATGCGGTAGGCCTGACCGAGGCCAGTGAAGGAGTTGGACAAGAAGAGCTGGAAGGGGTTCGCCACCAAAGCGCTCAGGGCCATGAAGGCGGCCCAAAAAAGGGATGCTCCGGGGATGATGGCGACCCGCTTGATTCGGTCGGCCAGCGACGCCATCGGTACCGCTCCCAGCACCAGGGCCACCCCACCGAAGGACAATACAAAGGAGAGAGCGGTGTCGGAGATGTTGAACGTCTCCTGGATGTCGGGGGCCACCACCCGAACCGCACGGGGCAGATCGTCGATCACGTTCAACAGGAACATGAACAGCACCATCGAAACGCCGCCGGTGCGGATCGCTTCCTTCAACCCCATCTCGGCATCGCCAACGCCGGGGAGCAGATCATCGGGCAACAACAGCTTGGTGTCGAGTGCCGCCTGTTCTTCCTTGCGCTTGCTTTCTTCAGCGAGGACGGCGGCTGCCAACGTCGCCGCGCCGGGTTGGTCTGGTGGCGCCGAGTCCGGTGTCTGATTCACGTGCGGCGTTGTGCTCCCTTGAGTCGCGCCGGTCGCAGAGATATCGGCCTCAGTTTTGGCGGAGTGGCGGCCCGTCATCTCGGAACCCCCGTCGCCCAGTTCTGTCACCCAACGCCCCCCACGGATCTGGATGTTTGGATGCTGCTCACAACATCGCCGGATATCAGCTACCTTAGCCTGTAAATAGCTTTGGGACGAAGTGTCACGAAAGTGTCGCTTCACAGAAGGAGGGGGCTCCAAACAGTGATACGAGCAATAAGAAGTAGTTCCGCCAATTGGTTGAGCGTGCTTGCGCTCGCCATGGGTTTGACGCTGCTGATCGCGGCCTGTTCAGGTGAGACCGAAAACGCTGGGGACTC
>CALAML010000318.1 GCA_937925845.1 uncultured Acidimicrobiales bacterium | reverse complement strand
AGCAGGCGTTGATAGTGAGTGATCACGATCACGCCAAGGTCGGGACGATCCTGGCGAACCTCCTGCACGCCCTTGGCCACGACCTGCAAAGCGTCGATGTCGAGGCCGGAATCGGTCTCGTCGAGAATGGCCAGCTCCGGTTCGAGAATGGCCATCTGAAGAACTTCGTTGCGCTTTTTCTCGCCGCCGGAGAAACCCTCGTTGAGATAGCGGTCGGCAAACGACGGATCCATGTCGAGGCGATCCATCCATTCCATGATGGCGAGGCGCAGCTCCAGCACCGAAAGATCGATGCCCTTGCGGGCCGAAAGCGCCTGGCGCAAAAAGTTGATCACCGAAACGCCCGGGATCTCCTGCGGATACTGAAAAGCGAGGAAAATCCCGGCCTTGCCCCGCACCTCGGCGCTCCAATCGGTGATGTCGTCGCCCTTGAAGTGAACCGAGCCGCCGGTCTGTTCGTACTCGGGGCTCCCCAACAACACGTTGGCCATGGTGGACTTGCCCGACCCGTTTGGGCCCATCACCGCGTGAATTTCGCCTCGACCCACCGAAAGATCGACGCCCCGCAAGATGGGGGTATCACCAGCGTTGGCCTCCAAACCCTTGATTTCGAAGAGCGGGCCGGTGGATTCGGCGGGAGAATCGGCAGGTTGGGACGAGGTCGACATGCCCCTGATTCTATTACTCCTACGGCCGTAGTGGAAAAGGGTAAGGCAAATAATCGCGACTGTTCTTATTGGTCTTTCGCCGGCGCGACTGCATTATCGGGGAGAAATCTGCAACGTGGCGAGCGGGTTGTTCAGCTCCTTGGCCAAAAGGTGCCGCAAGCGGTGCGAACCGAGCACCACCAACATGGTGAAGGCCCGCCCCGACTCGTGACCGAACCACTGAAAACCGGTGCGAGGCGGCACCGGCTGGGGCATCACCGACGGATCAAACCGGTTCGAGTTGACCGAACGCGGCACGCCGCGGTCGGCAAACATCTCGGTCTGGGCCGCTTCGAAATCAAACTCCAGCAGCGTGAGCACTACACCGCCGGTGCCCATACGGGCGTGGGCTTCGGTGCCGTAGTCGCCCGACTCCGGAGGGACCGGGAAATTGGCTACCTGGAGCACCGAGTTGGTGGTGCCGGTAGAGCCCACACGGTCCCGCAGGCGCGGGCCCTCCTGTTGGCGGCGGTAGATCACCCCGTGCCAACCCTTGGGCACAGTGATGGACAACCCATGGGCAGAGATCAGCGCCATAAGGCCTCCTGGTTTCGGGTCGGCCCGTAGCTTGTTATCGCATCGCCCGTCATCGCATCGCCCGTCATCGCGTTGCTCGCCAGAGCGTTAGCTGTCATAGCGCAGCCCCAAACGGCCCGGCCAGCGCCAGCACCGCGACCAGGCCGATGCTGAACTGGGTGGCGACTGCTGCTCCGATCGCCGGTCGACTGAGCCGATCCAGGGTGGCGAAGCGGTCCTTGAGAGCACTCGGATCGTCGGCGCCGGCCATGGCCAAGACGCTCGCACCCCGAAAGAGCCCGAACGCGGAGCCGATGATGGCGCCACCGGTCACGCTGGAGGTGAGCATGGCCACCGGGACTACCAGGAAGACGACCGCCGAGGTGACGATGGTGGCAAAACCAAAACCGAGCTGCACTCCGAAACCGGCACCGTAGACCCAACCCCGGTAGGTGCCGATCCAATGCTCGTTGACCTGCCGATGCCACGACGGCACCTTCGAGGGAATCCATGCCGGACCCCGCGCCGAGGCGATCGAGGAGTCAACCGCGGCGCCTGCCAGCGCCACCAAGGCCACGAGAACGACCAGTGGCCATCGACCCACAATCGCCTCGGCGACCCGACCCAGCCCCCCAGCGAGCAGCCCGAGCGCGAGCCCGCCCAGTGCCGAACCCAGAATGTGGGCGGCCGCGGTGAAGCCCCACCGGTTTTGTCGAGACCGTTCCCCGAACGGATGGATGCTCGAAAGCATCGACTCGCCTCAGGGCGACCACGTCGAACGGACCGCGGCCACCAAAGCCACGATCAACCCGAGGACAAGAGTAAGGCTCAAGACAGATCGCCGTCCGGGTCCAGGTCGGTGTCGCTGAGCGGTACATCAACAAACGGAGCAACCGGCCGGGAATCGGCGAACGGGTCGCTCCACAGGCTTGGATCGCCGGGCTCGATACCGGCTGCGGCCAACGCCGCGTCAGCGTTCACCAAGCGGTCGCCGGTCGCGGTGCCGGGCGCTGGTGTGTCCAGTGCTGAATCGCGAAGATCGATCGGGCCAGTGGCGGCCGGGGTTGTCGAACCGGTGGCCAGGACGTTTCCATCGTCGACCGCATCGCGCAACAGCGCCACTACCTGAGTCCATGTGGCCGCCGCTCCCTCGCCCACGATCGAAGATGATGGACCATCGACCAGGATGAAGTAGGGCGACGCTGGCACTCCGTAGTCGAGCCAGGCCTGGCTGGACATCACCGTGGTGAGTTCCGGGCTGGCAACAGACGCCACCGCCCCGGGGCTTTCGTGCTCCGGACCTTTTGTGACAACCACCAACCGGGTGGCGCCACCGGGCAGGCGGGTGGATTCCCCGTTGGCGAAGGCCTGCCAGAAGTCGGCGCACGTAGTGCAACCGCTCGAGAGAAACGCCAACAGCGTTGGATGGGAGGTCCCGCCGATGCCGAGCGATACCGCGTCAGCCGCAGGGGTGACCCCAACGATGTCGATCGCCGCCGACGTACCTGCGACCGAACCCGAGAGTGGCCGGGGTCCCGGCACTCCGTTGATCGTGTCGAAGCTGGGCCGACCGGGATTCGCCACCGACGGATCGAGGGCCTGGCTCAGCCCGAGATCATGCAGGATGCGGATCATCTCGGCATGGCTGCGCAACAGGCCCAACACCAGCACAGTGAGGACGGCAACAACCACGGCAAGCAACAAGGTGACGATCATCATGTTCGATTCACACTCTCAGGGGTGGGCAGGGCAAAGTTCGTTCGGGCGGTGCTGATCAGGTCGGCGCTGATCCGGGCGGTGTTGGCTGGGGCGGTGTTCACTAGGGGCGTCACGGCTTAGGGCAGGGTGATCTTTGTGGCTTTGAGGCGGCGATGGGGCCGGCCATCATCGTTTACGGCCCATACCGAAACCCGATGCTCGCCGGGTGGGACGCGAACCTTCACGTGGAAGCCGATCGTGGGGGAGAACCCGTAGATGGCGGCGATGCGATTGCGTCTCACCGTTGCCGGCGCCACCGCCCGACGCTTGCCGTCGATCCAAATGTGAATCCGGGGTGGTGCGTTACGACCCGGGTCGATGGCCCATCCCCGAACGAGGACGCCACCCGGCGCTGGTCGCAATACCTCGACCCGACCGTAGGGACGGCCGGTCACCACCTGACGACACCCGACCTGCACCGATTCGCCGTCGGCATTCCGCACAACGGCACACACCCGGTGATAGCCCGGCGTGAGGTTGAGGTAGGTGCTGAAACCGACATTCTCCGGCGCAGGAGTAGCCGCGGCCACGTCAGGACGGCCCTGATCGGCAGCCAGGGTAGTGACCACCTCGCCATCCACGGTGATGTCGACCTTCGCCGGACTGGAGAGTTCCGGGTCGTGGGCCCAGCCTCGCACCAGGAACCCTCGACCCGTCTCATCAACATGATCGAGGGCACCGAACGGGTTGGCTTCGATCAAACAGGCCCGATGATGGGTAGCGGTGCGCTGATCGGTGGCGCTCGACGTGCCGCACGTCCGGTCCAGCGTCCAAGGCGCCTGACAGGTAACCACCCGGCACATGATCGGACCGATACAGGCGACGTCCTGGTTGCACTGGCCGTAGCGAAAGTGGGTGCAACCACTCTTTCGGTTATTGCAGTTGCCCAGGGCACACTCACACTTGTCGCCCGTGCAGCTGCCCCTGCACACACCACTCGACCCACAGCTGCAGTTGCCGCACGGGGTGTTGCAGTCCATGTAGTAGCGAGGCGTCGATGCCCCCGGCGCTCCGCAGTAGCTCGTACCGTCGGCCTTCCACCAACCGCCAAGCAGGGTGCCGGGCGGGCATTTGTTCTCACCGATCATGGTGCAGCAGAACTCGGTGTAGCCGCCGCAACACATCGAGCCACAGTTGCAGTACTGACCCTGACAACGACAGAGCGCCTGAGCAGCCGAGTTGGGTTTGAGTACAAAGTCCGCCGGCGCGGCCACCAGCGCACTCGAAGCCATCGTGGTTCGAGCCAGGAAGCCTCTCCGGGAGGTCCGACGGGCCAACGCGCCGGAGGCTCTCGACACCAGCTGGTCAGGAATAGTCTGCACCGGAGTTTTCATCGCAGAGCCAAAGGGGTGGGAGCGGCGGGCTGTGGTTCGAAGCTGTCGAAGAGCTCGGCGAGCCGAGTCAGGATCAGAATCACCATCGCGGCCCCGAGGCTGATCAGGCCGACGGTGAGTACCGAGGCGAGTAGCCCGTCGTCAAAGAGCTCGCGGGCTTCGATGTTGTTTGCTCGAATCAACAGCGCCGCGGCGCCCAGCGTCACCGCGGAGGCAACGGTGACGGTGATATGGGCGAGGCCGGGAGCGGCACTCGAAGCTCCGAAACAACCACAGCTGGCGGGGCCATCGCCGGACCCGGCGAGCAACTGACGCCGATGGGACTTGCGAACCGCCAGCACCACCCCGGTGAAGCCGAGATGCAACAGGGCGGCAACCCCAAGCAGCAGCGGCGATGCGGTCAGTGCTGTCGCCGCTGCCAGCGCCACTTCGACCACACCAAGCAACCGGACCGGAACGGTGCCGACCCGGATGCCGATCGAAGCCAACGTGGTGGCGGTGGGCTCGGGGGTCGTCACCTTTGACAGGCCGGCCACCGCCAAAACGACCAGCACGATGGCCGAGATCGAGAAGGCGGCGAGGGCGGAAGACATGGCACCGAATGTTAGGGGTCACGCACCGTCACCGGTTGGACCCAACCCGGCTGATCTTCACCAGCGCATCAACCCGAATCGCTGTTGGTTCTAGGGTTTAGTAGGAATTTCGGGCCAACACCATTGGGTGGGAAGTCGGGGGATGTCTGGGTGGGAGGTCTGGGTGGGCAGTCAGGTTTGGCCTTGCCGGAACCCGGCGAAGGCGGCGGCGACCTCATCGCTGGTTCGGCGCGCGCCGGTCTGGAGATACTCCATGGCGCGAAGAGCCCCCTCATGGGCCTCCACGCTTGAGCCGGCCACCACGTCCTCAACCACCCGGCAGAAGTAGTCGTGCTGGTGCCCGTCGACAAAGGTGTAGTGCACACAGACGTCGGTGTGGCCGCCGATCAGAATCAAGGTGTCGGCCTTCAGCCCCTTCAGCAGAATCTCGAACTCGGTACCGAAGAAGCAGGAGTATCGACGCTTGCGGATGAAGTAGTCGTCGGGCCCCATTCCCACCGCCGGATCCACCTCGGTGCCTGGGTCACCCTCGAGTAAATGGATGTCTTCGGCGCCATCAAGCTCGCGACCGAAGTCGACCAGGTTGCGGCGATGCGCTTCTTGAAAGAACACCACCGGAATGTCGGCTTGGCGGGCCGCCTCAATCAGCGCCGGAGCCCGATCCATCGCATCCTGATAGCCGTCCATAAACGGAAGTGCTGAGGGTGTCGGCTCGCCGTCGCCACCGTTGCCGATGGCGGCGGGGGCGCCGCCCTGGATGTCGATAACCACCAGCACCGGCTGGCCCTCAATCAGTTGGCGAGGTTCTCGGCCCACGGGCACTCCTTCTGGCAGCTGCTTCGGCGATTGGAGCTGTGTCGGCGTACTCCAAGCACCCCGATCCACGGTAGCGGCGCTGGCGCGATGCCCACGAGGCGCTGGGCTACGCTCGGCCTGCCGGCATGCAGGGTGTGGCCGGCGGGGGAAAGACCATCGATGTTGACTCAGTTTGACCATCGGCGGCCGGCGCCAACGCCGAGCACCGAAGCGGAAGCAAGCGCAACGTTCACCCCAGTCGACCCGACATCGGACCTCCGTGCGTTCAGCCTGATCGGAGGAGCCGGCGTCGCAGCACTTTCGATCGGACCAAACCTGGGCCCGCTTTGCCCGCTGCGCCGACTCACCGGCGTCCCTTGTCCCCTGTGCGGCGGGACCACCGCGGCCCTTGCGGTAGCCCGTGGCGACGTGGCCGCGGCGCTGGCAGCAAGCCCGTTGGCGGTGCTGGTCTTCGTAGTGATCGCAGCCGCATGGCTCTGGTGGTTGCTGTTCCGAACCGGCTTGCTGGATCGCCCAGAATCGACCGGTGGCTTACGACGCCGCGTCGCACCGCTGGCGGCACCACTGCTTGCTGGATCATGGCTCTTTCAGCTGCATCGCTACGACGTCATTTAGAGAGAGACGTCCCGACTGGACGGATGTGAAAGGACGCGGTGTCTAACTCAAACCCACCCAACCAGCCTGATTGGGGCCCACCGGACCAGTACAACCAGCCCGGCCAAGCCAACTCCTCCTGGGACCAGAGCGAGAGCGACTACTGGGAGCAGGGTGCCGGCCACGGGCAGCCCTGGAACCAGCCACCGGCTGGCCAGACCCAGTACGAGTACGGCTACGCCCAGTCAGACTTCGGCTTCGAACAACCGCCCCCGATGCCAGCCTGGCATGTGGGCCATGGAGTCACGGCCGGCTTCAGTTCGCGGCTTGTGGCCTTCCTGGTGGACACGCTGGTGGCGAGCCTGCTGCTTTCGATCCCGGCGGTGTTGATGGTCGGTGGGATTGTTGCCGCTCCCAAAGAAACCCGGCTCACCACCAACCAGTTCGGTGAGATCGTGGAAAGCCAAATCCCGACCGGCACCGGGTGGCTCGTGATCGGCTCCCTTGCGATCCTCTTCTTGGTTGCTGTCATCGCCGTGGTCCACTTCTACCTGGTGAAGCCGGTGTCGGTCAGCGGTCAGACCTTCGGTCGACGACTCGCCAAGATTCGGGTGGTCGACCAGAACACCATGGCTCCAATCGGTCTGGGTCGGGCCTGGGGTCGCTACCTCTTCGGCAACTACATATCCGGCAACCTGTGCTTTCTCGGCTACCTCTGGATGCTCTTCGACAGCCGCCAGCAAACCTGGCACGACATGATCGTGAGCTCGCTGGTGATCCGGGCCGAGTGATCGTAGGCCGTTGGGAGAGTGCCTACCGAGCGGTCGTTGAGGATGACTCCCGGCTGCCGTCGCCATGATGACCATGGCGGTACCACGGCACGTCCTCGGCCTCGAGCGGGGTGTTGCCCAGGATCATGTCGGCGGCCCGTTCGGCGATCATCATGACCGGCGCATAGATGTTGCCGTTGGTGACGTTGGGCATCGAAGAGGCGTCGACCACCCGGAGGCCGTCAACGCCGTGGACCCGAAGCGAGTCGGGATGGGTGACCGACATGTCGTCGGTGCCCATCCGAGCGGTGCACGACGGATGCAGCGCAGTTTCGGCATCGCGACGCACCCAGTCGAGGATCTCCTCGTCGGTCTCAACGTCGGGGCCCGGCGAAATCTCGCCGTCGTTGAACTGGTCGAAGGCGGGTTGGGTCAGGATGTCGCGGGCACAGCGGATGGCCTCAGGCCACTCACGACGATCCTGCTCGGTGCTGAGGTAGTTAAACAGCATCGCCGGCTTTTCCTTCGGATTGGTCGAGCGGATCCGCACCCAACCGCGGGCATCGCTGAACATCGGACCGATATGCACCTGATAGCCATGGCCACCCTCAGGTACCGAACCGTCGTACCGGATGGCGAGGGGCAGGAAATGGAACATCAGGTTGGGCCACTCGACCTCATCGTTCGAGCGCAGGAAACCGCCGGCCTCGAAATGGCTGGTTGAAGCCGGTCCCCGTCGAGCCAGCCACTGCATGCCGATAAAGGGCTTGCGCCAATGAGCCAGGTACGGCTGCATCGACACGTCCTGTTTGCAGGCGTACTGCACGTACACCTCGAGATGGTCCTGAAGGTTCTCGCCAACACCAGGCAGGTCATGGACCACCGGAATCCCGAGCGACCCGAGATGATCGGCATCGCCAACCCCGGAGAGTTGGAGCAGCTGAGGTGAGTTGATGGCGCCGCCACAGCTGATCACCTCACCAGCGTCAACACTCCGCTTGCGGCGACCCGGCAGGGTGTAGTCGACACCAACCGCCCGGGTGCCGTCGAAACGGATCTTGCCAACGGTGGCCATCGTGACCACGTCGAGGTTCGGTCGATCCATCGCCGGCCGGAGATAGGCCACCGACGCCGAGATGCGTCGGCCCCGGCTCCGGTTGCCATCAAAGGGAGCAAAGCCCTCCTGCTGGTAGCCGTTCACGTCGGAGGTGATCGGATGGCCCGCTTGCACACAGGCGCGGAAGAAGGCCTGGAACAGCGGCGACGTCGCCGGGCCGCGCTCCATGGTGAGCGGACCCTCGCCGCCGCGGTACTCGTCGGCGCCGGCCATGCAGGTTTCGAGGCGCTTGAAGTACGGGAGGCAATGGGCGTAGTCCCACTGCTCCATGCCCGGTTCCCTGGCCCACCGTTCGTAGTCCATCGGGTTGCCCCGCTGGAAGATCATCCCGTTGATCGAGCTCGAACCGCCCAACACCTTGCCCCGGGCGTGATACACCCGCCGATTGTTCATGAACGGCTCGGGTTCCGACTCATATTTCCAGTCGTAAAAACGGCTACCGATCGGGAACGCGAGCGCCGCCGGCATGTGAATAAACACATCCCACCGCCAGTCGGGTCGACCCGCTTCCAGCACCAGCACCCGGTTGGCGGGATCGGCGCTCAGCCGATTGGCCAGGGCACAACCAGCCGAACCGCCACCAACTATTACAAAGTCATACCGCGACGTTGAACTCACCATGAAAGGTTAACGGTCGCCGGTCGGCCTCAGCGATTCCGAGGGGCACCGCCAGCATGTGGCGAGCTGGTGCGCCCAGGCTGCCGGAGATCGCGAATCAGTCCCACTTCGGTTCCTTGGATCGTCGGGCGGCGACTTTCCTCTCTATCGCGGCGATGTCGAACTCACCGGACTCGATGGACTCCCGGGTGAGGGCAGCGGCCTCCCGGGCACTCCGCCAACCCCGAACTTCAAAGAGGTGAACCTCGCCGTCTGGCTCATCAACCTCGATGCTCCATGGATGGCCGAATGCGGTGCGGGCGAAGGTAAAGAGCGCCGCGCCGACGGCAAAGATGATCAGTTCGATGGCCAGGCCGATCAGCAGAAGCACGGCGACGAGAAACAACGCCGCCAGGGCAACGGCTGGGATCTCGAAGAGGAACCCGCCGACCAGTTCACCAAGACATCCAAGTTCCTGGCTCTCCCGGTTCTGGATCTCGCCCTTGTCCCCATCCGATCCTTGGCGGTGCCGACTCCGGAGGTCGGCTGGGCGCAGCCGAAAGGCCTTTCGAGCGACGCCGAGCCGAAGCTTCGGATGGCTCCAGTGGAGGCGAACCCACCAGAGCCCCTCCTCGCTGTTTACCTGGCGATCGGATTCGATCCGCTGGAGGGCGGCACGGACACCGAAATAGGTGAGGACACAGAGGGCAACCAACCCCGCTGAAACGATCCAGAAAACAAACTCGTCCATTGCTAGTTGGCGAAATCGGAGGCGAAATCGACCTTGGGTTCAACGTCGATCTGTACCGGGATCCAGCCTCGCACCGAGTTGATCATGAAGGTGCGGGTGGCCCGCTCCAGATCCTTTACCAGCACGACCTGTTCAGTAACGGCCTGGTTGGCCAACAGCTCATCTCGAAAGGTGCCCGGTAGCAGGCCGCTGGTGGTCGGGGGTGTCACCAGCGCGCCGTCGAGTTCGATCACCAGGTTGCCCCGACAGGTTTCGGTCAGCTCGCCCGCCTCGTTCCACAGCACCACGTCGGGAGCATCCGGGAACCGGTCCTGGGCCTCCTGGTAGCGGTCCCGATGGGTGGTCTTGTGACGGAGGAATTCATCGGAAGAATCGACCGGTTCGGTATCGATCGGCAGTGTCCACGGGGTCGGGCGACTCTCACCGAGATCCCCAACTTCCACATCGAGAGCGCCATCGGAGGCCAACAACACCCGCACCTTGGCCGGGGTGTCCGAGCGGATCTCCTCCACCCGGCGCCGAAGCTCGCCAACATCGAAGTCGAAACCAAAGTGTTCGGCCGAGTTCCGCAGCCGATCCAGATGTCGGTCGAGGAGGGTGGCGCCGGCCCGGGGCTCCCAACCCATGGTCTCCAGCATTCGCAACGAGGGCTGGGCCCGATCGAGCACCCGCGCCTTGTGAAGGGCCTCGAACCACTCCGAGGTCGGGTCGGAGTCCCACACGATGCCACCGCCAACCCCATACTCGGCGGTGCCCCGAACCCGGTCGACCCAGGCGGTTCGGATCGAGATGTTGAACTCGCTCACCCCACCGGGAGAGATAGCGCCGACCGCTCCGGTGTAGATGCCGCGCGGGTCGGACTCGATGTCGGTGATGATGCCCGAGGTCGAAACCTTGGGGGCGCCGGTTATCGATGCTCCCGGAAACAGCGCCACAAACAACTCCACCAGCGAGGCATCGGTGTCGGCGGTGACGGTCGACGTCATCTGATGCACGGTGGGGTAGGTCTCGATGCTGTGCAAGGCTGGAACATCGAGCGAACCGACCTCGGCGATACGACCAAGATCGTTGCGCATCATGTCGACGATCATGGTGTTCTCGGCCCGATCCTTGCGGCTGAGGATCAGATCGGAGATCAGTGCCTGGTCCTCGACAGGGTCGGGGTGTCGGGGGCGGGTGCCCTTCATCGGTCGCGTTGTGACCCGTCGGCCTTCCCGATGAAAGAACAGTTCCGGCGACGCGGAGCAGACGGCGGCGTCACCGAGGTCGAGATAGGCCTGATGGTCGGCCCGCTGGGCTCGGGCCATCGCTTCGAAGAGGCCAAGCGGATCGCCGGCGAAGCGGGCCCGCATTCGCATGGTGAAGTTCACCTGGTAGGTGCGACCGGCGGCGATCGGCTCCTTGATGCCGGCGACGGCGGCCTCGTAGGTGGCGCGGTCGAGGGTAGGCGACCACTTCGAGACTTCGAAGTCGCCGCCGGCCGGGCCCCGTGAGCGATCCGGATCGTCGAAGATGCCAAACACCAGCAGCGGAACGTTCGGGTTTCGTTGGCTCCGAATCGCCGAGTCAAACGCGGGACCGGCGTCGTAGCTCACCAAGCCAACCGCCCAGCGACCCTGGTTGGTGTGGTCTTCAACCCTGGCCAGGGCAGGGAGCACTTCATCGAGTTCGTGGGCCTCGATGGTGTCGATGGCATCGCGAAACTCCAGCCACCGTCGACCGGCTGCGGTCGGAAATCGAATCAGGGCGCGCTCCACCCCACCAAGGTTAGGCCCAGGAGGCTCCCAGTCCGGTCAGGCCCGAACCCACCTTCACCGACGAGCCGGATCGACCCCCAACTAGTGTGACCACGGGGGGTCTTGTATGGATGTCAGAACGCTGATGAGGCGAGCGGCCCGGCACTACGGCGGTCGGGAAGCAGTGGTACACGGTGACCGTCGATTGACCTTTGGCGAAGCCTGGGAGCGCGGGGTCCGGCTGGCCAACGGTCTTCGGGCGCTCGGCCTCGAACCGGGTGATCGGGTTGGCGTGCTTGAGGACAACTCGATCGAGGCCGCCGACCTGTTCGCCGGAGCGGCGATCGCCAACGTGGTCCGGGTGCCGCTGTATCCCCGCAACGGTCGGGCGGCCCATCTCCACATGCTCGGCCACACCAACTGCAAGGCGCTGCTGGTGAGCGAACAGCACGCCCATGAAGTCGACGGCCTGGCCACGGAGCTCCCGGACCTTCACCATGTGCTGATCCGCGACGACAGCTACGAAGGCTGGTTGGCGGCCCAAGCCGATAGCGACCCCGACGTTGTGGTTCAGGCCGACGACAACTTCATCATCCGTCACACCGGCGGCACCACCGGCCTCTCAAAAGGTGTGGCCTACACCCATCGAGCGTGGTTGGCCGCAGGCCGCGACTGGTTCTACACCTTCCCGCCAGTGGAACCCGGCGACGCCTGCCTGCACCTCGGCCCGATCTCCCACGGCTCCGGCTACCAGTTCCTGCCGATGTGGCTGGGCGGTGGATCCAATGTGATGGCCGACCACTTCGACATCGAAGGCACCCTCGACCTGATCGAAAACGAAAAGATCAAGTACGCGTTCATGGTGCCAACGATGGTGAACGCACTCCTGCAGGATGGTCGGGCCGCCGACCGTGACTTCTCGAGCCTCGAGTGCCTGCTGATCGCGGCGGCACCGATCCAGGACGCCACCGCGCTCGCCGCCCGCGACCTCTTCGGTGACGTGCTCTTCCAGGGATACGGCCAGACCGAAGTGCTTCCCGTATCGATGATGAACTCGGCCCAGTGGTTCGCCGAGCTTGAGGGATCGAATCCGCTTCGGGCCTGCGGCCTGGCCCTGCCGTTTTCCGAAGTTGAGATTTGGGATGAAGACAACCAGCCGGTGGCCGCCGACCAGGTGGGCGAGATCGTGGCTAAATCGGACGGGATGATGAGCGGGTTTTGGAACAACCCTTCGGCCACCGCCGAACGAATCCACGATGGTTGGGTAAAGACCGGCGACCTCGGGAAACTCGACCGCAACGGGTACCTCTACATAGTCGACCGAGCCGACGACATGATCATCTCCGGCGGCTACAACATTTGGCCCGCAGAGCTCGAGAACGTCATCGCCAATCATCCCGACATTATTGAGGTGGCGGTCTTCGGCATCCCGAGCGAGCAGTGGGGAGAGGCCCCCTACGCCGTGTGTGTAATAGCCGAAGGAGCGGCGGTGACCGAAGCGGAGCTGACGGCCCGGGTCGTCGACGAACTCGGGTCCTACAAGAAGCCGGCAGGGTTGAAACTCACCACCGAACCCTTACCCAAAAGCCCAGTTGGCAAGATCAAACGCAAAGACCTCCGCGAACCCTTCTGGGAAGGCATCGACCGGAGAGTGTCCGGCGCTTAGGTGAGAGCCTGAAGAGGCGGGATCAGTCGGGCCTGGTGAGCGGCGCGAGGACGTCGTCGAAATCGAAGTAGGTGTCCTGCAAGTGGCGAGCCCCGCCGCTGGAGAACGCAGTACGGCCGTGCAGTACCCGATGGCCATGGACCAGAAGCATATGACCGGCCTCGAGTCGGAAACGGACCTGGTTGGTCGGGTCGACCACCGCCCGACAGATGGCGTGGTAGCCCTTGTAGAACGAGTCGAGATCAGGGTGCTGGGGGTCGAGCGGCTGGATCAACTGGTTCGAGTATCGGAAGTGGCTGACGTTACCCTCCGAGTCGCAGCGGATCAGCGGTTGACGGGTCCAGGTTTCCACCGTGTCGCTAAACATTCGGAACCCAACCGGCACCCGACTCAGCACCTCGAAGCTCTCGGGCTGGGCGGCCCGAAACTCTTCAGCCAGTCGCCAACCGTCCACGATGATGCTGTCGCCACCGTCGGTTTCGTTGGTGAGCATATGCAGCGCCTGACCACTCGCCGGCCACGACATCGAGGCAAAGTCGTTATGGGGCGGCAGCGCCTCGGCGGTGTGAGCCACGTTGTAGGCCCGGGTGTTCACCGCCACATCGTGAACCCGGCCAAAGGGCATCTCCCGAACCGGCATAAACCGGCTGATGAACTCTTCGACCGTGCCCGGCTCGGTCGGGGTGCCAGTAACCACCACCGCGCCAAACTCGGCGAAGGCCTCCCACATGTTCTTGGCCGTTGCCTGATCGGTGATGACCGCATCATGATCAAAACGGTCCGGGGCGAAGTCGGAGGACCAGGTGGTGACCCGCCGCTGACCGCGCTGGCTCGATGCCACGAGCCGCTGTAGGTCGGTGCAGCTAAAGGTGCTGGCATGGTCGGGCCAGGTGACATCGAGGGCCCAGGTCGTGGAATCGGACTCGACGATCGTGGCGGTGTTGGCAGCGAGGTCCTCGGGCTGGTTGCCGATGATCACGCGGTGTTCGCCGATCTCGATGACCTGACACTCCGAGCAGGGACAGTGGTCGCGCAACCACAGATACGGCAAACGGACAGTGGAGCCGTCGGGCCACTCGAGGCGAACGGCAGCGCCGTCGGGTTTGGCCACGGTCGGAGGGGAATGGGGGACCTGGGTGATGATCGGCGGACCGTGCACCAGCGATCTTGTGGGGGCAGCCGGAGTGGATCCTGCTGCGGGGTAGGTTTCGTTGGTCATCAACCGCCTCGTGTGGCTCTACCGAAGGTCGGAAAGACCGGCGGTAAGTGGACTGGTGCAACCCGCCGGATACCTCCGGAGGCCGAGCCGGAACCACGAGTGGTCCGGTGAACCATTTTGGTCGCAAACCTTGCGTTCTGCCAGTGTACGGAGACCCAAAGCACCGATTTCCGCCAGGCCAATAGATTTGTGCCTGTCGAAAGCTTTCGAGAAACGACCAGCCATGAACAGCCCAGCCTGTCGCCCCGGTCCCGTACCTCAACCCCACAGGGACACCCAATGAGTCGAGGCACGAGCGTCCCGCCGTGGACATCGGGGCCAACCCGTTACGCCCGCATCGCCGAGTCGCCCTACTTCCAGCGGGCTCTGCGCCACATCGATCCGGACCGCGCCGCGGTGGCGGTGTACAACCATATGTACCAACTCCTGCACTACGGCGATCCGGTCGCTGAGTACTGGGCCCTGGTCGAGGGGGTCACCCTTTGGGACGTGGCTAACGAACGCCAGGTGGAGATCTCCGGGCCGGACGCCCGTCGATTTGTTCAGCAACTCGTGCCCCGCGACATGCTCCAGTGCCAGGTGGCCCAGTGTAAATACACCTTCATCACCAACCGGAGCGGCGGCATCATCGCCGACCCGGTGCTGTTGCGCCTGGCTGAGGATCGCTTCTGGGTCAGCACCGCGGATGCCGACGTGCACCTGTGGTGCCAGGGGTTGGCCGCCAATGGCAGTCTCGACGTGAACATCAGCCGACCCGACGTGGCGCCGGTCCAGATCCAGGGACCAAAAGCCAAAGCGGTGATGGCCGACATCTTTGGCTCCGCCATCCTTGACCTCGGCTACTACCGGCTGACCGAGACTACCTACGAAGACCTCCACCTGGTGATCTCACGAACCGGTTGGAGCACCGAGGTCGGTTACGAGGTCTACGTGACCGATGCCAGCGCTAACGGCAACGCCAAGGCCGAAAAATGGTGGGACATCGTGATGGCCGCAGGGGAAGACCACGGCATTCGCCCTATCGCTCCCAACCACGTACGTCGGATCGAGGCTGGCATCCTCGCCCATGGGTGTGACATCAGCGAACAGACCAACCCGTTTGAAGTCGACATGGGATACGGCTGGATGGTCGATCTTGATCAACCCGATGACTTCATCGGCAAGTCGGCGCTTCGACAAATCCGAGACGATGGACCCGAGCGCCGGTTGGTGGGTGTGGACCTCAGCGGACCCGACATGGGCACGTTCAGCGATGGGCGGATGCCGGCCAAGCTGCCGGTCTCTGCCGCTGGAGCACAGGTGGGCGAGCTCACCTCGGCCTGCTGGTCACCCCGCTTGAACCGCAACATCGGCTACGCCATGGTTCCCATCGAGATGGCTGAACTCGGCACCACGTTCTCCGTCGCCCATCCCGAACTGGGCGAGCTCGAAGCGGTGGCGGTGCCCAAGCCCCACTGGGACCCTGAACGGACCGCGGCCAAAGGCTGACACCGGGCCAGGCCGGGGCGGGCTTGTTCCGGCCACCAACTCGGCGCAGCTAAGGTTTGCGCCGTGGTGCATGCAGCAGACGAGATCAACTTGGCGATGGAAACTTCGGGGTCACGGGCCTGTGTCGGGCTCGATCCCCGACCCGACATGATTCCGGAGTCGTTGCAGCGCGTCGCGCTCGATGCCCATGGCGACACCGCCGAAGCGGTAGCGGCGGCGTTCACCGAGTTCAACGCCGGCATCATCGAAGCGATTGCCGGAGCCTGTGCCGCGGTAAAACCGCAAGTTGCCTGCTACGAGGCCTACGGCGCCGCCGGTTGGCAGTGCCTACTCGACACCATGGCCATGGCTCGCGACGCCGGTATCCCGGTGATCGCCGACGGAAAGCGGGGCGACCTCGGGTCTTCGGCAATCCACTACCGAGAATCCTTCTTCGGCGGCGCTCCGGGCTTTGGCGACAAACCGGTCACCGGTGGGGACGCTCAATGGCTCACGGTGCACGCCTACCTCGGTTCCGACTCGGTGCTGACCATCCTCGATGACCCGGCCGAGGAACGCGGTGTGTTTGTGCTGGTGAAAACCTCCAACCCGAGTTCGGGCGAACTCCAGGACATCAACCTGGCCGATGGTGAGGCCCGAGGCACCAATGTGGCCGACACCGTCGCCGCGCTGGTTCACGAGTGGGGCTCGGCCCGGCTCGGTCAATGTGGTCTCAGCGATGTCGGCGCAGTGGTGGGAGCGACCTACCCCGATGATGCCCGGCGGCTTCGCAAAAAGATGCCCAACACCCTCTTTTTGGTACCCGGCTACGGAGCTCAGGGAGCCAGCGCCGCCGACGCTCTCGCTGGTGCCCGCAGCGACGGCAGCGGTGTGCTCGTGAGTTCCAGCCGCGGCATCACCGCCGCTTGGACCAAAACCGACACCGACGACTTCGCCGGTTCGGCCCGCCAGGCCCTCGATGCCATGAACGCCGACCTCAGCCAGGGGTAAGGCAGTTCCCTCAGGCCGCAGGCTCTGACCGGTTGCTGGCCAACCACTCCTGGATCTCTTCAACATCAGTCCCAGAGTCGTCAAGAGCAAAGCCATCGGGAACTGGGGCCAAGCCGTCGTTCGAAAAGCTTGATACCCCGCCACCGTGGGCCTTCGAGCGATACAGGGCGATGTCGGCTTCGCGAAGCAGATCAGCTGCAGACCGCTTCTCTCCGAGAGGCTGCCAGGACAACCCGATGCTGAAGCCGACGTTCAGCCGTTGATCATCGAGTTGGTCACCAAGAGAAAATGGCTGCTGCAGGCGGCTGTGGACTTCAAGGGTCGACAAATAGGCGTTTCCCACGCTTGGAGCTTCGAAGACAACGATCAACTCATCCCCGCCGAGGCGTCCGACCTGATGATCGCGGCAGCCGGTGCGAGTGCTTGGGTTGTCGGTGAGGCGCTTGGCGGACTCGGTCAACACCAGGTCACCGGCGAGATGTCCGTAGGTGTCGTTGATGGTCTTGAACCGATCGATATCAATGATCAACACCGCAACCACCGCACCATCGGGTTTGTTGATCCGGTGGTTGAGGTCCTCACGAACGGTCTCGCGGTTGGCCAGGCCCGTCAGGCTGTCGCAGGTCGCAGCGCGATGGAGTTCGCCCACCCGAGAGAGCATCCGGACCGCCACCGCCCACAGCACCGCGCTGGCGGCCACGATGGCGAGGAAGCTAGTTAAGGCCAGACGGTCGGCATTCTCTCGAAGACCCGACAGGAAGTCGGCCTCTGGAGCGGACACCACCAGATGCCAAGGGGCGGTATCGACCACCGGTTTGATCGATACCGCCGCAGGGCCATCAGCGGTGGTTGCCAGCTTGGTCACCCCAGCCTCACCGGTGGCCGAGATCAGCTCGAGATCGACCTCGAGGCTCGATTCGTTTTCGGTCCCGGCGATGAGCTCGCCCCGCCCGTTCACCACCGAGACGGTGCTGGTCGAACTCGGCCGCCGATCGCCGAGGAAGGTGATCAGCGCGGTCAGCCGGACATCTAGACCGATGACAGCAGTGACCTCGTTGTTTGTATCGACCACCGGGCGAGCATGGGTCACTCCGGGTTCGCCGGTCTCGAAGAAGGTGTACGGATCGGTCCATACCGGAGCTTCGAGTTCAACCGCCTCTTGGTACCAGGGTCGATCCCGAGGGTCGTAGCTGTCTTCGACATTCGGTTGCACCGAACGGGTGGTGAAGTCGGCGTCGATCGATCGAAGCTCAACGGTTCGCTCGTTCTCAGGCTCGATGGTGATGATCTTGGCGCTGAAGTCTTCGCCATCGCGACGTAGGAAAACAAACCCGCCGTCCGGGAATCCGACGAAGGCGCCATCGAGTTGTGGATGGACCGACATCACAGCCCAGAGCGAGGCCAACACCGGTTCGGTGTCGGCCAGCAGATCGCTGGAGGGGGTGTCGTCACCCTGCGGCTGATGCAGCCGGGTCAGGACCTCGGCGCCCGACTCGGCCGCGCCCAGGTAACCGTCGGTCACGGCGGCCGACTCGTTGGCGATCAGGTCGACGTTGGCCAGCATCTCCTGGCGCGCCGTGTCTTCGTTGTGGACCTTTGACACCAGAATAAGAAGCCCGATAGCGGCGGCGAGGGCGCCGAGCGGAATCAGCGCGGCGATGATGCGGCCCCGACGGGCCAACCGGGCTGGTGTTGTGCTCCGGAGGGTCTTCGCTAAAAGTTTGGATGATGTTCTGGACATCTGAGAGTTTCCTCGGCAGGAAGGAACACCTAGGTATCGGGAACAAAGCGCGCGGCATTGAGGGCGATTAAATGAATAATGTTCAGATTTGGTGACCGACGTTCGGCGGCGCCTCTCAAATAGTGTGGGAAGCCAACTTCGGGGAGCAGACGCCATGGAATCGAAGCCGATGATCATCGCCGCGGTACTGGCCCTTGCCGCCATGATCGCGGCGGCGTGTGTTTCGGTGACCCCGTTGGTGCCGGTTGACCAGCTCCCACCATCGGGAGCCGCCGACTGGGCCGGCTGGTACCAGGCTCAGACCACAGCGGCGATCGACCCCGAGTTTGTCGGTGTCTATTCGATCGAGCCGATTGGGGATGACCTCTATCTGGGCATGGGCGGGTCGCTGCCGAACGACATCAACGGTTCGCTCCTGGCCCGCTATCGCAACGGCGGGATCACCGCCATCGGCCAGCCCTTCGAGCAGGGGTTCGCCGACCTTGAGCCGGTTGATTCGAGGCCAGGCGGTGGGGGACCGGGTGTGGTGATCACCGGCGCCGATCCTCGCGACACCTGGCGGGCCGGGAACATCTACCAGGTCGATAGTGCAGGTGGATTCACTAAGCTTCGCCACCGCATCCCGCAGGGGCGGCTGGTCGCCAGAACGACCACCGACGCCGATGGCCAGTACTCGTTCTCCGCACTACGAGAGACCATCTACCAGGTTCGATTTGTTCCGCCGCCCGGATCGAAGCTGACCACCAGCGTCGGCAACAACAACGGTCGCAACGCCCAAACCAGCACCGGCTCGAGTGACCCGGTTTCGGGTGTCGGCTACGCCGATGTCTGCGGCCCTGGCGCCGACAGCTTCGCCCCTTGGACCAACAACCAAATCGACGCCGGCCTCATCCCCGGTAACTCGACCATCAGCGGGGCCACCCAGTCGGCCGACGCCACCGGCTTCGCCGGAGGCAGCGTGGTTGGCGGACAGGTGTGGAACGACACCAACGCCGATGGTCGCCGCGACACCGGCGAAACCAGCCAGGCCGGGGTCACGGTGGAGTTATGGTCGACCGACCCATACCTGCCGTGCCACATCCACGGCCAACAACTCTTTGTGGATCAGGTGAGCGGCCTCACCTTCTCTATGGGGGCGGTCTTTGGTCGGGCGGTGGTGTTCACCGCGCCGACCGGCACCAACGACTGGGAACACCGGGCGACGCTTCCACACCACCGGGCCATGAACATCACCCGCTTCGCCGGAGCGCTCTACCTGGTGGCCTTCACCTTCCCCGCAGCCCAGGGCCTTCCACCAACGGTGGTGATGTGGCGCAGCACCGATGATGGCTTCACCTGGAACCAGGTGACCGGTTTCAGCCCCGACCTGGCGGCCCGGCCGGTCGAGTTCAACGGGCAGCTGGTATCGATGTCGGCCAACCGGGAACGCATTCGCACCATCGGCCCGGCCGGCACAGTCGCGTCCGTGATCGACCTGCCCTTCACCCGCCCTGGCGCCACCTACGACTTCTTTGCCATCGCCTGTGAAACCTCCGGGACTCCAACCCTTTTTGCGCCGGACGACGCCGGCGGTATCTGGAGCACCACCGACCTGACCACCTGGACTGAAGTTGCCGATATCGGGGTCCCCGCCGGAGCGCTCGCGTGGTGGCCGGCGCAAGAGCAGCTGGTAGTGGCCGAACGCGGCGGGTCAGCGAACGTGCACACCATCAGCGGATCAAGCCTCTGCTAACAGCCTCCTTTTGAGACTGCTTCGGCCTACTCGAACGAGTCGGGTAACGATTCCTTTTTGCGGGCGATGAAGTCAAGCAGTTCAGCATCGATCGCGTCATCGAGCGGCGGCGGTTCGTAAGCGGCCAACCGCTCCTTCCACAAACCGTTGGCCCGAGTGCCGGCGTCGAGGCGGCCATCCTCATCCCACTGCTCGTAACTGTTGTTGTCGGCGATGTCGGAGCGGTAGAAGGCGGTCTCGAAGTTGGCCAAGGTGTGAGCGGTGCCGAGGAAGTGCTCGGCTGGTTCGTTCTCCCGAAGGGCGTCCATGGCCTGACCATTCTCGGAAAGGTCCACCCCCTTGGCGAAGGTGGCCATCATGCCCAACTGATCACAGTCCAACACGAATTTTTCATAGCCGATGGCCAGACCGCCCTCCTGCCAACCGGCCGCGTGCAGCACAAAGTTGACTCCCGCCATCATCGTGGGCAACAGCGTCGATGCGCTCTCGTAAGCAGCCTGGGCATCGGGCAGCTTCGACGCGGTCAGCGACCCTCCTGAACGGAACGGCACACCCAACCGACGGGCGAGGGCACCGATGGTGTAGAGCACCATCGCCGGCTCCGGCGTGCCGAAGGTTGGGGCGCCGGTCTGCATCGACATCGACGAGGCGAACGAGCCGAACACCACCGGCGCTCCCGGGCGAACCAACTGGCAAAACGCCATCCCGGCCATGGCCTCGGCCAGCGTCTGGGCGGCTACCCCGGCCGTGGTCACCGGCGCCATGGCGCCAGCGAGAATAAACGGCGAGATCACGCACGCCTGATTGTTCTCGGCGTACACCTTGGCGGCGCCCAACATGGTGGCGTCCCAACACATTGGTGACGAGGCGTTGATCAGGCTGGTCATCACCGTACGGTCGGCCAGGTCGCCGCCAAAGCCGATCCGGGCCATGTCGACGCTGTCCTGAGCCCGCTCCTCAGCGGTGACCGAACCCATGAACGGCTTGTCGCCAAACTTCAGGTGGGCGTACACCATGTCGAGGTGGCGCTTGTTCACGGGAATGTCGACCGGCTCGCAGACGGTGCCGCCCGAGTGGTGCAGGTTCGAACTCTCGTTGGCCAGCTTCACAAAGTTCTGGAAGTCGGTGATGGTGGCGTAGCGGCGACCCTCATCCAGATCGAACACAAAGGGCGACCCGTAGTTGGGGGCGAAGACCGTGTGGGGGCCGCCGATCTCGACGTTGCGCTCCGGGTTGCGAGCATGCTGGGTGTACTGGGCGGGAGCGTTGTCCTGGATCAACTGGCGACACAGCCCGCGCGGGAACCGGATTCGAGCACCGTCGATATCGCAGCCGGCGTCTTTGAACAGCTCCTGGGCCAACGGGTAGTCGTTGAAGTTGAGGCCCTTCTCTTCGAGGATGACCTCGGCGTTGTGCTCGATCATTTCGAGGCCTTCGTCCGACACCAACTCGAACGGTTTCATGGTTCGGGTGATGAAGGGCAGGGTGGGCTCGGCGCTGGCCTGGCGGGCCGCCTTGCGGCCGGCTCGGCCTCCGGAGCGTCGGCCCCGGGCCTTACGTCCGGCGGCCGGCGCAGCCTCGGCGTCACCGCCGCTGGAATCGCTGGTGGGGTCGGTGGTGTCGCTCATGATGGGGCTCCTGAAGAACGGCGTCGGCGCCGCCTGGTTGGACCCGACTGGGAGCCAGCCGGGGTCGGGGTGGGCAGGTCAACGAGGGTCGAGAGAACGGGGGTCGGGGCATCGGCGTGGGGAAAGGCTAGAGCAGCAACAAAAAGATCCTGGAAAGTGGGCTCAAGCGCGGTCTCGATCTTTACCACCTGCTCGGTTACCGCTTCGACTTCGGCCCTGGCTGTCGCCGACATCAGCACCCGAACCGCACCGGCTCCGGCGGCGTTGCCGACCGACGACACCGCCTCGACCGGATGGTCGGGAATTAGGCCCAGGACCATGGCGTGGGTTGGGTCGATGTGGGCGCCGAAGGCACCGGCCAACCGGATTTCGTCGATGGTGGTGATGCCCGCCGCGGCGGCGTGGTTCACCAACAGGTCGATGCCGGCCCGCAAGGCGGCCTTGGCCAACTGAATGGCTCGAATGTCAGCCTGGGTCACTCGAATCTCCGGCGGACCCTCACCCAACACGTATGAGAAGGTGCGCTCGTCGGCCACAATACGGTTCGACCGGTCGGCCAACTCGCCCCGCACCACGCCGTCGCTACCGATCACCCCGGCCAGGAAAAGCTCGCTAACCACTTCGATGATGCCCGACCCACAGATGCCGTTGATTCCGAGCTTGGCTGCGGCGGCGTCGAAGCCGTCTTCGTCGGACCAGAGCTCGCAGCCGATCACCCGATAGCGCGGCTCGAGAGTTTCCCGGTCGATCTGCACCCGTTCGATGGCACCCGCAGTGGCCCGCTGGCCGGCACTGATCTGGGCCCCCTCGAAGGCGGGGCCGGTGGGACTCGACGCGGCAAAGAGCTGGTGGCGATTCCCGAGCACGATCTCCGCATTGGTGCCGACATCGACCAGGAGCTGGACCCGATCGGTTCGGTGCGGCCCTTCGTTCAGGATGGCGGCGGCGGTATCGGCGCCGACGTGGCCGGCGATACAGGGGGCGAGGTAGACCCGGGCGTTCGGGCAACCAAGACCGAGATCGGGAGCGGCAACATCGACGGCCCGATCGGTGGCCAAAGGAAACGGAGCCTGCCCCAACGGGGTGGGATCGATTCCGAGAAACAGGTGATGCATGATCGGGTTCCCGACCACGGTGATCTCCAGCACCCTCGACCGGTCGAGTCCCGCTTCGCTGCTGTTGCGGCCGACTCCTTCGACAGAGCCGTCATCGGAGAGGTCACTCTTTGGTTCGTTGGCATCGGCAAGCAGCTCGTCGACCAGCTCATCGATAGCGCTTCGCGCTGCATCGGTAAGGTCGGTGTGATCGCCGTCGTGCATCATCACGTGCGAAACGCGACTCATCAGGTCTTCACCGAATCGAATCTGGGGGTTCATACGGCCGCCGCTGGCCAACACCTCGCCGCTGGCCAGGTCACACAGATGCCCGGCGATCGTGGTTGAGCCCAGATCTACCGCCACCCCTACGATTCGATCGACAAAGCCTGGCCAGGCGCCAACCACTGTGCCCGCGGGGGAGTGGGGACCGCCCCGCACCGCGACTGTCATGGCGCCGTCGCGGGCTGAGGCCGCGTGATGGAGCTGCGAAAGGGCCGAGGGTGCAACCGTTACGCCAGGTCGATCCCACTGGGCCGCCAGCGCCTCAAGAATGCGATCATCGACCGCTGGAGCCGATCCCGGATCCTCCTCGGCTCGATCCTCGAGCTCGGACCCACCCAACTCGAGGTAGTGGAGCGTGACGACCGGATCGATCTCCAAGTCGTCGATGTTGACGCTCTTACGCACCACCTGGCGGTGGATCTGGCTGGCTTCCGGAACATCGATGACCACTTCGCCGACCGGCTCGTCAGCGGCGTCGGTGGCCGACGGCGAGCCGAGGATTTGAGCGGCACACCCAAGGCGGTGATTGGTTGCGAGTGGGCGCTTGCCCCGATAGTCGGTTTCGATGGCGGTCGGACCACTCAGCCCGGTTGGATCGGTGGCCAACACCTGGCACCGGCCGCAGATCCCCCGACCACCGCAGACGGTGTCGAGATCAACGCCGAGTTGGCGCGCCGCCTCCAACACGGTGGTGCCATGGGCCACCGAACCCCGGCGGCCCGATGGGGTGAAGACAACCTCCACCGGCGTGCTGTCGGAGTCGGTGTTCTTGCGGTTCGGTGGAGACGTCGGGTCAGGCATCGTCGACCGGAGCAGGTTTGCTCTCGCTCATCTCTGCGTTCTCGTCGGTGCCCGCAGGCTTGGCCTCGGCCACGCCTCCGGAGCGGACGAGGGCTTCGATGGTGTCGGCATCGTAGGCGGCGTTCACCTGCTCGGCTTCGGCATCGGCCGCGGTCTGTGGATCGCCATCGAAGGGCTTCACCTCACGGCGCCACTCGGCGACGTAACTCTGGGTGTCGCTTTTCCCGGCCACCATCGCGGCCCGGTCGATCGCATGCTGGAAGCGGGCATCGAGAAGCACCTTTACGCGGTCGTCGCCCGACGAGGCGGTGACCTGGGCCGGAATGTCACGCCAGAAGATCGTGACCAGTTCTGGCTTCGAAGCTCGGGCCCGGCGGCCGGCGCGTGGGCTCATGATG
>CALAML010000317.1 GCA_937925845.1 uncultured Acidimicrobiales bacterium | reverse complement strand
CTTTGGTGATACTGGCAGCAGGAACATTGGTAAACCTGATCTTCGGGCTGATCGCAGGGCTAGGTGCGGGGGCGGTCTTTGCCCTTCTCGGCGCCGGCCTGGTCGTGGCGTTTCGAGGTTCAGGAGTCATCAACTTTGGTCACGGAGCCATCGCGGCCTACACCGCGTACAACTTCGACCAGATCCGCGAGCCCGATGGTGGCAACATTTTCCTGCCCTGGCCCGATACGCGATTCACGCCGTCAGAGATCACGATCGCTCAAAACCCGAACACCGCGCTCGCAATCATTGTCTGTCTCTCGATCTCGGCCCTCATCGGGCTGATGATGCACTTTCTTGTGTTCCGACCCCTTCGGAACGCTCCGACGCTCGGCAAAGTCATCGGTTCCATCGGAGTCCTGCTCTACCTGCAATCGACGGCGCTACTCAACTTCGGCCCGACCAACCGTCAAGACTCCGGCTTCTGGGTCTTTACCGGGGATGCCGAGAAGCAACCACCGCTGGAGAACTTCCTCGGCCTCGGCTCCAACCTGCCTCGTTCGACGCTCAGCATGGCAGTGCTGGCCGTGGTGGTGGGCGCTGCGGTTTGGGCCGTCTTCACTTACACCCGCTTCGGCCTGGCCACTAGAGCCGCTGACGAAAACGAAAAGGGTGCCTCGCTGCTCGGCTACTCGCCCCAGCTGTTGGCCGGGGCCAACTGGGTGATCGCTTCAGTACTGGCTGGGATCGCCGGAATCATGTTCCTGCACCGCACTCAGCCGAGCCAGCTGGTGCTGCTGATCGTGGCTGCCCTCGGTGCGGCACTGGTCGGCAACCTGACCTCGATCCCGGGCGCCATCGCTGGTGGCCTGGGCATCGGTGCCATCTCGAGCGTCGGTGTGACCCTGGCGGCCCAAAGTTGGTGGCGAGACTCGGATTTCCTGTCTTCCGCCGTTCCGCCCGAGGGCATTCGCCAGTTTGTTCCGCTGGCGGTGATCATCCTCGTGTTGTATCTCCGGGGCGACAAGCTTCCGGTTCGGGGCTCCATCAGCATCGGCAAGCAGCCGCGCTCACCCGAGACCAAGAACGCTTCGGTAGGTCTGTTGTTCGGTGCCGGTGTGGCGCTGTTGTTGTCGAACATCTTCACTTCCAGTTGGGAGTCGACACTCACCACCACCCTCATCTTTGTGCTGTTTATGTTCAGCCTCACGGTGTTGGTGGGGTACCTGGGACAAATCTCGTTGGCCCAATGGAGCCTGGCCGGTGTTGCCGCCTGGGCCACCGCTCGATTCGCCGCCGACGGGTCCAAGGTGCGAGACCTTGACTTCTTCGTGAAGGACGGTCCGGGGCTGCCGATCGTGCCGGCCATGATCCTGGGGATCACTGCCGCGGTGGTTGTCGGCGTCGCCATTGGTATCCCGGCGCTTCGGATCCGGGGCGTGCAGCTCGCAGTGGTCACCATCGCCGCAGTTGTGGCAATCGAAGATCTTGTGCTCAAGAACCTCTGGCTGATGGGCGACGGTGCCGACAGCACCAACCCAATGCCGGCTCCGGAGCTGCTCGGTCAAAACATCGGTGGTTTCAACACCGAGTCAAACCAAACCGACAACTGGAAATACACCATCTTCCTCGTGGCGATCACCGCTGCGGTCGGTGTGATGGTGGTCAACCTGCGCCGAGGCGCGGTGGGCCGACGCTTCCTCGCGGTACGAGCCAACGAGCGGGCTGCGGCTGCCGCTGGCATCAACGTGGCCCGTACCAAACTGCTGGGCTTCGGCATCTCATCCGCCATCGCCGGCCTGGCTGGCGTGATGTTTTCGTTCAAGCTCACCCAGCTCACCTCGGAGAACTTCAGCCCCTTCCTCGGACTGGCCCTCCTGGCGTTTGTGTACCTCGGAGGTATCACCACGGTGTACGGGGCAGTGGTTGGCGGCATGTTGGTGACCGGCGGCATCGTTGCCGAGCTGCTCGGCCTGCACCTCGACGGCATCGACATCTCCATCATCAACTTCTTTGGTGGCATCGGGCTGATCATCAACGCCATCGCCACTAACGGCGAAGGAATCGCCCTGGTCAACACCGATCAGGGCAACCACGTGCTGGCTGGTCTGCGCCGAAAGCCTGAGGTGATCGAGGACGACGCGATCGACCTGGTCAGCGACCCGGCGGTTGATGAGATCGAGGAAGTAGGAGTTCTGGCGTGAGCAACGTACTTGAGACCAAGGGCCTTACGGTCACCTTCGGTGGCCTCAACGCCAATGACCAGGTCGACCTGGCGGTGCCCGAAGGCAAGTTCGTCGGATTGATCGGACCAAACGGTGCTGGCAAGACAACCTTCATCGACGCCATCACCGGCTATGTGCCGATGTCGGCCGGTACGGCAACCTTCGCCGGCGAAGACATTGGAGGTTTCAAGCCGCACGAACGGGCCGCACGCGGACTGGTTCGAACATTCCAGTCGCTCGAACTCTTTGAAGACCTTTCCATACGAGACAACCTGTTGGTCGCCGGCTACCCGACCAAGTGGTACAGCTTCATCCTGGACATGCTCCGGCTCACCCCGAAGAACGCCGAAGTGACCGAGCGGGTCGACTGGGCCCTTGATCTGCTCGACCTCACCGACTCCGCCGACGCCATGCCCACTGATCTTCCTCACGGTCGCCGCAAGCTGGTTGGGGTGGCCCGGGCCCTGGCCGCCAAACCGAAGTTGATCCTGCTCGATGAGCCTGCGGCGGGGCTCGACACCGCCGAAAGCCAGAAGTTGGGCCAACGGCTCAGAACATTTCTTGACCATGATATGTCGGTTTTTCTGATCGATCATGATATGGGCCTTGTTCTTAGTGTGTGCGACTATATATATGTGCTCGATTTCGGCCAGATCATCGCCGAAGGCACACCAGCCGAGGTTCGAGACAACCCGGCAGTGAAGGCGGCCTACCTCGGGGAACAGGCTGGAGAGGTGCAAGCCCAAGCGGCGGAACAACTCGCTGGTGGGGTCGGCGAAACAACGGAGGCAACGCTATGACCGATACGGCGACAGCAACGGCAGTCGAGACGCGATCGACCGACGAAGGGAACCTGCTCGATATCAAGGGGCTGACCGCGGGCTATTCCGGGGTTGCGGTGATTCGCGACATCAACCTTCATGTTGCCCCCGGTGAAGTTGTGGCTTTGCTCGGCCCAAACGGGGCCGGCAAAACGACCACTCTGTTGAGCGTTTCCGGGCTGCTGAAAGCGCTGGAAGGTTCGGTGACGGTGCTGGGTGAACCGACCACGTTTGGTGCGCCCCACAAGACGGCTCGCCGCGGGCTGGCTCATGTGCCCGAAGATCGGTCGCTCTTCTTTGGGCTCACGGTTCAGGAGAACCTCAAGCTGGGCCTTCGGGGCAGTCGGGCTGAACAGAAGTCGCGGATGGACACCGCACTCGACCTGCTGCCGGCGCTACGACCCTTGATGGGGCGCCGCTCCGGCCTACTCTCGGGCGGCGAGCAGCAGATGTTGGCGATGGCTCGTGCTCTGGTGAGTAACCCCAAGCTGTTGCTGGTCGACGAGATGAGCCTCGGCCTGGCGCCAATCATCGTGGAGCGGCTGCTCCCGATCGTTCGCGACATCGCTGACGAAACCGGAGCAGGGGTGCTGATTGTTGAACAGCACGTGCACCTCGCACTTGAAGTGTGTGACCGGGCCTATGTCATGAGCCACGGTTCGATCGTGCTCGAAGGCTCGGCCAGCGAATTGCTTGAGCGCAGCGACCTGCTCGAAGCCAGCTACCTCGGCGATCTTGAGGAGGTTGCTGAGGGCATCGACGTCCGGGACTCCGACCGCTCGAGGGTGCGGCTGTGAACATCCAACGAATACTGCAGGCCGTGCACCTGGTGCTGGCCGCGCTCTACCTACTCTTTGTGGTGATTGGCGACTGGGCCAAGCGGACACCCGACGAAGGCGTGTTTAGCTCCGAAGGCGGCGCCGGCTTCGGGATCATCGCGGTGATCCTAGGCGTGATCCTCGTTGGTTTGGCCTTGATGCGGATCGCCGGACTGTCGAAGGTGGTGCCCGGCCTCGGCGTAGAGCAGCTCACAATTGCCCTCGGGCTGGCAGCGGTCATCAACCTGCTCGCCTACACGGTGGGGTGGCTAGCGGTCTTCCCCGCGGGCACCGGCTGGGCTATCCCGGCGGCCTACTTCCCCTCGTCGATCATTCCCCAAATCGGGTTCCTTACCCTCGCGGCTACCGAGCCGTCCCAGGGGATCAAACCCCTCGGTTCAACGCCGAAGATCGTGTTCTCCGTGGTGGCGATGGTCGCCGCACTTGGGGCGGCACTTTTCCCCTTCCTTACCTGGCTCAGCTCAGGGTCGGTAGAGCTAACCGGCTTTGATGGCCGGGCCGGGAACCCAACATCTGGTCCCCGGTTGTCGTACTTCCTCTTCGCCATCGGGATCGTCGTTGCGGCCGCGGCACTGATGCGACTGCGGCCCAAAGGGTTGGCTGAGCCCGGTCCCAACCTGTTGCACTCCCATGGCTTGTTCTTCGCCGGCCTCATCCTGTTTCTGCTGCCGCTCGGCACCCTGATCTCGGTCTTTATGAAGGACGGGCTGAGCCCCGGAATCGGACTCTGGCTGGGCCTGGTCTCCGGCGCGGTTGTGCTCGGAGTGGCTCTGGCCGAACACCGACTACGGCGAGCGGTCGGGGCCTAACCCGGGGTCAACAACCTATCGGCGACGTTGGGCCCGGCTCTCGGCTCGAAGCGCCCGAGCCTCGAACTCACTGCCGGGATCGTACGCGGCAAGTCGATCACGGACCCATTGCCATGCTCGCTTGGGAGCGGGGATCAGCGACGTGAGGCCATCAGGCTGAAAGATCGCGACCGCGATCATGGCCAGACCGGCCACAGCATCACGAAGGAGCGCACCCTCGCTGGAGGTCGAGCTGGTGAGCCCACCAGGGGTAAGCAGCGCCCCGAACACCACGCCGCTGAGACGCCCGACGCCGCCCAGGAACAACAGGGCCAGGTTGCCGATCCCCGCCAACGCTCCCCACGTGGTGATCTGGAGTACGCCCTGCTGGTAGGCGGTGAGCCCGCCGGCGATGCCCGCGATCGCAGAGGAGATGCCAAAGCCCAGCAGCTTGGTGCCAGCCACGTTGATCCCGGCCGCGGCCGCAGCACGCTCGTTGGCCCGTACCGCAAGGAAACGACGACCGGTGATGCCACGTCGCAAACCGGTCACCGCAAGCACCGTAAGGATAAGCCACGCCAGCGTAAAGAGCGCCAGGGGCCTTCGGTCGTTGAGCCCGCTCGCATCAGTAGCCACGCCAACCTCGACACCGAACCACTTCGGTGGAGGAACGGTGACGTTCGACCGTGCACCCGGACCCATCAGCCATTCATTGCCCAGCACCAGAGCGGTGGCGGCCACCGCGGCCGCCAGCGTGACCACCGCCAGTTGGATGCCGCGAATGCGTACCGCGGGGACCGCGATGACCACACCAGCCACCACGGAGATGGCCACTCCGAGGAAGAGGGCGATCGGTGCCGGCAGCCCCGGGCCCTCGGTCACGAACGGGCTGAAGCCGAACTGGCTGCCATCGGAAGCAAACTTGGTAGCCAGGTACGCGGTGACGCCGGCGAAGGCGACGTTGGCGAGTGAGATTTGGCCGAGGTATCCCGTGAGCACCACCGAAGAGAGCATCAAGATGGCGGCGATCAACGTAGCAACCAACTTTGCTTCGGTCACCCGTGATCCGGTGGCCAAAAGCACGATCGCAGCTGCCGATACCACCAACAGCCCGGGCCAGACCCGACGGGTCATCACCGTGGTGGGCTGGCGGTCGAAGAAGCGGGTGCTGCGGACCGGGATGGTGTTGCCACGGGTGAACTGGAAGGCGACGATCACCAAAAGTGGGACCGCTTGGCGGACCCCCTCCTGGGGAAGACCAGTCGGCCACCATTCCTCGAGCGTCAGACCGGCAGCCGCCGACTGGAAGGACCCGAGAAGGACCCCGCCGAGTCCGGCCATCCAGCTGGAGGTGAGGTTGCCGAAGAGGGCTGCCCCTAATGCCGGAATAACAAACAGCGTGTACCGAGTGGGGGTGAGCGATACGAAGTCGAGGGCAAGAATTCCAGCGACGCCGGTGAGGGTGGTGGAGATCAGCCAGTTTACGGTGGCGATGCGTTGCACCGAGTAGCCGAGCAAGGCCGCGCCGAACTCGGACTCCTCGACGGCCTGGGTGGCGAGGCCGGTGCGTGTCCACCGGTAGTACTGGGTTAGGGCAGCTCCCACAATGATCGCCAAGGCGGCCAGGGCCAACCGCTCGTAGGGAATTTGGCCATTCATCCCGAAGGGTTGTTCCCAAGCGCCATCGGGAAGGATGCCGTCGACATTGCGGGCCCGGGCCCCGAAGTGATGCAGCGACAGCGAGGTCAGGTACAACAACGCCCCGAGCGATCCGATGACCTTCGATATTGTCGGCCGGTCGCGAAGCGGGCCGAAGACCAGGTTCTGCATGATCAGCCCGAGCACGACCGACATGGCGATACCCACGGCGAGCGCGGCCGGCGCCCCGACGCCCGAGTCGGCCAAGCTGATGCGTTCGGGAAGATCCAGCGGCCCGGGAATGATGTCGAACCAGGGGAGATACACATCGCCCGATTCGCGCATCGTGATGAAGGCATAGGCCGGGAACATGGCGAGCGCACCCTGGTCGAGGTTGATCAACCCCGATCCCTTGTGCCCGACAACCACGCCGATGGCCAGCAGCCCGTAGAACCCGCCGATACCAAGCCCGAGAAGGCCGAGTAGAAGAATTTGCTCCACTAGCCGGCGTCGGTGGGCTCTCGACTCCACAAGACGTCGAAGTCCCGCTGCACGTCGAGGACCGTGAGGGCGCGGCCAAAGCCGAGACAGAAGGCGTTGGTCACGGTCAGCTCCATGATCTCGGTGTCGGAGAAGTGCCCCTGGAGCCGCTGCACAAAGGCATCGCTCACCCCGGCCGGGTCGATGGCGAACTGCTCCGCGTATTCGATGGCCAGCTTCTCCCGATCGGTGAACGCCGGGTTGTCGTGGTAGCTGCCGACCGCGTTATAGAGATCGTCATCAAGGCCTTGCTGCATCGCCGATGCAGCTCGAGTGTTCTGTCATATGTCGCACGAGTTGAGCTGGGCGATCCGCATCCGAGCCACCTCGCGCTCGCGGATCGGCAGGCTCGAACGCTCGTACACCGCCTTCGACATTTCATGGATGGCGCCGGCCATATGGGGCACCTGTGCCCACACCTTGGCTACTTCCATTCCGTCGCCGTCACCCAACTCGATCCGAGCCATCACATTCCCCTGCAGCCGCTGGTCTGGTCCTAAACCTACCAAGCGGTTAGTTTCTAGGGAGGGGAAACAACGATCAACTTCTGGGGGACACCAATGGACAGCTGGATCACCGACACGGAGATCAGCACCCGTTTTCCGTACTACACGCGGGCCAACGCCGACGAAGTGGGCCCCGAACCGTTCACCCCGCTCGGCTGGAGTCTGGGCTGGGTGAAGGGCTGCATCCCCGGTGTGGCCCAGGGGTTCATCGAGTTCGGAGTGCTGAACGCCGACGAGTTTGCCGTGGACCCACCAGAGGTGTTCGGCAACTGGGGCGGCTACTTCTACAACCAACTCTCGCTGCCGCGATTGATGGGCACCAGGATGCCCGGCGCCAGTCCGGAGGCCATCGACCAGGCCTACTTCGGTGACCATCCCGGCGTTCCGCCGATCGAGGTCAGCCCTGGTGACGAGAGCGAGGCGGCCACCGCCAAACTGGCCGACACCATGGGTTGGGCCATGAGCACCGACTCCTTCCCAGCCCAGGACGCGGCGGCGGAAATGGCCCGCGAGTTCGCGGCAACCCGCCCCGAGCTCAGCCAACTCGACAACGCAGCCCTGGTGGCTCGAGCTCGCACCGCCGCGGCCAAGCTCGACGATGCCTGGGTGCCCTACTGCCAGTCGGCGCTCGCGGCGTCGTTGGGCCCCGGCGCGGTCGGCGCAATCTGTGAGGCGATCGGCCGCAGCGAAGATGCGGTGAAGGTGATGACGGCGATCGGTGATGTCGAATCGGCCGAAGCATCCTTTGCGATGTGGGATCTCAGCCGGATGGTGGCCCAGAGCCCCTCGCTGATGAGTGTGTTCGATCAGGGCACCGAAGGTCTTCTCGCTCGACTCGCTGCATCCGGTGAAGACGACGCCAGCGGGTTTCTCGCCGGGTGGGGAAACCTCATCTCTGAACATGGGCACCGGGGTCCCAACGAATGGGACATGGGCGCGCCGTCCTGGACCACCACCCCCACCCTTGCGCTGGGCATGATCGAACGCATGCGCCACCAGGACGACAAGAAGGCTCCGGCCGCAGCCCGGGAACGGGCGGCCGCCGAACGGGAGCGCCTGGCCGCCGAACTGCTTGGCATGGTCGAAGGTGACGTCGAAGCCCACGGCACCCTGGCCGCCGGTATGGGTTCGGCGGCGCTTTTCTTCCAGTGCCGGGAGCGGGGCAAGAACGCCTGCATCCGGGTGCTGCATGAAGGCAAACTGGCCATGCTCGAAGTGGGACAGCGGATGGTGGTCGACGGCCACCTCGACGACGCCGACGACATCTTTATGGTGCTCGACACCGAACTCGACGATTACCTCGCCGACCCGGGCGCCTTCGCCGACACCATCGACCAACGTCGGGCCGACCTCACCCGCCTCGAGGAGCTGGAGCCGCCCTACATCATCAAGCTCCAAGACGGCGTCCCTCCGATTTCGGAGTGGGCCGAGCGCGGGACCGGGGGTGGTGAAGCTGCCGGTGCTGGCGAGGTGCTCCAAGGCACCGCCGGGTCTCCAGGAGTGGTTACCGGAACAGCCCGAGTCATCCTCGACCCGACCGACCCATCGGCCATCGGCCCGGGCGACATCATGATCGCCCCCACCACCGACCCGTCATGGACGCCACTGTTCCTGTCGGCCGAAGGGGTGGTGGTGAACGTGGGCGCGGTA
>CALAML010000316.1 GCA_937925845.1 uncultured Acidimicrobiales bacterium | reverse complement strand
GGCATGTTGAAGGTCCACCACATGAACTCCACCACAAAGCCGGGTGTCTCAACCGGCACGATGAAGCAGGTCAGCCCCTCCGCTGAGCCCGGCTCGCCGGAGGTGCGGGCGAAGATGAAGTCATGAGTGGCATGGTGCATGCCCGTGTTCCACCGCTTGGCCCCGTTGATCACCCACTCATCACCGTCACGCACCGCCGTGGTTTCCATGCGGGTCGCATCGGAACCGTAGAGGGGTTCGGTCAGGCCGAAGCCGATGGCGGCCTTGCCTTCGAGCATCTTCGGGATCCACTGCTCCTGTTGAGCCGGGGTTCCGTACTTCTCCATCATCAGTACGGTGGGGAAGTTGCCCACGATCGAGCTCTCGTTCTGCAGGTCGTTGTGCAGCCCGAGTCCCTTGGCCGCCAGATGCTCGCGGATGATGGCCATGCCCAGGTTGGAACCGTCCCGGCCGCCGAAACGCTCCGGCAGGTGATATCGGAGGAAGCCGGCAGCATCGGCCCGCTGGCGCATCTCCCGCAGCAGCGCCTCCCACTCGGCGTTGGGCCACCCGTTGCGCTCCCAGTCGGTACGCGCATCCTCGCGGCGATGGTCGAAGAAGCGGATGTTGTCGTTCTCGCGTTCCAGCGGCTTGATCTCATCTTCGATGAACTGATCCAGTTCGCCCAGCAGGTTCGAGATCTCGGAAGGTACAGCAAAGTCCATGTCCAGAACCTAGTTGTGCTCCGACCCGGTACGCCGAGCTGAGCCGAGCTGGACCTATCTCGGTTGGTCGTGTCAGGTGAGGTGTTTGAGGGCTTCTCGTTTGGTGAGGCCGGACAACACCTTGTCGTGTTGGTCGACAAAGGCCTTTACTGAGCGCGGGTCGACCCGGGCGTGTGAGCGTAGAGCCCAGCCGATGGCTTTGCGGATGAAGAACTCGGTGTCTTCAGCCCGCTTCTCGGCGTAGGCAAACAGGCGCACCGGATCGGTGTCGGCCTTAAAGCTCAACTGATGCAGGATGGCGGTGCGGGCCCGCCAGATGTTGTCATCATCGATCCAACGATCGAGCACCTCCAGCACCGCTGGAGAGGTGTGGGTCATCGGCCCCACCACGTGGGCGGCAAGGAAGTCGATGGTGTCCCACCACGACTTGGTGACGATGAAGTGCTCGACCCGATCCAGGTGGGACACATCAAACTTCTTGGCGCCCTTGCGAAGGGCATCTACCGCCACGGCCTGAAACTCACGCTGGGGCTGAGCCCAACAGCGATCTGCGAAGTCAAGCAGCTCCGATGGGCTGGCTTCCTTGACCGCAGCCATAACTGGCTTGGCCGCGTCGCGGCGGGGCTTCGACTTCACGCCGAAAAACTCAAACTGATCCCGCATATAGGCCTTCATGGCCAGCGCCTCGTCGGGATTGGCCAGCTCTGTCAACCTGCTTGAGAGAGCGTCGAGGTCGAACGGTGAAGTGTCGGTTCTCCGGTTCGGGTTCACTGTGCTCTGTCTACCTCGGTGCCAGCTAACGGAGATTCCCAATTAGAACAGCGAATCCTGAAGGTTGATGGTGTCAGAGGTGAAGTCGCCCAGGGGCAGGACCAGCCCGAACAGCGGCTTAAGGGAGGTGACGAAGACGTCGCTGGAACCGGTTCGGGTCAGGGCCGCCACCGGGCCGCAGGCGTCGACGACTTCGAAGTCGTGGGTGCCGTTGGCCAGATCTAGCGGGTAGCGGTGAGCCCTTACGAAGGCCGGGTTTCCGGCTCGGGGGTTGGTCCAGCGGTCATCGGAGGCAGTCAGCCGCTTGTCGGCGACAACGGCGAGGAGCTCGTGAACCTCTCCAGCGGCAGCCTCGAGGTCGCTTTCGAGATCGGAGTCGGCGACCGGTCGAACCAGGCCCCGCAGTTTGCGGGTGACGTTTACCGTTTGGCCGATGTCGAGCGCTTCGGTAACCCGATCCTCAATCTCTCGAACGGCGTAGCCGTCGCTGGCCCGAGCCACGACGCGGGCCATCCAGGCGCCCTGTTCGCTGAGGCGCTTGTTGAGCCGCCGCTCGGTGCTGGTGCCGATCTTGATCGAACCGTCGCGAAAGGCGGCCAGGTAGAGGTGGTTTGGTGCCTGGAGGTGGCGGGCCACATCCGGATCGATCTCGCCGGCTCCCCGGGTATGGGCGTGATGGAGGCTGGCGGCAAAAGCCCCATCGGCTCCGGCACACCGCGAACACACACGCCGGCCGGGCTCCGGCTGGGCATGGCAATCCACATAGTTGTGACCGGAACGATCCGAACGCCACGGCACATGGCCCAGACACTTCCGGACTGTTGAGGCATCGGCCCGATAGTTCAGCCGTAGGCCGATCAGCGGGATCAGCTCGGAAGCGCCGTCATCATGACCGCGGATCCGAAGCCGAGGTTCGCCATCGCTCCAGTCGAGGCCGATCGGCGACAGCACCGGGCCCAGCCCGCAGCGCTTGACCGTGGTCGTGAGCGCCGGCGCTGAATTGGAGAGATTGCCCGCGGCGGGGGAGGTCGAAGGAGGGGAAGACGAGTCAGGCATCGGGCGTCATCGTTCGTCGAACAAAGCGCCACTGACCATCTTCGCGACGCAACACGTCGTCGTAGCGGCCGCTGATGATCAACGAGGTGGATCCGGAACCACCCGCGGTTCCCCACATCTGGAGGTAGGCCCGACAGGTGGCCGAGTCGCCGCCGCCATCGATGGAAACGTTGGTGACGAGATGTCGAGGGCCCGGAACCATCACCGGGACGGTCTCGGCGAAGGTCACCAGGTTCTCGCGACCGGTCACCGTGTCGATGCCGACGGTTTCCAGCACCCCATCGGCCACAAAGAACTCGGCAAAGGCGGCGCCGTCTCCGGCATCAACCGCGAAGTTGTAGTCGGCCAGCAACTTGTGAATGGCGAGCTCGTCGCTCACGTCGAGAGGCATAAGGCAAAAGGTACCTGTTGGCGCTGAATCGGACGAAACGAACGCGGTCCGTCGCTGCCTGCACCCGACCGGGATGGCCCGGTTCGAGTGCAGACAGAACGACTCGGAAGCGTTCGCCCTGGAACGGGTTAGGCGACCCCGGCGGCCTCAAGGGCCCGGCGGGTGAGGGCCTTGGCCAGGTGGGTGCGGTAGGCCTCATCGGCGTTGTTGTCCGATGTGGGAGCCGCGCCTTCAGCCGCAGCTTCGGCGGCATCGGCAGCACTGGCACCGCCAGCCAACGCAGCTTCCACCGCGCCAGCCCGCAACGGCGTCATGCCCATGTTGACCAGGCTGACGCCCTTGCCACCCTCGGCCACAGCCACCCCGACAATGGCCCAGTCCTGGGCCCGGCGGTTGAACTTCTGGTAGTTCCAGCCGCCGGTCGATGTGGGCACCCGAACCTCGGTAAGCATCTCATCGGGAGCCAAGGCCGACTCGAAGAGACCGGTGAAGAAGTCGGCGGCGGCGATCTCGCGGGTGCCGCTTGGACCCTGAGCCACCAACGTGCCGCCCAGCGCCAGCACTGCGGCCGGGAGGTCCGACGCCGGATCGGCGTGGGCCATGGTGCCGCCGAGCGTGCCCCGATGGCGCACCGACGGATCACCCACGAGCGAAGCCACGTGCTTGAGCATCGGACAACTCTCGGCCAGCACGTCGGAAGTCTCCAGCTGCTCGTGACGGGTCATAGCCCCGATGGCCACGTGCCCGTTGTCGGCCCGGATATAAGAAAGGTCGTCGAGACGACCGACGTCGACCAGTACCGTTGGGGTCGCCAGTCGAAACTTCATCATCGGGATCAACGAGTGACCGCCGGCGAGGAACTTGGCCTCGTCGCCGTGCTCGCCGATCAACTGGATCGCGTGTTCGGCCGATTCGGCCAGGGTGTAATCAAATGCGGCCGGAATCATGCGGCACCTCCGTTGCTGGCAGCGTGAATGGTTTCCCACACCCGCTTTGGGGTGGCGGGCATCTCGATATCGGTGACCCCGTACGGGCTCAAGGCGTCGCACACGGCGTTGATCACCGCAGCCGCCGAACCAATGGTTCCCGCTTCGCCCACACCCTTGACCCCGAGCGGGTTGGAGGTGCTGGGAGTAACGGTGGAGTCGAGCTTCATCGATGGCATCTCCATCGTCGATGGCACGAGGTAATCCATAAACGAGGGGTTGTTCGGGTTACCCGCATCGTCGTAGATGGCCTCCTCATACAGCGCTTGGGCCGCACCCTGAACGATGCCGCCGTGCACCTGGCCCTCAACGATCATCGGGTTCACCTGGTTGCCGCAGTCGTCGACCCCGATGTAGTCGATCAAATCCACCCGACCGGTCACGGTGTCGACCTCCACCACGGCCACATGGGTGCCGAAGGGGAAGGCGAAGTTCGGTGGATCGAAGGTGAC
>CALAML010000315.1 GCA_937925845.1 uncultured Acidimicrobiales bacterium | reverse complement strand
AGATGATGGAACCGAAGTGGGTCATCTCCATGGGCGTGTGTGCCTCCAGTGGCGGCATGTTCAACAACTACGCCCTGGTTCAGGGCGTTGACCAGATCGTTCCGGTTGACGTCTACGCCCCCGGCTGCCCACCCGGGCCCGAGACACTGATGCACGCCATCACCACGCTGCACGCCAAGATCGAGACCGGCGAAATCATGAAGCGTCGCGCCGAAAACGGTGGCGGAGCTGGCGTGCGGGTGGAACAACTCGATGGGGCCACCATCGAGCCGAAACTGCTTTCGATCGGACGCTGAGCATGTCGTCCGAACCGACCGAGGGCGGAGCTGAGGACGCTCGTGAGGAAATTCACGAGCAGCCCCAGGTGTTACGCCACGGCGCCATCCAGAGCTTCGACGCCTCCGGCAACGAAGTCCTCTTCACCGATGCCGCCTCACTGACCAAGCTGGTCCAGGCTCTCGCCGATGAGGGCTTCGGCATGCTGCTCGACGTTTGCGGCGTCGACTATCTCACTTACCCCGGCAGCCGTGGACTTCCCGCCGACGTAGAAGCCGAACGCTTTGAGGTCACCTACCTGCTGATCAGCCACGTCGAACGTCGGCGCTTGCGCGTTCGGGTCCAGGTTCCGGAATCGGCAGCGGTGGTGCCCTCGCTGGTATCTCTGCACCCCGGCGCTGAGAACCCCGAACGCGAAGTGTTTGACCTGTTCGGCATCGACTTCACCGACCACCCCGACATGACCCGGATTCTGATGCCCGACGACTGGTCGGGACATCCGCTGCGCAAGGACTTTGCCGTGGGACGTATCCCGGTTCAGTTCAAGGGCGCACCCGCGCCGCGCTAAGGAGACCCATGAGCATCACCGAACGCGCGCCAGCCGCCGAACGCCTCCGCAACAGCGGTGCGGTACTCCGACTCAGCCAGACCGAAGCCGAAGAGGCCGAACGTAGCGGCTTGGTGCCCGGCGAGACCCGGGACCCCGACGACGAAAAAATGATCATGAACATGGGGCCCCAGCACCCCTCGACCCACGGCGTGCTCCGTCTGGTGCTTGAGCTTGCTGGCGAAACCGTGGTGCGGTCCAAGCCGGTGATCGGCTACCTGCACACCGGCATGGAAAAGACCGGCGAAGAGCTCACCTACCTCCAGGGCTGCACCAACGTCACCCGGATGGACTACGCCTCGCCGCTGTTTAACGAACTGGCCTTCTCGCTCAGCACCGAAGCCCTCCTCGGTATAGAGGCTCCGCCGCGAGCGGTGTGGATCCGCATGCTGATGTGCGAACTCAACCGCATCGCTTCGAACCTGTTGTTCATGGCCACCAACGGCATGGACCTTGGCGCCGTTTCCATGATGCTCTACGGCTGGCGCGAGCGTGAAGAAGTGCTGCGGCTGCTGGAAAAAATCACCGGCCTGCGGATGAACCACAACTACATCCGCCCCGGTGGTGTGGCTGCCGACCTTCCCGACGGTTGGGCCGAAGAGACCATCCGGGTGATGGACCTGATCCCACCCCGTCTCGAAGAGTACGACGTGTTGATGACCGGCCAGCCGATCTGGCGCGATCGCCTCCAGGGTGTTGGCGTGATCACCGCTGATGAAGCCGTAGCCCTCGGCGTGACCGGGCCCATCCTGCGCTCGACCGGAGTGGAGTGGGACCTGCGACGCGACATGCCCTACCTGGCCTATGAAGATGTTGAGTTCGATGTGATCGTCGGCAGCTTCGGCGACTGCTTCGACCGTTACGCCATTCGTCTCAACGAGATCCGCGAATCGATCCGCATCGTCCGCCAGTGTGTGGAGATGATGCCCGACGGTGACTATCGCCTTCAGAACAAAAAGGTGACCCCGCCGCCGCGCCTGCGCATCGACGAATCCATGGAAGCGCTGATCCACCACTTCAAGATCTTCACCGAGGGATTCAAAGTGCCCGAAGGTGAGGCCTACGTAGCGGTCGAGTCGCCCCGAGGCGAACTGGGCTGTTTCATCGTGAGCGACGGCTCGTCCAAGCCCTACCGCATGCACATCCGCGGGCCGAGCTTCATCAACCTGCAAACGCTGCCCCACATGATGGCCGGTTCGCTGATTGCCGACACCGTCGCCATCATCTCCTCCGTCGACCCGATCATGGGCGAGGTGGACCGCTGATGGCGCGCCTCTCCGAAGAGAACGTGGCCCGGGCCCACGAGATGATCGCCCGGTACCCGGTGCCCAAGTCGGCGCTGATCCCGCTGCTGCACGTGGCCCAGGAACAGGACGGCTACGTGGCCAACGACGCCATGGAACACATCGCCGAACTGGTGGGGGTGACCGCAGCCGAAGTGGTGGGCACCTGCACCTTCTACGAGATGTTCAAGCGGCACCCGGTCGGCACCTACGTGCTCAACATCTGCACCAACATCGCCTGCCAACTGCTTGGCGGCGAAGAACTCCTGGCCCACGCCGAAGAACGCCTCGGCATTCGGGCCGGTGCCACCACCGACGACAAGATGTTCACCATCGAAGACGTGGAGTGCATTGCGGCCTGCACCGAAGCCCCGTGCCTTCAGGTCAACTACCGGTACTACGGCCGCATCGACCCGGACCGCCTTGACCAGATGATCGAAGAACTGCGAGCCGGAACCGGCATCGCCGCCGAAATCCCGGTCCACGGCACGCTGGCCCAAACCCTGCAGCACCTGCCTGAGGGTCAGGGTGACGACATCATCCACCCCGACCTCATCACTGAAGCGCCGGTGTGGTTCCGCAGCGACGAACCCGAAGAAGCAACCACCGGGGGAGCGGCATGATCGGACCCGGAGACAACGGCTACCTGGCCCACGCAGCTGGCTTTGTGCTGCGCGACGGACCCAAAGTGGTCACCAGCCGATTTGAGTACGAAGACAGCTTTACCATGGAGCGGTATCTGGCCACCGGTGGCTACGACGCCATCAAGACGGCCCTGACCCGCACCCCGGAATCGATCCACGGCGAAGTTCGCGACGCGGTCCTCCTTGGCCGCGGTGGCGCGGGCTTTCCCGCTGGCGTCAAGTGGGGCTTTTGCCCCGACGACGTTTGGCCCCGCTACCTCGTGGTGAACGGCGACGAGAGCGAGCCTGGTACCTACAAAGACCGTCTGTTGATGGAGCGCGATCCGCACCAGCTGATCGAAGGCTGCCTGTTGGCGTGTTACGCCGTGGGCCTCAGCCAATGCTTCCTGTACGTGCGCGGCGAGATGGCCCTGGCCCAGGAGCGCATCGCCCAGGCCCTGAACGAGGCCTATGCCGCGGGCCTGGTGGGCAAGAACATCAATGGCTCTGAGGTGAGCATCGACATCGTTCTGCACTGGGGCGCGGGCGCCTACATCGTGGGTGAAGAAACGGCGCTGATCGAAAGCCTCGAAGGCAACCGGGGTATGCCCCGGCTCAAGCCGCCGTTCTTCCCGGCTGCCATCGGCCTCTACGGTCAGCCGACCATCGTGAACAACGTGGAGACGCTGGCCAACCTGCCGTGGATCATCACCAACGGAGCCGACGCCTACAAGCAAATGGGCAGCGAGACCTCTCCTGGCACCCGGATGTTTGCCGTGTCGGGCCACGTGAAGCGACCCGGCGTGTACGAAGCCGAACAGGGCGTCACCACCTTCCGCGACCTGATCTACGGCGACGACTTCTGCCAGGGCATGCGCGACGGCAACGACCTCAAGATGTTTATCCCCGGCGGCGGCTCGGCCCCGTGGTTCTTTGAAGAACAGCTCGATCTGCCACTCGAAGCCAAACCGGTCGGCGCCGCGGGATCGATGCTTGGTTCCGGCGCCATCGTGATCATGGACCACACCACCGATGCGGTGAAGGCCTGTCTGCGGGTGGTGCGGTTCTTCTCCCGCGAATCTTGCGGCAAATGCACCCCGTGTCGAGAAGGCACCAACTGGCTGGAGACCGTGCTGCAGCGGGTGCTTGATGGCCACGGCCGACCCAGCGATCTCGACATGCTGCTCGACATCGGCAACAACATCAGCCCCGGTCCATACCCGACCGCAGCCCACGAATCCGAAGGCCTCGAGGCGGTACCGTTCCCGCCGAAACAAACCACGATCTGCCCGCTCGGACCCTCGGCGGTGGCGCCGCTCACCTCAGCGCTGCGCCGCTTCCGCCACGAGTTCGAAGCCAAGATCGTCCAGCGCGACCTCATCCCGGTTTCGGCTGAGCCTGCGCCGGTAGCTGCGGCCCCAGATCACGGAGGAGGCCACTGATGTCGGACGACGCTGCGGTCACCGAGACCGAAGAGACCGAAGAGACCGAAGAAGCTGAAACCGAAGAAGCAACCGCTGAAGAGACGGTTGAAGAAGCGCCGGCCGATCCGGGCGTGTCGGTCACCATCAACGGCGCCCCGGTGTCGGCCAAGCCTGGCGAACTGCTGATCGATGCCGCCGAGCGCCACGGCACCTACATCCCCCGCTTCTGCTACCACCCGCGGATGAAGCCGGTGGGCATGTGTCGCATGTGTCTGGTGGAGGTCGACACCGGTCGGGGCATGAGCCTGCAACCCTCCTGCATGCTTCCGGTCTCCGACGGCATGGTCGTCGAAACCGAAAGCCCGGCCTCGAAGGCGGCCCAGGATGGTGTGCTTGAGTTCCTCCTGATCAACCATCCTCTCGACTGCCCGGTCTGTGACAAGGGTGGCGAGTGTCCGCTGCAGGACCAGACGATGGCCTACGGCCCCGGCGAGAGCCGCTTCGTCGAAGAAAAGCGCCACTACGAAAAGCCGATCCCGATTTCCGAAACGGTCTACCTCGACCGCGAACGCTGCATCCTCTGCGACCGCTGCACCCGCTTCGCCGCCGATGTGGCCGGTGACGCGCTGATCCACTTCCAGGGTCGAGGCTCCAACACCGAAGTCAACACCTTCCCCGACCATCCCTTCGCCTCGTACTTCTCCGGTAACACCGTGCAGATCTGCCCGGTCGGCGCCCTCACCGCCAAGCCGTACCGATTCAAGGCCCGCCCGTGGGACCTTGAGGAGACCAACTCCACCTGTACCGGCTGCTCGGTGGGTTGTCGGATCACGGTGCAAAGCTCACGCGATCAGGTGGTGCGCTACCAGGGGGTCGATATCGACCCGGTGAACTGGGGCTGGCTCTGCGACAAGGGCCGCTTCGGGTTCGAAGCGCTCAACAGCGAAGACCGCCTCACCGACGCGCTTACCCGCAACGACAACGGCGACCTGGTGCCGGTCTCATGGGGCAACGCCCTGGGCCTGGCCGCAGCTGCGCTTCGCACCGCCCGCGACTCGGGTCGAGCCGAAAACATCGCGGTGATCGGCGGCTCGCGCCTCACCAACGAAGACGCCTACGCCTGGACCAAGTTCGCCAAAGGCATTCTTGGCACCGACAACGTCGACGCCCAACTCGGAGACGGACTCGACGCCGAATTCCTGGCCACACTGCCCCGGGCCACCATCGATGAAGTCTGCGAACCCGGCGGAACCGTCATCTGGTTGGGTCCGGACCCGCGCGAAGAACTGCCGGTGCTTTTCCTCCGCATGCGCCACGCCGTGGAAGAAGACAAGGTGAAGTTGATCGAGCTCAGCTCGGCTCCAACTTCGCTGTCGACCCTGGCCTCGGCATCGGTGGCCTACCGCCCGGGCGAGGCCGCCGCAGTGGCCCAAGCCATCGTCACCGGCGACGCCGCAGGCGCCATCGACCCCACCGCCCTCGAATCGATCCGGGCCACAATCGGCGACGGACCGGTCCGCATCGTGGTTGGTCGCCCCGACCAGGCCGAGTCGGCCCGCTCGATTGAGGCCGCGGCCTTCGCCCTCTCCTCGCTTCCCGGCGCCAGCTTCCTTCCGGTTCTGCGCCGAGCCAACGTCAACGGAGCCATCGACATGGGGTTGAGCCCCGGTCGGCTCCCGGGGCGTACCAGCCTGGAGGCCGGTCGAGCCAACCTCGACAGCACATGGACCATGACCCCGGGAACACCGGGCAAGGGCACCTACGAGATCCTTCTCGACGCCGCCTTCGGCAAGATCGACGTGCTGATCCTGCTCGGCGCCGACCCGGCCATCGACTTTGGCGACAAGAGCCTGGCTATCGAAGCGCTCAACGGGGCCCGCACCGTGATCGCCCTCGACCAGTTCCTCACCCCGTCGGCCAGCCTCGCCGATGTTGTGCTCCCGGTGGCGGGCTTCGCCGAAACCACCGGCACCACCACCAACATCGAAGGCCGGGTAAGTGCACTCGACCAAAAGGTGAACGCCCCCGGCACCGCAAGGTCCGACTGGATGGTGGCGGCCGAACTGGCGCTGCGGCTCGGCGCCGACCTCGGTCTTGAATCGGTCGACCAGATCACCGACGAGATCGCCCGGGTAGCGCCGACCCACGCCGGCATCACCGCCGAAGCGGTCAAGTCGGCCAACGACGGCATCCTCACCGGAACCGCCACCGGCCCGATCGTCGCTCCCGCTGCCGACGAGCCGACGGGGGACGCCGGAGAGTTCCGCATCCTCGTGCGTCGCACGCTCTATGACTACGGCACCCTGGTAAGCCAGTGCCCGGCTTCGGCCCCGCTGGCCTCGACCGGGAGCTTTGTGCTGAGCCCGGCCGACGGTGAACGCCTCGGTGTCACCAGCGGCGACACCGTCACGGTAACCAGCGCCAAGGGTCCGCTCGCCGGACCGGTGCAGATCGATGATGGCATCACCCCGGGCACCATCCTGAGCTGGTTTAACGTGGCCGGCACCGACGGCTCCTACCTGATCGATGTCGACGGCGACTACACCGCGGTTTCGGTTGAAGCCGGAGGTGACGCATGAGCGAACTGGCCCAAGACACCCAAGACATCGAGCTCGACCCCGAGCTCGACGAATTTCTCGACGAAGGCGGCGTGACCGACTCCGTTGTCGACGGCGCGGATGGCGCAGACGGCATCCGGGATTCCGTCGGCCCCGGCCAGTGGAACACCGACGCCGGTGACCCGCTGCTCAACGACGGTTTTGGCTGGGCCGAAGTCGGCATCATGGCCCTCAAGGTGGGCCTGGCCTTCGTGGTTCTGCTCATCGCGGTGATGTTTATGGTGTGGTTCGAGCGCAAAGTGATCTCGGACATGCAGAACCGCATCGGTCCCAACCAGGCCGGCCCCTTCGGTCTGCTCCAAACCCTTGCCGACGGCATCAAGCTGTTCTTCAAAGAAGATCTGGTGCCGACCCGCGCCGACAAGATCGTCTTTATGATCGCTCCGTTCCTCTCCCTGGTCCCGGCGTTCCTCACCTTCTCGGTGGTGCCGATCGCCGGCAACTGGACCGGCGACAAACAGGGCGAGGTCACCATTTTTGGCCACGAGACCCTGCTGCAACTCGCCGACCCACCGGTGGGAATTCTGCTGGTTTTGGCCATGTCATCGATCGCGGTCTACGGCATCATGCTCGCCGGTTGGTCGTCGGGATCGAAGTACCC
>CALAML010000314.1 GCA_937925845.1 uncultured Acidimicrobiales bacterium | reverse complement strand
GCTCACCCAGACGGTCGTCGGGCACGGCGAAGGCCACCACCTGAGCAATGTCGGGGTGTGCGAGGAGCGCTTCGTCGATCTCGCGGGGCGATATCGATTCGCCGCCCCGGTTCACGAGCTCTTTCAGGCGTCCGGTGAGGGTGAGATAGCCGTCGTCGTCGATGCGGCCCTGGTCGCCGGTGCGGAACCAGCCATCGGTAAATGCGGCCTCGGTGGCTTCCGGGTTTCGCCAGTAGCCGGAGAACACGTTCGGACCCCTCAGCAGGATCTCACCCCGTCCTTCCGGTTCGAGGCGAACCTCAACCCGCGGCAGCGGTCGGCCGACACTGCCGGGCCTCCGCTCACCGTCGAATGGGTTGGACAGGTTCATCAGCGTTTCGGTCATGCCGTACCGTTCAAGCACCACCACTCCGGCCCGCTCCTGCAGCTCGCGGTGGAGGTTGGCATCCAGTGGCGCCGATCCCGAGACGCAGAGCCGAAGCTCCGCCAGCGTGGCCACCCCCTCGCTGTCGGCGAGACGGCGATACATGGTGGGCACTCCAAAGAACATCGTGCCGGCAAAGCGGTCGATAGCGTCCAGTACCCCGTCGACGCTGAACCGGTTGAGCAGGACCGCGCTGGCTCCTGCGCTCAGCGTGCCATGCAGACCCACCCCCAGGCCGTGCATGTGAAACAGCGGCAGGGCCAGAACCAGCCGGTCGGCCGGGGTCCACTGCCAGGCTTCGATTACCGCCTGGGCTCCGGCGGCCAGGTTGTGCTGAGTGAGCTCTACCCCCTTCGGTGCCCCAGTGGTGCCGGAGGTGTAACAGATCATGGCCAGGTCGTGCTTGGTCGCAGCATCGAGTGCCGGGGCCACACCGGTTCCGGAGGGGGTTGTGTCCCCCAACCCGATCGACTCCAGATCGATCCCGAACGCTTCGGCGTCACCGGGCTCAAACTGGGCTAATGAGGTGAGCGAACCAAGGTCGACGACAGTTACTTCGGCGGCGGCCTCAGCCGCCACCTGTTCGTACAACTCGACCCGCTCGGTGGTGTCGGTGATGGCCAATGTTGGGGTGGCGTCAGCGAAGATGTGGGCCAGCTCCCGCTCGGTGTAGGCGGTGTTGGTGGGGATGACGATGGCGCCGAGTCGCAGCGTGGCGATGTGAGCCAGGGCCAACTCGAGCGGCGCCGCTCCGCTCAGCACCACGCGATCACCCGGCTGAATCCCAAGCTGGTGCAACAGGCCAGCCAGCGCCGCGGTCTGGCGGGTGAGCTCCGCTCCGGTGAGGGTGCGCAGACTGTCTTGGCCTGCAGCTACCAGGACCGGTCGATCGGGGTTGTCAGTCCAGTGTTGAACCCAGTTAGCGGTCAGTACGTCAGGCACACCCGGACTCTACTTCCCGACCTGAGCCCCTCCCAGGGGATGCCGCCGTCGGCACCTAGGAGGCTGCTGAACCGGCCGGTCGCAGTAGTGTGGGCCATATGGCCACGATCGTTACATCCCCTGAATCCCTTCTCGACTCGGTCGGAACCACCCTCGAACCTTCAGACTGGGTGGTGGTCGATCAGGAGCGGATCAATGGTTTCGCCGAGTCCACCGGCGACCATCAGTGGATCCACACCGACCCGGAGAAGGCGGCTGCCGGACCCTTCGGTGCCACCATTGCCCATGGGTACCTAACGCTCGCCCTGACCAACTTGTTTCTGCCCCAAATGCTCACGGTGGAAAACGTGTCGATGGGGATCAACTACGGAGTGAACAAGGTCAGGTTCCCGTCGCCCGCGGTCGTGGGCTCGCGGCTTCGGGGCACCGGAGCCATCACCGCCGCGGAGGAGATCACCGGCGGCGTGCAGGCGGTGATCACTCTTACAGTGGAGATCGATGGTGTGGACAAGCCCGCCTGTGTTGTGGAGTCGGTGAGCCGCTTTCTGTCCTGACTTCACCTGTCTCGCCTAACGATCTTCGGCCGAGTCGCACCAGCTGGTTTGGCTACCACGTCCGGGTAAGGAGGCTGTCATCGATCCGGTTGATCTACACGACCCGGCCACCGCGAAACGTTTTGACGCCATGGTCGGCCGCACTCCCGACATCGATCACTTCACCAGCGCTACGCCCTGGACCCTGGCTGTCCATGAGGCGTTCTTTGGTTACACCGAACTCGTGGTCCGCGAAGGCACCGCCGGGTTTGTTGCCTTCCTACGGGCGACGTCGGACCACGGCTCGGTGTTCGCCAACACCGACCAGATGTGGCATTTCAACTGTGCTTTGGCCAGCTCGACGCCGGGGAGTCTCCTGCAGGAGATGACGTCATGGCTGATCGACGAAGCCGCCGGTTTGGTGGTGCTGTCGGGGGTGCCGGCACCTCTAACTGAACCGTGGAGCGCGCTCACCCGGTGGGTCCGGCCCGATCCGGTCGACACCTCCGAGCGCTTGATCATCGATCTGGATGGCGACGCCGATGCGTGGCTCGAACGGCGAAGCCGCAAGTTTCGCGCCAACCTGCGTAATGCCGAGCGCCGAGCCCTCGAGGCCGAGGTGGTGATTGAGGCCCGGCACTCACTTGCTGGCGACGACATTCTCGACCTGGTGCTCAGCGTTGAAGCCCAAAGTTGGAAGGCCGACACAGGTAGCGGTTTGAACTCACCCGATATGGCCCGCTTCTACCATCGGTTGATGAGCTACCTCGATGTTGAACAGCGCCGCCTGTGGGTTGCCGTCTGCAACGAGGTGCCGGTGGGGTACGTGCTTGGTGCCGTGGCAGGGTCGAACTATCGAGGCCTCCAGCAGAGTTTTGTGGCCGATCGGGCCCGCGATGGCATCGGCGCCGCACTGGCCGCAACCCAGCTTCGGGACTTGGCCGCCGACGGTGTCAGAACCGTCGACATGGGAATGCCCATGGCCTACAAGCAGCGGTGGGCCGACCGCACCTGGATGACCCAAACCCTCGTCATCCAAGATCTGTGACGCCCGGCGCGCCAAAAACGCACCGCCAGGCGTCACAGATCTTGAAATTGGCTGGCTGAGGCATGGAGTCGAACGGGAGGGCGGTCGCGGTTACCATCTTGCTTCGGACCTGACCGCGGCGCGGCGGGTGCGACGATGGACGTGAGCGAGGGGGCTTTGTGGACGCAGAGGCGTTGAACCTGGGAATGCTGATCCTGCGGGTGGCGGTGGGTCTCACCTTTGCCGCCCATGGCTACGGCAAGTTCTTTACCGGCGGCAAGATCGAAGGGGTCGGCCGCTGGTTCGATTCGATGGGCATGCGCCCGGGCAAGGTGCACGCGCTCCTGGCGGCGTCGGCCGAGGTCGGCGCCGGGCTGTTTCTGGCCTTGGGCTTCCTGACCCCGCTCGCCGCCCTGGCCATGGTCGGGGTGATGGTGGTGGCTGGCTGGACGTCCCATCGGGACAACGGGTTCTTCATCATCAAGGAGGGCTGGGAATACGTGTTTGTCCTGGCCATCGTCGCCATCGCGGTGGCCACCGTAGGCCCCGGCGAGATTTCGATCGACAACGCCATCGGCTTTGATCTCAACGGTTGGGCCGGACTCGCCATTTCCGCCGTTGGTGGGGTGGTTGCCGGGGTGACCCAAATGGCGCTCTTCTACAAACCCGACAAGGTTCCCGCGGCGTCGTAGGAGCCTTCCAACCGCCCGACCCAACAACGCCCATGTTCAGCCTCGCTTCCTCAAGGACATCTCATGGTTATTGCAGTTACTGGCTCGGCCTCCGGCATCGGTGCCGAGGTGCGGTCCCAACTCGAAGCGTCCGGCCACGAGGTGATCGGTGTCGACCTGTCGGGTGCTGAGGTAACCGCCGACCTGATGACTGCGGCCGGTCGATCGGCGGCGATCGGTGCGGTCACCGACTCCTGTGGTGGTGTGCTCGATGGGCTGGTCACGTGCGCCGGGATCGGCGCCGCTGACGCGGAGTCGAAGATCGTGGCCTTGAATTACTTCGGGTCGGTCGAGCTGCTCGCTGGGCTTCGTCCGGCGCTGGCCGCCGCCGTTGCTCCCGCCGCGGTGGCGATCTCGTCAAACTCCATCACGACGGTGCCGTTGATCCCTGATGCGCTGGTTGATGCGTGTTTGGCCGGCGATGAGGCTGCGGCGCTCGAGGTGGCCGATCAGCACCCCGGCTATGGCTACTCGGGGTCGAAGCTGTCGGTTGCCCGCTGGGTTCGGCGCCAGGCCACCTCGGATGATTGGGCCGGAGCGGGTATCACCCTGAACGCGGTGGCTCCGGGCGCCACCATGACTCCCCTTCTGCAGGTCACCCTGGATGATCCAGCTACCGCCGACGCGGTGCGGGCGTTCCCGGTGCCGATGGGCGACTTTGCCAGTCCCGCCGATATCGCGCCGATGGTGGTCTTCCTTCTTGGCCCCCAAGCCCGGTTCATCTGTGGGTCGGTGATGTTTGTCGATGGGGGCAGCGATGCGGTCATTCGACCGAATGACCTGCCGTCAAGCTACGAGCCAACCGCAGAACAGATTCAGCGCTTAATGGGCGAGTAAGAGGTTTCTCGAGAAGCCGGGGAACCAGCAGAATAGATACTTTTGTCTAACGCGTGGCTTACGACAAAACGACCGATATCTTATCGCCGTAGCCTGCCGGCAAAGAGAAGCTCTAGAGAAGCTCTAGACAAGTTCTAGAGAACTTCCACAGAAGTACCGTGTCGTGACCCGTGCAGGCTGCTGCCACGGGAGGCATCAGTGAAACAGGACGGTCTTGGCGGGACCTTCAACGAACCCAGGACCGGGGAGACCGTCGCTGCGATCGCCCATGCGGTTCAGCGGGGCCAGATAAGTCCGCGAGCGATGGTGGAGCGTTCCCTGGAGCGCATCGACCGCCACGAGGACCAGATCCGGGCCTTCGCCCACCTTCGCCGCGATGAGGTGCTGGCCGAAGCCGAAGCGCTGGCCCACCATCCCCGACTGAGCGAACTACCGATGGCCGGGGTTCCGATCGCCATCAAGGACTCGATCGACGTGGTGGGCTGCCCTACCCGCCAGGGTTCGCCAGCGACCAGTGCCGCCTCGGTGGCCAAGGAACCACCACCCATCACCCGGTTACGCGAGGCCGGAGCACTCATCGTGGGAAAGACCACCACCCCGGAGCTCTGCATCTCTGCGGTGACCCATTCGAAGCTCTCCGGGGTTACCCGCAACCCGTGGGACCCGGCCCGCTCCCCGGGCGGTTCGAGTGGAGGGTCGGCGGCGGCGGTGTCCGCAGGAATGGTGGCCGCGGCACTCGGCACCGACGGTGGTGGTTCGGTCCGGCTCCCTGCGGCCGCCTGCGGCCTGATCGGCTTCAAGTCGGCTCGCGGTTCGGTTCCAGGCATCGACGAAGAGGCCGGCTGGTACGGAGTGACCCAATGGGGCCCGCTCACCACGTCGGTGGCGGATGCCGCGGTGTTCTACCAGACCCTGGCTGGTGCCGGCTCCACCGCGCTACTCGAGCCGAGCTCTAGCGCCTCTGGTAACACGATCCGAATCGGGCGATCCGACGCCAAGCCGCCGGGGGTTGCCGCCGACCCGGCGGCTATCAACGCCATGAATTGGGCCGCCGACATACTTCTCGACGCTGGTCATGACCTCTCCCCCGCCACCGTGCCGACCCAAGCGCTCGATTCGATACGGGCGCTACAACGGGCCGGAGCCGGGTTGGCTCGTGACGTCCGCAATGAGGTCAGCTTCAACAAGCTCGGCCCCATCGCCAAAGCGTTGGCCGTCTTCGGTTCGGTGAGCCGTATCAGTGGGGAGCCAGCCATCAGCGACTTGACCCCGATCGAAGCTCGGCTCAGGACCGCCTTTAGCAGCCACGACGTGTTGCTCACTCCAACCTTGGCCGGACGGCAGCTGCCGGCCGACCTGGGTTATGAGGGCGGCCACCTCGGGCTTCTCCGAGCCCAGACCTTTGCTACCACCTACACCGCGATCTGGAACCTGGCCGGCTTTCCCGCCATCAGCGTTCCGGCTCCTCTGGCTGGCGACGGCCTTCCGGCCGCAGTGCAGATGGTGACCAAGCCGGGCAACGAGACCCTTCTGTTCCGGCTGGCCGAGCAGTTGGAGGCAAAACACCGCTGGAACTACCCGGCCGGATACCCGTAAGCCGGGAGCGAACCGACAAGCGGGCTCGCTGAGCCACACCAATAGAGACTGCTCCTGCAAGCAGAAACCGCGTCAGCGCTACCGACGCTTGCGGAATTCGATGGCGCCGATATCGGGTGCACCGTTGCGGGCTCGGCGGGTGCGGTCGGTGGTGGGCGCCACCCAGTGGCCAGCATCGATGGCCGGGCTGTCGCCCCGAAGCCGGAAGTCGGCCTTGGACCCGGTACCGGGCGCTCGAAGTTTGGCGTCGCTGACCACGATGTTGCCGTTGCCGTGCCGGACGCCGTTGCTTCCGACAAAGAGGTTGTTGTCGAACCGGATGCGGGTGCTGAGCCACGGGTTTGCCGCTCGCAGTCCGTCTCGTGGCCATACCAGGTTGTTGCGGAACAACACGTTGTCGGCTTCGAAGGTCGACAGTTCACCGTCACCGGTGAGTTGGGAGGTTTTGCGGTTGTGGTAGAGCGTGTTGTTCAACACGTGCACGTTGTCGGAGCGGAAGATGTGGATGCCGCGGCCACCGTTGTCTGAGCACACGTTGTTGGCGATCAGGGTGCGGCCGGTGTAGCCAACGTCGCGGAACCGGTCGATCACGATGCAGTTGCCGTCGGTGAATTCGCCCGAGGTGTGAGGCACCAGGTTCTCGTTGTGGGAAACGCGGTTGTTGCGGATGATGTTGGTGTAGCCGGAGGTCTGGCCGTCGAAATCGATGGCCTGGTAGATCGAGATGCCACTGGCCGCTTCCGGGCGCCACTGGGCGTTGTTCCGGATGATGTTGTTCTCGATGGTCAGCTTCTCTGAGGAGGCCGCGTTTACTCCGCCACCACCGAAGTCGTGGATGTTGAGGTTGCGAACGGTGATGTGATGGGTGCGCCACAACATGACGCCGGCGGTGTCGACGGTGTCGGACGTACCCGCCACCTCAAGGCCGCTGAAGGTGAGGTAGGCCGCAGGCTCAACCAGGTGGATACCGCCCCACACCTTGGAGCCATCGGAGTTGAATCCGCCAGTGCCCTGGATGACCGGTCGTTCACCCGGGTAGTTCCGGAAGACGATTCGGCGTCCGGGTTCGCCTCGGCTGGCTACGTTGGTGAGTTGGTTGGTGTAGGTGCCGGCTCGGATCAACACAACGTCGCCGGGGCCAACGTTGCGGGACGCGTGGCTGAGGGTTTGCCACGGGCTGTCGGCGGTGCCGGAGTTGCCGTCGTTACCCCAGGGCGCCACCACCTTGGCGTTGGGGAATGTCCGCTGGGCGGCAACGGGTGCGGTACGAACCGGTACGAGGCCGAGTAGCGAGGCCAACAGGACCGCCAGGACCGCGCTCCGCAGTAGCGACTTCGGGCCGGACCGACCAAGCCCGCCAAGAACATTGAGCGAGTCGAGTGAGCCGAGCGACTGGCGCGCGGTTGGACCGGACTGGGGCTGAACCATGTGGGGCGATCTCCTGGGGGGAAGTGGGAAGTGGAGTTGGCAGCGACGCGAAGTCACCACAAGATCAGCGGGCACCGTAACACAAATGCAACAAAACGGGAACAACGGGTTCCCAAGGTGGCGATCGGTCACCCCAAGAGGGGTCGACGGCGGTGCCAGACCGCAGTTTTCCGCCGGTCATTTGGCTGATCCAGAGGGCTATCTAGGCTCTACTGTGAGAGCACCACCGCGTCTTCGCCACGGTCGGTGAGGGTGCCGATGATGGTGCCCCCGACCGTTTCGGCCACTGTTGCTGCATCGGCGGCGTCGACGATCACGATCAGGCCGATTCCCATGTTGAACACCCGGTGGGCTTCGTCGAAGGCAATGTCGCCCCAGCCGACGAGCTGTTCAAACAGCGCCGGGGTGGGCCATGCCGCGGTGTCGATGGTGGCCGCGAGGTGGTCGGGCAGCACGCGGGGCAGGTTCTCGTAGAACCCTCCGCCGGTGATGTGGCACAACCCGAGCAGGTCAACACCGAGAGCGTCGAGTTGGTCGATCGGTTCGCGGTAGGAGCGATGCGGCGCTAGCAGGGCGTCGGCCACGGTGGTGCCATCGGCGAGTGGCTGGTTGAGGTCGTGGCCTTCGATCACCTTGCGAATCAACGAGTAGCCGTTGGTGTGGGGGCCGCTGCTCGCCAGCCCAACCAGCGCGTTGCCTGCGGCCATGGCATCCATTCGGGGCAGCAGGGCGTCGCGTTCGACTACTCCCACGATGGCGCCGGCCACGTCGAGCGAGCCGGGGGTGTACACGCCCGGCATCTCCGCGGTCTCGCCGCCGAGCAGCACACAACCCGCTTCCCGACAGGCTTCGGCCATGCCGGTAACCACCGCGGCGACGGTTTCGGGAACCAGTACATCGGTGGCCACGTAGTCGAGGAAGAAGAGTGGCCGGGCGCCCTGGACCAGGATGTCGTTGATCGAGTGGTTGACCAGATCGCGGCCGATGTCGTCCCATCGGTCGAGCTGGGCCGCCAGCTTCACCTTGGTTCCAACACCGTCCATCGAGGCAATCAGCACCGGGTCGGTGCCGAGCCCAGCCGCCGAGAAGGCGCCGCCGAAGGCTCCGACCTCATTGAGTACACGCGGATCGTCCTGAGTCGCTCCCACCGCCGTCTTAAACAGATCGAGGGTGTGGTTGGCCGCGTCGATGTCGACGCCCGCATCGCGGTAGGTGCTCACGTTGGCGTTCCTTTCCCGTCGCTATCGGCACCCTTGCCGTTGGCGACATCTCGGCCGATGTCGTTGCGGCGGACCGCGCCGTCGAAGTGGGCATGGTCGGCGGCCCGGTAGGCCGCGTCAACCGCCGCTTCGAGGGTGGGTGCGGTCGCCGTCACTGCGAGCACCCGGCCCCCGTTGGTGACCGGAGGCTCGCCTTCCGCCGATCCGACCGCGGTGCCGGCATGAAACACGGTGCCGCCGGCTTCGGCTGCTTCAACCAAGCCGGTGATCGGGTGGCCTTTGGGGTAGGAGTCGGGATAGCCGCCGGAGGCCAGAACCACTGTGGCTGCGGCGTCGCTGGACCACTGCGGGGTGAGCTCGCCGAGCCGACCGTCGATGCACCCAAAGGCGATATCGACCAGGTCGCTTTCGAGGAGGGGCAGCACCACCTGGGTTTCCGGGTCGCCGAAGCGACAGTTGAACTCAAGCACCCGGGGCCCGTCCGCGGTAACCATGATTCCGGCGTACAGCACGCCGACATACGGCGTGCCCTGGGCCGCCATGCCCTTGAGCACCGGCTGAAGCACCCGGGCTTCGACGTCGGCCAGCAGCTCGGGGGTGATGACCGGCGACGGGATGAACGCTCCCATCCCTCCGGTGTTGGGGCCCGCGTCGCCATCGCCGAGTCGCTTGTGGTCCTGGGCCACCGGCATGACCGCCAGCGAGGTGCCGTCACAGAAGGCCAGCACCGAGGCCTCGGCCCCGACCAGCCGCTCCTCGATGAGTACCGAGTCGCATGCAGCGCCGAACCTTCGGTCGATCAGGATGTCTCTGATGGCCTGGGCTGCTTCGTCGAAGGTCTCCGGCATCAGCACCCCCTTGCCCGCGGCCAGGCCGTCGGCCTTGATCACCGGCACGCTGGCGCTGGTTTTAGCCAGCTCGTCAAGGTAGGCGAGAGCTGCGTCAACAACCGTGAACGACGCTGCGGCGCCGGTGGGGATGCCGTGGTTCTCCATAAAGGCCTTGGCGAACGACTTCGACCCTTCGAGCTGAGCGGTGACTGCCGTGGGACCAAACGCAGGGATCCCGACCTCGGTGAGGCGGTCGACCAGCCCAGCTACCAGTGGGTCTTCGGGGCCCACCATGACCAGGCCGACCTCTTCTTCCTTGGCCAGCGTCACGATGGCATCAAGGTCGGTGGCCTCGACGTCCACGTTTGTTCCGAGAGCCGCGGTGCCGCCGTTGCCGGGAGCAAAGAGCAGTTTCTCAACCTGCGATGAGCGGGCCAACGTCCACCCGATGGCGTGTTCCCGGCCACCACTACCAACCACCAAGACCTTCACGATTTCCACCTTTTGGGATCAGTTGAAGCAATCCTCACCGCTGGAATCCGGGGTTGCTTCGCTCGAGCTAGCAAGAGTCTTCCGGGATCAGTCGCCGAAGACCTGGGCGAACTGGCCCTTTTCAAGGAGTTGCAGCTGCACTGCGGTTTCAAACGGGTACTCCCCGGTGAAACAGGCGTTGCAGTAGCCGTCGCTGGCTTCGAGAGCCGTCATCAGCCCATCGATGCTCAGGTAGGCCAGCGAGTCAGCCTGGATGTGGTCGCCGATTTCTTTGACGCTCATTCGGGCCGCGATCAGTTCCTCAGCGTCGGCCATATCGATGCCCATGAAGCACGGGAAGCGGATCGGAGGACACGACACTCGCATGTGCACCTCGGCCGCTCCCGCGTCGCGGAGCATCTTTACCAAGGGTCCGGACGTGGTGCCCCGGACGATGGAGTCGTCGACCACCACGACCCGCTTGCCCACCAGGTTTTCCGGGAGTGGATTGAACTTCATGGCCACGCTGCTCTCACGCAGCTCGGCGGTGGGTTGGATGAAGGTGCGGCCGATGTAGCGGCTCTTGATCAGCCCTTCACTGAAGGTGATGCCGCTTTGATCGGCGAAGCCGATGGCATGGGGCACCCCAGAGTCGGGCACCGGCACCACGATGTCGGCTTCGACGCTGGACTCGCGGGCGAGTTGGCGACCGATCTCTTGGCGGACCTGATGCACCAGCCGCCCCTGCTGGATGCTGTCGGGGCGAGCGAAGTAGATCTCCTCGAAGGTGCAGAACGCCAGCTTTTGTTCGGGCACGGCCTGGGTGATCTCGTAGCCGTTGTTGTCGATACGACAGATTTGGCCCGGGCCGATCTCCTGGACCATTTCGGCTCCGATCGGCGCGAAAGCACAGCTTTCGGAGGCGAGGACGTGACCGCCATCGGGAAGCCGACCGAGCACCAGTGGCCGCAAACCCCAAGGGTCACGAACACCAAAGGCCGCGTTGCGGGTGAGGATCACCAGCGAGTAGCCGCCTTCGATCCGGGCCATCATCGAGGCGATGCGCGACCGCCAGTCGCCCACGCCGGCTCCCGCCAGGAGATGCACCAGGATTTCGGTGTCAGATGACGTCTGCAAGCCAATGCCGCGGTCGAGCAGCTCGCGTCGCAGTGCCGGCGCATTGGTGATGTTGCCGTTGTGGCCCAGTGCCACCGGGCCGTCCCGGGTTTCGATCTCGTAGGGCTGAACGTTGCGCAACGAGGCGGAACCGGTGGTTGAGTACCGGGTGTGGCCGATGACCAGGTCGCCTTTGAGGTTCGACAGGTTCGCCTCGTTGAATACCTGCGAAACCAGACCCATGGCCTTGTGCACATGCAGCGTTCCGCCATCGCAGCTCACCATTCCCGCCGCTTCCTGACCGCGGTGTTGAAGCGCGTAGAGGCCAAAGAAGGCTAGGCGGGCGGCTTGCACTCCAGGGGCGTGGATGGCAAGGACCCCACATTCTTCGCGGGGGACATCTTCGTCGTTCAGAGTGGTCACGGCTTGGCCCAGGAAGACGACGGCGGGGGAAGAAGCAGGGTTGGGCCTCCGTGCCTATTCATAGCCCGCACCCACCGCTGGCGCCAATGAATCGAGTGGTCAATCTCCGCTTTGGTAGGGCGGCGTGACCCTGCGTGGTTTCGGTTCACCGAGCAGTCGACCAACCCCACGGCACACGGGCATCTTGATAGCCGCCTACCGTCAACATCCAGGGGTCAACCGGAGCCGGGATCGCCGAGCGCGGCACGGGCCGCGGTCACCGTTTCGAGAGCACTCTCGGGGGTGGCACCGATCGCCGTGAGGTGGCCCATCTTTCGGCCGGGTCGGGGCTCGGTTTTGCCGTAGAGGTGCAGGCTCACTCCGGGGTGGTTCAACGCTGCGGCCCAGTTTGGCTCGCCACCATCGGGCCAGGCATCACCGAGGATGTTGGCCATCGCCGCGGGCTGGCGGATGGAACCATCGCCGAGCGGGAGACCGGCGGCGGCCCGGATCTGTTGGCTGAACTGGCTGGCGGCGCAGGCTTCGATGGTGAGGTGACCCGAGTTGTGGACTCGGGGCGCCAGTTCGTTCACGATCAACTCGCCCGTTTCAAGCACAAAAAGCTCGACGGCCAAGACTCCGACCAGATCGGCGGCCACCGCGATGTCGTTGGCCAGGGCCACAGCTCGGGATTCGATGTCGGCATCGCCGGCGAAGGGGGCGATCGACACGTCGAGGATGTGGTTGACGTGGCGGTTCTCGATCAGCCCGTGGTTGCTGGTGGCCCCGTCGATGCTGCGGCTGACCACCACCGATGCTTCGAAGGCGAAGGGGACGACGGCCTCGACGATGGCTCGACCGCCCCCGATGGCCGCGTGGGCTGCGGCCACCGCTTCGGGTTCGGCACTCTCGATGCGGGCCTGGCCCTTGCCGTCATAGCCGAAGTCGGCAGTTTTGAGGATCGCCGGGGTTCCGAGTCGGGCGAGGTGTCGGGCCAGGTCTTCTTCTTTCTCCACAACCCCGTTGGCGGCCACCGGGAACCCGTGTTGTTCGAGAAAGGCCCGCTCCCGGGCCCGGTTCTGGGCCGCATGGAGCAGCGTGGTTGCGGGGCGGACGGCAACTCCCATCTCGGCGGCCAGTTCACCGACCCGGCTGGGTACGTTTTCGAACTCGAAGGTGACCACATCGACCGCGGCCAGGAAGCGACGCACCGCAGCATCATCATCGAAGGCGCCGGAGAACTCCCGGGCCACCACCGCTCCGGTCGGGGTGCGGGCGCTATCGGTCGCCGGGTCGGCGGCGGCGGGGCTCCCGGTGAACACCTCCACCGCCAGGCCCAGCCGATGGGCTTCGATGGCCAGCATCCGCCCGAGCTGTCCGGCACCGAAGATGCCGATGGTCGGACCCATCAGCGGTCCGGTTGATCGTTGAGCATCGATTCTGGGGTCGGCAGCGACTCGGCCGTTACCGCCTCGGCTCGGGCGGCGCGGTAGTCGGCCAGAGCCCGTCGTAGCTCGGGTTGGGTCAGCCCGAGAATCGAGACGGCCATCAAACCGGCGTTCGTGGCGCCTGCGTTACCGATCGCCATGGTGGCCACGGGCACCCCCGCGGGCATCTGCACAATAGAAAGGAGCGAGTCCATCCCGTTGAGGGCTCGGCTCTTGACCGGGACACCGATAACGGGGAGCACGGTGTGACCAGCCACCATGCCGGGCAGATGTGCCGCTCCCCCAGCCCCGGCGATCAGCACCTGCAGGCCCCGGCCCTCGGCGTCGGCGGCGTAGGTGGCCATCAGCTCCGGGGTGCGGTGGGCCGACACCACCTTGGCTTCGTAGCTCACCCCAAACTCGTCAAGAACCGATGCCGCCCGGGCCAGCGTGGCCCAGTCCGAGCTCGAGCCCATGATGACGCCAACGACCGGTTCCTGACTCATCGCTGGCCCCTATCACTCGGGTCGCTATCGCTATCACTTGCGCCGCTATCACTGGGGTTGGGGCTGGCGGACTGCGCCGATCGGCCGTCGAACCAGTCGCTCATCGCCTTGGCGATTCGGGGGCTGGCCGGGTATGCGCCTGGTTCGAAGGGTCGGCCGGTCAGGGCTTCGTAGACGCCGATGTACCGCTGGGCCACCCGCTCGGCCAGTTCGTCCGGCAGCGGTGGCGGTTCCCCTTCGCCCGAGTAGCCCATCGCCGCATAGTCGAGGCGCAGCACTTCCTTGTCGGCGTTTTCTGGTTCGAGGCCCGCGGCTCGTCGTTCGTCGAGGGTGGCCGCGATCCAGTACCGACTCGAGTCGGGGGTGTGGACTTCGTCGATCAGCATCAGGGTGCCATCTCCGTCTACGCCGAATTCGTATTTGGTGTCCACGAGCACAAGCCCGGCCCGAGCCGCCACCTCGGTACCGCGGGCGAACAGGGCTAGCGAAACGCGTTGCACTTCCTCCCAGCGCTCGCTGGTGAGGAGCCCAAGCTCGGTGACTTCCGTGCCGGTGATGCGCTCGTCGTGTTGGCCGACCTCGCCCTTGGTGGTGGGGGTGATGATCGGTTCCGGCAGCGACTGGTTCTTGGTCATGCCATCGGGAAAGGTCAGCCCGTAGATCTCCCGCTCCCCCATCTCGTAGCGTCGCCAGATGGCGGTGTCGGTCACGCCGGTGAGATAACCGCGCACCACCACTTCGATGGGCAGGGTCTCGGCCCGGCGGGCGATGGTGACGTTGGGGTCGGGTTGATCGATGAGGTGGGTGGCCACCAGGTCCTTGACCTGGTCGAACCAGAACCCCGACAGCTGGTTCAGCACCTGGCCTCGGTAGGGCACCAGGCCGAGCACCGAATCGAAGGCCGAGATGCGGTCGGTGGTTACGAGCACCAGTTGGTCCCCGTCGTCGCCGCTCACTTCGTACATGTCGCGGACCTTGCCTCGCCGCCGCTCGCCTAGGAACGACAGATCGACCTCGGCCAGCGCTTGGCTGGGAGAGAAGTCGAGGTTCATCGGGCCATCTTCCTGCTGCTGGTCATGCTTCCAGTCGATTCTCGTGGGGCGTCGAAGCGGGCGCGGGTTTGGTTAACCGACCGCGTTGCGAAGCGCAGTAAACAGCGCCAGCCCGAGTTGGCCGTTGGGGCCGTGGGGTCGCTGGACCGGCCGGATGTGGTCTTCGGGGTGGGGCATCAAACCCACGACCCGCCCGGTGACATCGCAGATACCAGCCAGGTCACCGGCCGACCCGTTGGGGTTGATCGGATAGCGACCCTTGGCCGGCTCGCCGTTGGCGTCGACGTAGCGGAAGGCGGCCAGGCCCTGGGTATCGATGGCGGTAAGCGTCGCTGAGTCGGCTACTTGAAAGCGGCCTTCGCCGTGGGCGATCGGGCAGTGGATCAGTTCGGTGATCGACGACAGCCACGAGGCGTTGGCCATGCGGTTGGGTTCCAGGTGCACCCATCGGCATTCGAAGCGGCCCCGCTGGTTGTGGGTCAGGGTTACCTGGCGGCCGGTTCCGGTGGGCGCGGTTGGTTTGGCGGCCGCTTCAGTGTCGGCCCCTTCAGCAATGACCTCGGGGGTGGCCGGTCCGGGAAGGAGCCCGGCTTTGACCAGGGCCTGGAAGCCGTTGCAGATGCCGAGAACGTAGCCTCCGCCGGCCACAAACTGGCGAAGTTCCGAGGCCAGGTCGAGCCGAAGGTCAAGGGCCAGTCGTACACCGGCGCCAAGGGCATCGCCGTAGCTGAACCCGCCGGGCACGATTGTGGCTGCGGCATCATCGAGCGCCACCGAGCCATCTACCAGCTCGGCGATATGCACGATGCGGGGATTGAAGCCGGCTTCGGATGCAGCCCACGCCGCTTCCTGGTCGCGGTTGGTCCCGGGCGCATGCAGGACATAGAGCGGCGCTTTGGTGAGGTTGCTCATCGCGATGCTCCTCCGCGGCCGCTTTGGTCGACCTGCCCGGACTCTTCAGCCGGATCGGTTGGCGGCCGGTTCTTTGGACTCCACGCCGTTACCAGATCGTCGACGTTCCACTCGTAGGCGCCCGCACCACCCTCGATTCGCAGTATGGGTGTCTCCGATACCGAACCGATTCGCTGCGCCTCACCATCGGCAAACATCGCCGCGAAGTCGTCACGGTTCGCCGAAGGCACCTCAACCAGGAATCGCCGCAGCGACTCCGAAAACAGCGCGGTGAAGTCGCCTTGACCCGGGTTCGACTCACCGGTGGTCTCGTCGGAATCCGCCAGCACTCCTTCAAGGCTGACCTCGGCCCCGAGGCGTCCGGCGATACACATTTCCGCCAGGGCCACCGCCAAGCCGCCCTCGCTGAGATCGTGGACGGCGGCGACCGACCCACCGTTGATGGCGGCGTGCATCCGACGATAGAACTCGACCGGGTCGTCGACGCCGACCGGCAGGCTGGCCAGCCCGGGAAGCTCGGTGTCGAGCAGTTCGGCCGCGAGGCTGCCGGCCAGCGCGGTCTGGGTGATGCCGATCAGCCACAGGTCGTTGCCGGCGGACTTGAGATCGCTGGTGGCCACTTTGTCGATGTCGTCGACGATGGCCATGGCGGTGATCACCAAGGTGCCCGGGATCGGCGTGCCTTCGAACTCGTTAAAGAGGCTGTCCTTGCCGGAGATAAACGGGGCTCGATAGGCCCGCGCCCCTGCGGCGCAGCCCTGCGCCGCCCGCACCAGGCTGCCGAGACGATCAGCGATGGTGGGGTTGCCCCAACAGAAGTTGTCGATCAGGGCGATGCGATCGGGATCGCCGCCGACGGCCACCACGTTGCGAATCGCCTCGTCGATGGCGGCCAACGCCATGGCGTTGGGATCGACTCGACCGAGGCGGGGGTTGACGCCGATACCGAGGGCGAAGGCTTTCGAGTGGCTCCAGGTGCCGAGGGGCTTGCAGACCGCGGCGTCGGTGGGCCCATCGGCTTCGGGACCACAGAACGGTCGCACGATCGTGCCGCCCCGAACCTCGTGGTCGTAAGTCCGCACGATGTCTTCTTTGGACGCCACGTTGGGATCCGCCAGAGCGGTGAGCAGTAGGGCTTCGACCGATCCGACCGTCAGCGCCGGGAGGTCGGTGACGCCAGCAAAGTTGGCCGGTACCGCAGGCTCGACCCATTCGGCTTCCATGGTGCGACTGGGCAGACCGTCGTGGAGGAAGTCCATCGGCAAGTCCACCACCGGCAACTCACCGTGACGTACCCGCAGCCGCTGGTCGCCGGTGAAGCTTCCGAGCACCGACACCTCAACCTGCCACCGCTCAGCCAGATCGTGGATGGCATCGAGGTTGGCGGGCGGCACCGCCAGCACCATGCGCTCCTGGGCTTCTGAGAGGTAGATCTCCCATGGACGCAGGCCGGGGTACTTGAGCGGGACGTTGGCGAGATCCACCTCGGCCCCGAGCTTCTCCCCCATCTCGCCTACCGCCGAGGAAAAGCCGCCGGCGCCACAATCGGTGATAGCGGTGTAGAGCTTGGCGTCGCGGGCGTGCTCGATCATTTCGAGCACTCCCTTTTCGGTGATCGGGTCGCCGATCTGCACCGCGCTTCCGGTAACCACCGCAGTGTCGTGGGCCAACTCGGCGGAAGAGAAGGTGGCGCCGTGGATTCCGTCGCGACCGGTGCGACCGCCGAGGGCCACAATTAGGTCACCGACCTGGGGGTCGGTGGGATGGCTGTCACGGGGTGCGATGCCGATGCTGCCGCAGAACACGAGCGGGTTACCGAGGTAGCCCTTGTCGTAGAGCACCGCCCCGGCCACCGTGGGCAGCCCAAGCTTGTTGCCGTAGTCGCCCACCCCGGCGATGACCCCTTCCGCGACCCGGGCTGGGTGGAGTACGCCATCGGGCAGCTGTTCGGCCGGGTAGTCCTGCGGACCGAAGCAGAGGATGTCGATGGCCGCGATCGGTCGGGCCGACACTCCCATAATGTCTCGGACGACTCCACCGACGCCGGTGTTGGCCCCACCGAAGGGTTCCAGCGCTGATGGGTGGTTGTGGGTTTCCACCTTGATCGACAGGTCGAGATCGTCGTCGAACTCGACGATGCCGGCGTTGTCGACAAAGGCCGAGCGGAGCCAGGTCGGCCAGAGTTCGTCGGTGACCTCCCGCAGATACTCCTTCATTAGCCCGCCGATCGTGCTCACTTGGGTGTCCCCGCCGCGGTCGGTATGGGTAAACCGGATTTCAGACTTGAAGGTTTTGTGAACGCAGTGCTCCGACCAGGTCTGGGCGAGGGTTTCGAGTTCGGCGTCGGTTGGCGCCCGGCCCGCGTCATCGAAGAAGTCCTGGATGGCGGTCATCTCGGCCTGATCGAGCGACAACAGTCGCTGGGTGCTGAGCTCGACCAGCGCGCTGCCGTCGAGACCGGCCAGAGGCACTTCGTCGACCACGGCATCGGCCTCGACATCGACCCCGAAGCTGGGTTCGAACCGGCCGAAGACCCAGTCTTCGATCGTTTCGTTGGCCAACACTGACTGGGCCACCACCGTCGCCTCGGCGCGGTCGATCGACCCGGCCAACTCGTAGCGGTGCACCCGCACCACTTCCCCGGCATCGATGTCGATCTGGGCCAGGCCCCGTTCGAGTTCCCGGGCGACGGTGTCGGTCACCCCCGGCCGTCGGGCTACCTCAATCACCCATTCGGTGCCGTCATCAACCCGCTTCGGCTGGTGGGCCGAGTCATCGGCTGGACCTAAGACGTCCACAACCGGGTCGACGAGTAGCTCATCGGCCACCCGTTCTGTGTCTTGGGCGCTGAGCTCGCGTTCGAGCACATAGATGGTGCTGACTCGACAGTCGTCGATGGCACCCACACCGCTGAGCGCGGCGACTTCTCGAACCCTGGCCCGCTCAACCGATTCCGGGTGGTCCACGCGAATGCGGGTCATCGGCGGTGCGGTCGACCGGACCGGTCGGGTGTCGAGGCCAAAGCGGTGGGGGCGAATGCGCCACGCCGAAATCGGCGCAGCGGCAAGCGATGGTTGGTCACTTACGTCTGACTACCAGATCCCGGGAAGTAGCGCCATCGGCGCCGGCCACCGGCTCCTCGACTACGGCTGCCGCGTCACCCATCGCCCACGTGGAGTAGCCGAAGTCGGCCTGATCCCACGCTTGCGAGCGAATCCTCACAACCGGAGCCGTAACACCGACATGTTCCCTACTGAAGACCAGCGGTCTCCCGGTTCACCCGGGTTCCGAATAACACACAAAGCGCGCGAACAACCTGCAAAGAAATCATCAACATCGAGTGTCCACCACGACCGACTTCGAAGAAGTGGCCAAGTTTCCTTTTCGACCAACGCCCGATCAGCTACGCAACGCTGTTAGCCCGCCCGACTCGCCCGGCATCACCAAAGTCCCGCGGCCGACCGCGAATCTCCGCCGACGACCAGGGATCGAGTACCAAGAATTGGCCAGTGCTCGAAGCCGCGGCGATAGGCCAGATCAATTTCTCAAGATGCGTTGGGAGCAGCCATGTCATACCCTGTAACCAGCGGAAATCTGCGGCGATCACAATTGATAACGAGCGCACAAGGCACGGTCGGACTGGCGGACTCTTTCGACACTTCCCCCGCCTGCCCCCAAGGAGAGAACATCTATGAGCGACATCGACGGCGAGAAGGGCATGGGCAGCTTCACCAACAAGCTGCGAGACCGTGCAGCCAAACTTGCCGAAAAGGCAGCCGACAAGCTTCAGAACGAAGAGATCGCAACGTCGATCCCGGGCGAAGCCAGTGGATCAGCAACCGCTGGGGGCCTTGGCGACACGGCCCTTGGCGATAGCCGTTTGGGCGACAAGATCTCGCCAAACGCAGCATCGGGTGTGGTGTCTGGCAGCGGGTCCGACGTCGACATGCCCGATATGGGTTCCTCGACAACCAGTGCCACCGATCGTGCGTCGCGGATCTCCAAAGACCTTTCCGGCACCTCCGGTGCGGCCAACACCACCGGATCACACACCACCGGATCACAAGGCATTACCGGCGCAGTCGGCAGCGCCGATACCATCGGTACAGCCGGAGCCGCCAAGGCGACCGATGCGGTCGACGATGTTGCCTCCGCCACGCCCGCTGCTCCCAAGAGCATCACCGGCAGCCTTGCGAGCACGGCCGATGAAACCACTGCGTCATCGAGGCTGGCCCAAAAGGCCACACCACTCGACGGTGCCGGATCTCCGGTACCTCCGGTCGACCCGTCGACCCAAACCCGCACCCTCGACACAACGACTGGCCCGCCGCCGGCCCCGCCGACCCCTCCGGAGCCCAGCTATTTGAGCTCCGATCCCGTGACCGCGGTCCCCCGCGCCTCGGCTCCGGTTCCGCCGGCCCCGCCGACGATGGAAACCCCGTCCGACGTCAACCCTCTCACCGGCACCGCCGAAACGTTTGGCTCAGAAACCGTCGCCGGCACGATGGGTTCGGAAACGGTGGCCGACGCCACCACCTCGACTGCTCTCGATCCGACCGATGCCGCGGCCACCGCCGCGGCACCCATGGCCGCGGCTGCACCCGGTGTTGCCGGTCTCGATACCGGCGGCGAGATCAATGCCCGCGATGTCCGCACCACCGGCGAATCCTGGCGCCAGGCGTCAGAGCCGACCACTCCGATCGAACGATCAACCAACTGGCCGGGCGACCCCGAGCCGTCGGGCACCAAGGTGAGCGAAGGGCGCTACCTGGCCAGCACACCTCCACAGAAGAAGAGCCGCAAATCGTTCTGGTCGCTGATTGCTCTGCTGGCTCTGCTGGCCATCTTGGCTGGCGGATTGCTGTGGTGGATTAACCGGGACGACAACGGTGGTTCCGACAACGACCCCACCGATGCGGAACTGGCGACCCAACTGGACGAAGAGTTCGATGCCACCGACCTGGCCGACGTCGAGGCCGAGGTCAGCGACGGCGAGGCCACGCTGACCGGCACCGTCGCCGAGGAGGCCGATATCGAAGACGCCGCCGACATCGCCACCTCGGTCGAGGGAATCGATTCCGCCAACACGGAAGGGCTGTCGATTGCCGGAGACGACGACCCGGAATCCAGCACCGATGATGGCGATGACTCCGACGACTCCGCCCCTGAGGAAGAGGACGACGGAGACGATGGCGAAGAAGAGCCGGAGAACAGCCTTGAAGGCGAAGCGGCTGAGGTCCAGGAGGAACTGGCCGACCTGGTCACCAGCGACCCCATCACCTTCGAGAGCGGTTCGGCCGCCCTCACCAGCGAGGCCGAGGCAACTCTTGACGAGGTGGCCGAGATTCTCAACAACAGCGATGTCGATGTGGATATCGAGGCCTACACCGACAACCAGGGCCCGGCGAACTCCAACAAGGCGCTGAGCGAAGACCGCGCCGACGCCGTTCTGGAGTACCTGACCGACAACGGTGGAGTCGACGACGACCGGCTCACCGCCATCGGCTTTGGCGAAGACAACACCTTCGATAACGGCGACGTCATCGAACGAGAAAAGAACCGCCGGATCGAGTTCACCGTTACCGGCTGACAGGCTGCGACCAGAGCCCGGTTAACCCGGGTTCTGGTCATTGAATTCCGAAAGGCTTGGTCGCCACCGTCTCAACGGAGTACTCTCTGCTCTCGACGGGGGTGAACGCCCCTGTTTTTACAGGGGGGAGACCGGGTGGCACTGCTTGTTGCCGATGGCATCACCGTTCGTTTCGGCGGGGTCAAGGCACTGGACAACCTGTCGTTTGAAATCCAGGAGAACCAAATCCTGGGCTTGATCGGGCCGAACGGTGCCGGCAAAACCACATTGTTTAACGTGGTCAGCCGCATTTATGACCCGACGGAGGGCTCGCTTACCTTTGCCGGGCAGGATCTCCTCAAGAAGGCGCCCCACGAGATCTCCGGTCTCGGGGTGTACCGAACGTTCCAGAACCTTGCGTTGTGGCCCCGGATGTCGGTGCTCGACAACGTGACGACGGGGGCCCACACAAGAACCGGGCAGAACTTCTTCACCGCCATGACTCGCCTGGGTCTCAAGGAGAAAACCTGGGAGAAGGGCTTGTCCGCCCTGCGCTTCAAGGAAGAATCCAGGCAGAAGTTCATCTCCGCCATGGCTGACGTGGGCCTCAAGAAGGAAGAGGAAGACCTCAAGGCCGAGGCCTTTGGCATCCTTTCTGAACTCGGGCTCGAGTCGGTGGCCTTCCAGCCGTGCGGCGGGCTGCCCTACGGCACCATGAAGCGCATCGAGTTGGCTCGGGCCCTGATGGGCCATCCCAAGCTGTTGATGCTTGATGAGCCGGCAACCGGGCTCACCCACTCCGAGGTCGAGGAGCTCTCCGAGGTGATCACCCGCATCCGGAAGAGCTACGACGTCACCATCCTGTTGGTGGAGCACCACATGGGAATGGTGATGAGCATCTCCGAACACGTGGTGGTGCTGGACTTTGGCTCAAAGATTGCCGAGGGTCCTCCGGCACAGGTGCAAGAAGATCCCGAAGTAATTCTGGCCTACCTCGGAGCTCCCGCATGACCCGACTGCTCGATGTCAAAGACCTCAAGGCCGGCTACGGCCCGGTGCAGGTCCTCCACGGCATTGACTTTCATGTCGACGACGGCGAAACCGTGGTGATCCTCGGTGCCAACGGGGCGGGTAAAACCACGACGCTGCGAGCGATCTGCGGCATGATCGACACCTCGGGTTCTGTGAACCTGGAGGGCGGGGAACTGGTTGGCTCCGATGCCGCGGATGTGGTGCGCCTCGGCGTGGCTCACGTTCCCCAGGGCCGCGGCACGTTCCCGGAACTGACGGTGGAGGACAACCTCGACGTTGGCGCCTACACCCGCAAAGACAACGAGGTTGCCGCCGACAAGGAGAAGTGGTTCGAGACCTACCCGGTGCTCTACGAGCGCCGCACCCAAACCGCCGGTTCGCTCTCCGGCGGCGAGCAGCAGATGTTAGCGGTGGCCCGGGCCCTGATGGCTCGCCCTCGCCTGCTGCTGCTCGACGAACCGTCGCTCGGGCTGGCGCCGATCATCGTAAGTGATCTCTTTGAGCGATTCGCCAACCTGAATGACGACGGGACCACGCTGCTGATCGTGGAGCAAAACGCCCGGTTGGCCCTTGGCATCGCCGACCGGGGCTACGTGCTTGAGTCGGGCGAGATCTCAGCTCAGGGGCCCGCTGACCAGCTGTTGAATGACGACAGCATCCGCAAAGCCTATTTGGGAGTGTAGAGAGTGGACGTGCAACTGCTGCTGGCCCGGATCTTTGATGGGCTGGCCAACGGATCTACCTATGCCATGGTCGCCCTGGCGCTGGTGATCATCTACAAGGCGACGACGTTGATCAACTTCGCTCAGGGCGAAATGGCCATGCTCGGGGCCTTCATTGCCTACACGGCCTGGTTTAACTTCGGGATTCCGATGTGGGGGGCGGTGATCCTTGCGGTCATCCTGTCGGCGATCCTTGCCGCTCTGGTGGAACGGGTGCTGATTCGCCCCTTTGATCCGGCCGATCACCTTCCTCTGGTGATCATCACCCTCGGGCTCTTCCTCGGGATCAACAGCCTCGCCGGTTTGATCTGGCGGCTCGACCCGCTGCGCTTTCCCGAGTTGTTCCCGTCGGGTAACGCCATCGACTGGGGCACCGCCCGACTCTCCTGGTACACGGTCTTTACCGTGGCCACGATTCTGCTATCGCTGGTCGGTCTCACTCTGCTGCTGAACAAGACCAAGGTGGGGCTCGCCTTTCGGGCGGTGTCGTCCAACCTGGAGTCGAGCCAGCTGGTTGGCATCAAGGTGGGCCCAACGCTGCAGTTCGGTTGGGCCTTGGCCGCTGGCGTCGGCACGCTCGGCGCCTGTGTCTTTGCCGCCAACCCGGTGCTCCAGCTGGAGCCTTCCTACATGCTGCGGGTGCTGATTTTCGCGTCGGCTGCCGCCGCACTCGGCGGGCTCGACAGCCTGTGGGGCGCCCTGGCCGGTGGCCTGGCTGTCGGCTTTGTTCAGAGTGTGGTGGTGCAGTACATCCCCTGGGTGCCAAACCAAATGAGCCTGGCTGCCGCGGCCGTGGTGCTGCTCGCAGTTCTGTTGTTCCGACCGGCGGGCTTCTTCGGCACCGCCCAAGTTTCGAGAGTCTGAGGCAACGATGGCTGCAAAGAAGATTCTCGTCGGCTCTGCCCAGCACCGAACCTACAAGGCCGTTGTCTGGGGGTTGGCGCTGTTGGCCCTTGTCCTGGTGGCTTTCGCCTTCAACGACGTGGGCCAGATCACGTTGTTCGACAACAAGTACAACCTGAGCCTGACCCGCATCAACAAGGCCATCGCCTTCATCATCGCCATCCTGGGACTGCAGGTGATCATCGGGTACACCGGCCAGATCGCCCTGGGTCAGAGTTTCTTCTTTGGCCTGGGCGCCTATATCACCGCCTACCTGGTGCAGGACCAGAACTGGGGCTACCTCAGCACTCTGGCGGTGGTGGTGCCGGCATGTTTTATCGTCGGGGTGATCCTCGGTCTCCCGGCGCTTCGAATACATGGGTTGTATCTGGCGTTGGTCACCCTGGCCTTCGCAGCAATCTTCCCGTCACTGGTGCGCCTCGATCAGCTCTTCGACATCACCAACGGCTCCAACGGAAAGTCGGTCGAGTCCAAGCTGGTGGCGCCGGACTGGCTGCCACTGGATGGGATCGCCGGAGTGCTCCAGGGCATTCCCTACTTCGGCCAGTTCTTCGGCGATGGTGACCTCTCGAGTCGTGAAGCCGATCGGGTGTGGAAATACATGCTGTTCGTGGCTGTTGCCGCGGTGTGTTTCTGGCTCGTGGCCAACCTGGTCAAGAGCCGTCCGGGCCGGGCCATGCAGGCCATCCGCGACAACGAGGCCAGCGCTGCGGTGTCGGGTGTCGACCTGGCTCGCACCAAGTCGATGGCCTTCGGTGTGGGGTCCGCTCTCGGCGGCGTCGGGGGCACCGTCTATGTGATGGAGCTCGGTATTGCTTCCCCCGACGATTTCTCGCAGCTACTTGCGATCAACTTCATCGTTGGGTTGGTGGTTGGTGGCGTAGCTTCGCTGCCGGGGGCCGTGGTCGGCGGCTTTGTTATCGCTCTCATTCCCGACTGGGCATCCAGCACCCAGAGCGTCGGCTTTGTGCCGGAACGCTGGCTCCAGGGCCCCACCGGCACACTCTTCCTGGGGGCGTTGTTGATCCTTCTGACCTTCTTCCTTCCGGGGGGCATCGTGGCTGGTGGCCGCAAACTCAAGGCCAAGTTTGTCTCGCTTGTGCCCCAGCCGCCCGATCTACCAAACACTCCAACCGCGATCACCACTGACGACGCGGTCGACGATGATGTCGACCTTGATGCAATCGAACGTGCTAACCAAGTCCAGACAACTTAAATGAGGGGAACCACCATGTTCATGAAATGGCTTCGAGTACTCGCAATACTCGCATCGCTCACGCTCTTTGCCGCCGCCTGCGGTGACAGCAGCGGCGACGGCGACAGCACCACCGCCGAAGGCGACGACGGGGGTGATGACGGCGGCGATGACGGGGGTGATGACGATGCCGGCGGCGGCAGTTCTCTGGCCACCGAGGGCGAAGTCGAAGTTGCGACCGGAACGGTCCTGAACCTCAACGAATGCCCCGATGACTGGTCAGCGACCCAGGGCGTCGATGGCGATGAGATCCGTATCGGTATCTCGTTGCCGCAGTCGGGTCAGCTGGCCGCCTTCGGCCCGATCGCCGACGGCATGGCCGCCTACTTCGACTACATCAACGCCAACGACCCGGTCGACGGCAAGGAGCTGGTCCTGGTCGCCCGCGACGATGCCTACGAGGCCGGTCGAACCACGGCCAACGTTGAGGAGATGCTCGAGACCGAGGACCTCTTCGCCTTCGCCTACATCATCGGCTCGCCCAACAACGGTGCGGTCCGACCGGTCTTCCAGGAAGCCTGCGTTCCCCAGCTGTTTAACTCGACCGGGCTCCCGGCCTGGGGCGACCCGGCCACCTTCCCGTGGACCCTGGGTGGTCTGCTGGCGTACAACACCGAAGCCCGCCTCTGGTGTGAAAACGCCGTGGCCGACTTCGGCGAGGGCGTGACCGTTGCCGGTCTGTTCATGAACAACGACTTCGGTAAGGCCTACCAGGACGGCGTGCAGGGTTGCGCCGACGACGGCTTGATCGATCTGGTGGCCAACGAGGTTCACGAAGCTGCGGCCCCCGACATTCAGAACGAGATCACCAACATGATCAACTCCGAAGCCGACGTGTTTATCTTCGGCTCGACGGCTGCGTTCTGCCCGCAGTCGGTTGGTGGCGTGGCCGCTTCGAGCTGGCGCCCGACCTTCTACATGTCGAACACCTGCTCCAACCTGGCCAGCTTCTTTGAGCCGGTCAAGGATGCGGCTGGCGCGCTGGCTGCAGAGGGTTCGGCGGTCCGGATGGCGTCGAACGTGAAGAACTTCACCGACCCCACCTACGCCGACGATGAGGACATCAACCTGGGCAAGCAGATCCTTGAAGATGCTGGCCTCTCCGCTGAGGCCGGCTCGCAGAGCACCGGTGTGCTCTTCGGCTACAACCTGGTCGAGACCCTTCGGGGCGCAGCCGATATGGGTGAACTCAACCGAGTGACCCTGATGGCCAGCGCCTGGAACCTGGACTTTGCCAGCCCGTACGTGCTTGACGGTATCGAGACCAAGACCAACGGCACCAGCGACGCCTATGCGGTTGAGGGCGCCCGGATCGAGGAGATCCTGGTGACCGACGATGCCCTTACCTTCAACCCGATCTCAGACTTGATCTCGGTTGAGGGCGAGACTGGGTCGGTTACTGGCTGACCCAGCTGTTTGGCTCCTGATGGAGCCGTGAGCGCCTGAAACCAACAGGCCGAGTGAGTGTTGCCGAACCGGTGGTACCCCAAGCGGGTACCGCCGGTTCGCATTTTTCTTTCGTTCCGGTGCTCGCTCTCGGCCAGCTTCGGGTGAACCCTCGCTATCGTTGATTCCCCGCGGGTCCGTGAGTCAAAAGCATCGAAATGGGCCGAATGGCTCACACGACTTTGCCTATGTAGTCGGGGAATGACTCTTTCTACTCTCGGTTCTGTGCGGCGCCAGTGGGTTGCCGCGCTGCACAAACACCATTGAGGAACCGAGGTGCAATCGTGATCAGAACGAATCGCAAACGCTCAATTCGACGCAGTGTGGCCGCCGGCATTCTGGCCAGCGCTCCCCTGCTGACCCTGGCCGCTCCCGTGTCGGCCCAGTCCGCTTCCGTGGATCCCAGCTACACCGTCGTGGTGCCGCCGGCTCCAGAGGCCAGCATCCAGCTGATCAAGGAGGTGGAGGTCGCCCCGGGCCAGTACGCCGAGTACAAAGAGTCGCCGGTTGGCGACACGGTGAACTTCCAGTTCACCATCGTGAACGACGGCACCACGCCGCTCACCCACGTGAACCTCTCCGATCCGAGTTTCCCGAGTTGTGATCGCTCTTCGGACGATCTGGGCATCAGCGCCTCGGCTCCCCTCGCTCCGGGTGCCCACGTTGTGGCTACCTGCAACGTGGCCGTGGAAACCACCACCATCAACGTTGCGGTCGCCAACGGCACCGACGGCGTGACCGAGGTGTCCGACGAAGACGCAGCTCAGGTTGCGGTCTACGCCCTCGACATCATCAAGGACGTGCTCAACCCCGAGACCGGGGCCTTTGAGTCCGGAGTGTCACTCAACGTCGGGGACACCGCCTCCTTCCGTTTCACCATCAACAACACCGGCGAGCTCGACCTGTGGGACGTAGCCGTTGTGGATCACCTCTACTCGGATTGCAACCGTGAGTTCGGCGACATTCCGGCTGGCGGCAACGCCGTCTACCTGTGTGAGTTCGAGGTGAACGAAACCATCATCAACTCCGCCACTGCGACCGGTAAGGCGATGGGCGGTGCCATGGCCAACGACACCGACTACGCCGGTGTGTACGTTCGTGGCATCAACATCACCAAGCAGGTTTGGAACGGCGCCGACTGGGCCGATCTGGCCACCATTGCTCCCGGCGACGACGCCCGCTACCGCATCACGGTGCAAAACACCGGCTCGATGGATCTTCGCAACGTTGTGGTCGACGACATCAACTTCGATCAGTGTGACGCTCCGGCCGGAACCATCAACGACCTGGCTGCTGGCGAAGGCTGGACCTACGAGTGCGAAGTGTCCGGCATTACCGGCGACACCACCAACGTGGCCAGCGTGAGCGCTACCACCGTAGGCAACGCGAGCGGCTCGTTCGCCGACCTGCCGGTTTCGGATACCGACACCGCTGACGTCACCGTGGTCACCCCGACCACCGCGGCACCCACCACGGCGGCACCAACCACCGCGGCACCAACCACGGCGGCACCAACCACCGCGGCTCCGACCACTGCGGCTCCGACCACCGCGGCTCCGACCACCGCGGCTCCGACGACGGCGGCTCCTCCGACCACTGCGACGCCCACGACGGCGGCACCGGGTACCTCGGCTCCGCCGACTACCAAGAAGGTGACCCCCACCACCAAGAAGGTGTCGCCCACCACGGCTGCTCCGACGACCACCATTCAGGTGAAGACGACCGTGACTGCAGCCCCGACCACGGCGGCACCCACCACTGCCGCGCCGACCACCGTTGCCGTACGCACCCTGCCGAAGACTGGTAGTGGCGCTGTGGACACCGGCCTGGTTGGTTTGGGCACCGTCCTGATGGGCTCGGCCCTCGTCGTGACCGCCAAGATGGCGGCCCGACGCGAAGAGCTTGGAACCGAAGAGTTCTAAGCCCGTGAGCACCGCTGCAGTGCTCAGACAAACATAACCCTGTGATTGCGGAGCGTCTCGACCGAGACGCTCCGCTTTCGCGTCCCAGGTCTGGCGGTCACGCCCGGTGACCTCAGCCGCGGTGCGTTGTGAACTCCCTTGCAGAAGCCGGTTCAAGTCGACCCGGAGAGCTACGATCGGACTCTGGTCGCCCAACCAAGGATCTGAGATGGACCTGGTTCAATTACTCGCCCCTGCTATCGCTGCCTTTCTGGCTGGATGTCTCATCTGTTGGCTGCTGTGGCGGTGGCGTCAGCACTCCGTACCGGTCGAGGAATGGTCGAACCTCGAACGTCGGCGGCGCTTGCTTGAGGGTGAGAACCTGCGCTTGCAGGATCGGGTTCAGTTACTCGAACAGCAAAGCCAGGAGTTCCCGTCGCTCCGTGAGGCCATCTCAACCCGTGATGATCAGATCTTGGCACTGGAACACGACATCGGGGTGTCCCAAGCCCGCGAGATCGGGATCACGACTCGACTGGAACAGCTATCGAATGACCTCGGTGATGCTCGCCGGCGTGAGCGCCACCTTGAGGATGAAGTGCTTGGGCTACGCCGGGACCTGACCAACGCGTCAGCTCTCACTCCCGCGATCGGCGAGGCCTCAGCTGAAGGCGCTAGTCGTGCCGAGGACACAGCCCGGATTCAGGAACTCGAGGGCCAACTGGCGGAGTCTGAAGAACTGGTGGCCAAGGCTGAGCGCATCGCTCGGGAAGCTCAACGTCAGGCGGAAGTGGCCCAGAAGCAGGCGGCCAAGTCACCGCCCGCAAGCACCGGAGCGGCCCGACCCGTTTCGCTGCTGCCGATCGACGAGCCGGTGGCTCGCCCTTCCGCTGATCTCAACTCCAATGCTGATGCTAATGCCACTGCCAATGGTGTAGGTGCTGGTTCCGACGACCACGAAGCAGTGATCGATCTCGACGACCTGGCCCGCTTGGAGCAGGAGCTCAGTGAGGCCCAGAGCCGCAACGACGAGTTGGCGGCGGCCAAAACCACACTCGAGGCAGAGGTGGTCGATGCCCAAACCCGTATCGACAATCTGGTGATCGACCTGCGTGACCGCGCTGCCTCGGATGCCGAGCTGAGCAGGCTGACAACGCTGGCGACGGCTCGCGAGGCTGAGGTCGACACCCTGAAGCGTCACCTCGCCAAGGTCTCGACCCGCGCCGACGCATCGGCGGTGCTAGCAGCCGAGCTGCGAAGCCGGCTCGACAACCAGCTGATGCAGACCAGCCAGCTCGAACAAAAACTGCGGGCCAGCGGGCGCCAATAGGCGAACGGGCCTGCACCAAAAAACCAGCTCCACCGGCGCGGTCGGTCCGCTGCAACTACGGTCTCTTCTGTTGGTTTGATCGTTCGATCCGGAGAAGCTGTTCGTGAATGACTATCCCGTCCGTGCCGGCTCAATGCTGTTCACCCTGGTTGATCCCAGCCCGGGTCACGAGGTGGCGTACAACCGGTGGTACGAGCGGGACCACTACTACGCCGGTTGTATGGTCGGTCCTCATCTGTTTGCTGGCAGTCGTTGGGTGGCTACCCGCGAGCTGAAAGATCTTCGGTTTCCTGAGACCACCAAGATCTCGGTGCCGACCGATGCCGGGTCCTACGTTGCGATCTATTGGGTCGAGGAGGACCGTCACGACGACCACTTCGGCTGGGCTATCAAGCAGGTGCAGTGGATCTATCAGAACGACCGCGGCTTTGCCGAGCGCAAACACGCCCACACCGCCCTGTACGAAAAGCCGTGGGCCTTCTACCGCGATGACGACCCGGTTCCGATCGAGCTGGCCCTCGACCACCGCTACGCCGGTTTGGCCGCGATCGCCATCGATATGGGCGATGAAGCCAATGAGGAGGCCTGCAACGACTGGTTGCGAAACACCGGGCTTCCGGAGCTGATGGGCGCCGGCTCATCGGTGGCATCGATGGTGAGTTGGAAACCGGCGATCCCTGAGGATGCGGGCGATGACGTTACCGGCGGGGCTCCGATGGATCTCGGCACCCCCGCTGGTGGTCATGACCGACGCATGCAGTTGTTCTTCCTGGAGGAGGCCCCTCAGAACTGTTGGGACCAGTTCCGGGCCTACGCCGACGCGCTGAATTCCACCGGCCTGGCCGAGGTGGTCTTCGCCGGACCTTTCCTGCCCACGGTGATTGGAACCGACACTTACACCGATCAGCTCTGGTAGTTCGCAGGTCGAACGGCGTCTCTGGGGTCCATGGCCAGCCGACCGCCCGATGCCGAACTGTCGCGGCGACACCCTGGCGTCGGCACGCAACCGCGGCCCCGAGGCAGGTACCCGGCGCTGAGGACCAGACGGTGAGTTAGTCCTGTTGAAGAGCGGCGTAGGTTCCGTAGCGTGGCTGGTCGATGGCGACCGCATCCACCACTGTCGCTCGGAGGTGGGCAATCAATTCTGGATGGTCGAAGGCGAGCCCGCCGCCACTGATGGCCGCGCTGAGCGACCGGCGGCCTGCGATCAGTCGACGAGCGGTGTCGTCGACGCCGCCGTCGGGGTCGGGCACCGGCTCGCCGTCGCCGTCGGCACCTGACTTTCGGTCTGATTCGCCGTTCACCAACTGCATCAGCGAGTCGATCCCCCGCAGTTCGCGGTGGCCCGCCGATGGCCCCATCTCCAGCTCTCGCCCCACGGTCGCCACCGCGTTGGCTGCGACCCGGGCCAGAAACGCGCTGCGGCCCTCGAGGCCAGGCATCGCCTCTTCCCGGAGGAACCTCTCGACCGCCTGCAGGAGTTCGCCGGCGCTCGGCGAGATGGCCGAGATGGTTGCCGCTCCATCTCCGGAACCGGGTGTGCCGGTCGGGCTGGGGGTGGCAGGGTCGGTCGGTTCGAGACCAAACATCATGTCGACGAGATCGATCTCGGTCTCGGAAACTCGGCGGCCGATTGCGGCCCGCTCCACCGACCGGTTGAGGCCGGTTTCGAATGAGGTGTACATCATCAGGCAGATCACGCCCCATTTCAGGGTGGCGACCGCCTCCCAAAAGGTGACCTGGGCCGGGTCGACTTCCCGCCCGGTGGCCGCCTGGTAGGCCTCAAACAGTTGGGGCCGGTCTCCGAAGCCGCCGACGGCCCGGTCCATCTTTCCGAATCGCCACGATGGGGCACAGAGCCAACCCAGATCTTCCATCGGGTCTCCGAGGTGGGCCAGTTCCCAATCGAGCACCGCGGCGAGACCGCGGCGATCGATCATCAGGTTCCCGTGTCGAAAGTCGCCATGGACCAGCACGGGGTCATCGATCGGGCGGGCCTGGTCTTTCAGCCACCGGAGTGCCGCAGCAAACACCGGGCTCGGGTGACCGAAACCGTCCAGTTGTTCTTCGAGCTGATCGATGGTGGCCGGTCCATCCACGCGGCGAAGTTCCGGCAGCCCATCGATCGCTATGGCATGGATGCCGGCGAGCGCCTGGCCGCACTGACCCGCAAGGTTGTTCCGGGCGTCATCGAGGTCGGGGTCCCGCAGGATGCGTTGGGGAATGGTTTCGCCGTCGACATGGGCCATCACGAACCCAACGCCAAGCTCGTCAGCCTCTTCGAGTTCAACCACCACGTCTGGCACCACCACTCCCCCGGCTCCGGCCTGGCGTATCAGTTCCGCTTCCGAAGCCAGAGGCATAGCCATCGTGGTCGGCGGGTCATCGGCGCTCGCGGCACCCGCCAGCTGAGGCGCCCGTCGCAAAACAAACCGCTCCGCCATCGCGCCGTGATCCGCAGCGTCGACCTCAAGGGCGAAGGACCAGCTCTCCAGGCTCGCCCCACCGGAGAGCCGACGAAGCTCCACCACCGACCGAGCCCCAGGCCGAACCCGAGCCAAAACCCCCAACAACTTCTCCGAAGTCACATCACCCATCAACCACCACGTTACGACCTTCGGACACCTGTGACGGGTGTCAGACACCCGTCACAGGTTTCCTGCCAGCCCAGAGCTAAGGCAACCACCAGCCCGTTAACCACAGACGGCTGGCCGACGGGCAAAGGCACCCCGTCCGGCAAGAGGGACAGGGCCCCAAGGGAACCCGTCGGCCCCTGGGGGGCCTTTGGGGTTCCTGCCAGCCAAAAGCTCCGTGCAACGGCCCGCCCGGAGGGCAGATATTGTTCTTCCATGACGAATAGTGCGGTGTCAGGTACGGGTCCACTCGCTGGGGTGCGGGTGATTGAGAGCGCCATTCTGGGGCCGGGGGCGATCACGCATCATCTTGCCGATCTCGGCGCAGAGGTGATCAAGGTTGAGGGTCCGCCGGGCGGTGACTACATCCGGGAGATGACCTGGCCCATCATCGAGGGCAACTCGCTCCTGCACCTGCATATTCATCGGGGTAAGCGGTCGATCATGTTGAACCTGAAGGATCCGGCTGGGGTTGAGGTCTACAAGGATCTGGTTCGGGGCGCCGATGTGGTGGTGGAGGCCATGCGGCCGGGGGCCCTGGAACGTATGGGTCTGGGGTACGAGGTATTGAAGGAGCTCAACCCTCGCATCGTTTTTGCCACCATTTCGGGTTACGGCGCGACCGGCCCCTACACCCAGCTCGCTTCTCACGGCATCGCCTACGACACCTGGGCCGGGGTGGTGAAGGCCGAGTATGACGACGATGGGTTCTGCTTTATTCCGGAGCACGCATCGATCGGTATGCATGCGGGCCCGATGTTTGGCGCCATGGCCATTCTGGCCGGCGTGGTGCAGGCCAAGAACACTGGCAAGGGTCTGTTTCTCGAGGTCGCTCAGAGCGATGCTGCGGCCTACATGGATTGGTATCGCAGCGAGTCGTACCTGGCTTACGAGCGCCCTGAGGATGTGGTGACCGGCAACAAGGCCGACGATTACCGTCGGCGTCCGGTGGGCACCGCGGGCATGAAGGAGGGCGTCCGGTATCAGATGTATGAGTCGTCTGATGGCCATGTGATCTTTATGGCGTCGGAGCAGGCGTTTTGGAAGAACTTCTGTGAGAGCGAGGGTCGTAGCGACATGTTCGAGCGCTGGCCGGGCTCGCGGGTGGCCGATCATGCCCCCAACAACAAGGAGATGCAGGCCGAGCTACGGGATATTTTCAAGACCCGGACCTCGGCGGAGTGGATCAACCGGGCCAACGAGTTCAACTATCCGGTGGCGCCGGTAAATACGCCAGAGACTATTCGCGATGATCCGCAGTTCCAGGATCGGTTTCCGCTGTATCCCCACAGCGAGCACGGTGCCGACATGTTGCCGTATCCGGTGAAGTTCACCGATGCTGAGCTTCCGGTTCCCACCATGGCTCCGACGCCGGGTGAGCATCGTGATGAGATTCTCCGCGATGTGCTCGGTTACGACGACGCCAAGATCGCCGAACTCGGCGAGGCGGGCATCCTCGGAGAGATCTGATTGCTGCGGCGGGGCTTCGCCCAAGGCGGCGTCAAGCCAGTGGTGGCCTGATGTCGTCGACTGATGCGGTCCGTTGGGTCAGATCAGTGCGGTTACCAGCAGCCGGATAGCCAGAGCGGTGAGCACCAGTTTGAAGATCTGGGCCAGTGCGTCTTCCGACATTTTTCCGACCAGGCGGGTGCCGATCCGGCTGCCTGCGACAACGCCGGCGATGCCAACGCTGATCAGCAGGGCGAAGTCGGTGATGCGCCAACCATCCGCGGTGAAGGCGACGATCTTGGCCAGGTGGCCGATCGCTTGGGACGCCGCCGCGGTGGCCACGAAGGCGACGTGGGTGGCGGTCACGGCTTTGAACATCGGTGAGGTGACCGGTCCGCTGGCACCGATGGTGGAGTTGAGGAAACCGGAGACGGCGCCCACGCCGATCATGGCGTTTTCGGGCATGCGGTCGCCTTTCCATTTCAGCAACGTGGGTCGCCAGGCGAAGATGAGGGCAAAGATGGCGAGGACGGCGCGACCGGCATCTTCGGGTATCCAGGTGGCTACGGCCACACCGAGGAAGCTGGCGGGAAACAGCAGGATGGCGGAACGCCAGACGACCGACCAGGCGATGTAGCGACGCAGGAACCCGGCCCGAGATCCGTTCGACAGCAACTGCATGGCGCCCTGAAGCGGCACCGCGGCCGCTGGTGGATGGAACTGGGCCAGGACAGCAAGGAGCGCCACTCCCCCGCCCATACCGGCCACCGCACTGAGGATTGAGGTGGCCAGGGCCGCCAACCCGACCACGATCAGTTCGGCCGTGCCGGTTGCGATCATTGCTGCCGGCACGTTG
>CALAML010000313.1 GCA_937925845.1 uncultured Acidimicrobiales bacterium | reverse complement strand
TTGGCCATCGTTGCCCTGGCCCTGGCCACCGGCCTGTTGGCCAGCATCGTGGTCAGCAACCGGTTGTCGACCACCGAGAGCATCCGGGATCGTTCCGAGCCGGTGATCGTCGACGCCCGGCAGATTCAGGCCAACCTGGCTGAGGCCGACGCCGCCGCCGCCAACGCCTTTCTTGCCGGTGGCATCGAGGATCCTGAACAGCGGCTGCGCTATGAGATGGCGATGGACGAAGCCGGCAAGTCGCTCACCTCGGTGGCGTCGCTGGTTGAGGGTGATGCGGAGTCGATCGCCGCGGTTGAGGCCATGCAGAACTCGATGGCTGAATACGCCGGGCTGGTGGAGACAGCTCGGGCCAATAACCGGCTCGGCTTCCCGGTGGGCGCCGCCTACCTGAACACTGCGTCGGCGCTGCTCACCGATGACGACGGGGTGTACGAACAAACCGACATCGTGGCCAACCGTGGGGCCCAGCGATACCGCAGCGACTACAACTCGCTCCTCAGCACCGGGCTGATCCCGGTGGTGCTGGCCGGTTTGTTGGCACTGGGTTTGCTGATCGCCCTGCTCCGCACCCAAACCTTCATCTCGAACACGTTCCGTCGTCGCTTCAACCTGCCTTTGGCGGTGGCGACGGTTCTGGCCATGGTGCTGGTGGCCTGGTTTGCCATCGCTCTGGTGGGCCAGGCCTCAAGTCTTCAGACCGCTCGCCAGGACGGCTTCAGCGACGTTCGCCAGTTTGTTGATGCCCGAGCGTTGGCCTTCCGGGCCAAGGGTGCGGAGTCTCGGTTCCTCATCGCTCGTGGCGGCGGCGATGCCGCGGAGTTTGATGCCGAGGCGGACCGCCTGACAAATCAGCAAAATGAGGGCATTCTCGATCGGGCCATCGGTGACGCCGATGGTGGGAATGAGGAGGAGCGGGCTCGTCGTGCTCGACGTGAATGGCAGGACTACATGGCGGTCCACCGGGTCATCATCGAGGCTGAAGCCACCGGTGACCGTGAACAGGCCGAAACGCTGGCCCTGGTCGATGCCAACGAGGCGTTTGATGAGTTCACCGAGGCCGTCGACACCGCGATCGGCAGTAATCAGAGCCAGTTCTCAAACTCGATGGACAGCGCGAGCAGCGCCGTGCGTTGGCTGGCACCCGCTTCGGTGATTTTCGCCGCCGCCATCGCCCTGTTGGCCTTGGCTGGTATCCAACAACGAATCAACGAGTACCGATGACGCAGACTCCTCACTTGTCGCTCCGATGGATCGCCGCCCTCTTGGTTGTGCTGGCGATGATGGCTGCCGCCTGCACGGCGGCCGCCGATGAGCCCTTCGATTCGGCCTCGGGTTCCGAGGATGGCGATGGGGCCGACGGCGGCGGAGGTGGGGGTGTCGAGCCCCCGGCCGATCCCAACTGCAACTCGGACAACGCTCGGCCAAGCCGGGCGCCAGGTGAGTTCGCTACCGCGCTTCCCCAGCCGGGCAACATGCCGGCGGGCAGTTACATGGAGACGATCCAGGACCAGGGTGTGCTGCGGATTGGGGTGGCTCAGGACACGCTGTTGTTTGGCTTTCTCAACACGAAGACCGGCGAAATCGAAGGCTTCGATGTCGAGATCGGCAAACTCGTTGCCGAGGCGATATTTGGCGATCCGGAGCGGGTCGAGTTGGTTCCGATCCAGAGTTCGGAGCGCATTCCCGGTTTGATCGATGGCCGGTTCGACATCGTGGTGAAAACCATGACCATTACCTGTCAGCGCTGGGGCAGCATCGACTTCTCGGCGGTGTACTTCGAGTCCGGCCAGAAGGTGCTTGTGCGTGAGGGGGAAGAGGAAGACATCACCCAGATGGATCCCGAGACCCGTCTGTGCGCCGCTTCAGGCACTACTTCGCTCGACGCCATCGAAGCGGCTGGGGTCACCCCGGTCGCGGTGGGTGGCTGGACCGACTGTTTGGTGCTGTTTCAGCAGGGCAAGATCGACGGCATCTCTACCGACGACACCATCCTCGCTGGCCTGGCGGCCCAGGACGAGTTCGCCAAGGTGAGCGAGGGTGAGCCCTTCAGCGAGGAGCCCTACGGGATCGGCAGTCCGAAGGGTCACCCGGAGTTCACCCGCTTCATCAACGCCGTGCTGGAAGAGGCTCTGGCTGACGGCACCTGGCTCGCGCTCTACGACGAATGGCTCCGTTCCACCCTGAGCGACCCCCTCATCCCCCAGCCCGCCTACCGCTAGCGAACGATCTCGGGTCTCAGACCCGCCTTGCGGCATAAACCAGAAATTAAGATCGATGCGTGGGGCGCCTTCAGTAGGCTGAACCTATGAAGATTGGCATCGTTGGCGCTACCGGCCAGGTGGGTCGGGTCATGCGCACTCTCTTGGTAGAACGTAATTTCCCGGTGGACGAGATCCGGTTTTTCGCCTCGTCTCGTTCGGCGGGTACCACCCTTCCGTGGGCCGATGGTGAGGTCACCGTCGAAGACGCGATGACTGCCGACTACTCCGGCCTCGACGTGGCCCTGTTCTCAGCCGGTGGTTCCACCTCGAAGGAACTGGCTCCGAAGGTGGCGGCGGCGGGCGTGACTGTGGTCGACAACTCGTCGGCCTGGCGCACCGATCCCGATGTTCCGTTGGTGGTGAGTGAGGTCAACCCTCATGCGCTGCAGGACATCCCCAAGGGCATCGTGGCCAACCCGAACTGCACCACGATGGTGGCCATGCCGGTGCTGAAGCCGTTGCATGAGGCCGCTGGTCTTACCCGGCTCGTGGTGAGCACCTATCAGGCGGTGTCGGGTGCCGGTCTGGCCGGTGTTGATGAGCTTGATGCCCAGGTGCGTAAGGGCGTCGGTTCGCTGCCGGCGCTGGCCCAGGATGGCCAGGCGGTCGACTTCGGCGACGCTTCGGCCTTTGCCGACACCATCGCCTTTAACGCGGTGCCGTTCTGTGGCGACCTGGTCGACGATGGTCTGTTGGAGACCAACGAGGAGCAGAAGCTTCGCCACGAGAGCCGCAAGATCCTGGAGATCCCCGATCTCAAGGTGTCGGGCACCTGCGTGCGGGTGCCGGTGTTTACCGGTCATTCGCTGTCGATCAACGCCGAGTTCGCCGACCGGTTGAGCGTGGAGGCCGCCTCGGCCCTTCTGGCCGATGCGCCGGGCGTGCAGGTCGACGACATCCCGACGCCGCTCAACAGTGCCGGTATCGATATCTCCCTGGTGGGACGCCTTCGGGTCGACGAGACCCGCGACAACGGCCTGGCCATGTTTGTG
>CALAML010000312.1 GCA_937925845.1 uncultured Acidimicrobiales bacterium | reverse complement strand
CTCGGTGCTTCCACCCCCGATGTCCACCACCAGATAGGGAGTGAGCAGGTTCAGGCCGGACTCGGCCAACCCGGCGGTGGCCCCCTGAAACGACAGGCGGCCTTCCTCTTCACCGGTCAGCACCTCGGGTCGGGTACCCACAGCGGCTTCGGCGGCATCAAAGAACTCGGCGCTGTTGGCAGCATCGCGGGCCGCGGAGGTGGCCGTGATGCGGAGGTGTTCCACCTGGTGTTGGTCGAGCAACTCGCGGTAGCGGGCAAGTACCTCAACCACCCGGCTGATGGCGTCGGGGTGAAGTTTGCCGCTGGTGTCGACCCCTTGCCCCAAGCGGGTGATGTGGGCCTCGCGGGCCAGGTCGGTGGTGCCGTCGCTGATCAGCAGCCGGGTGGAGTTGGTTCCGCAGTCGATGGCGCCAACAACGGTCATAGTTGTTCTCCTTCGGTAGCTCCCTCGGCATCGAGGCCAGCATCGGCCTCAGCCAGGCGATCGGCAACCCATCGGCCCACCGGATCATCGCCACCGGCCAGATGCCAGGCGAAGTGGGCGTGCAGGCATTTCACCCCTTGGCGGGTGCCACCGACCCCACCGGAGGCTTGGGGGCCGGTGTGGCCATCGGGCACTTCGGCATCGCGTTCAGCGGCGTAGCGGTCGTGGGCGGCCGCCAGTTCATCAGGGTCAACCGCGGCCTCGGCCCGCTTCACTCCCTTGGCCGCTTCGAGTCGCCCGACTCGGACGTTGTCGTCGGGGTCGAGCAGCCAGTAGCGGGTGGGCATCGGCGTTCCGTCGTCGAGAAACGGCGCGTTGCGTATCACGCGGGGTCGACCATCCGGGTTACGAACCACCACAGTGAAGTGGCCTCGGGCCGGGCGGCCAAGCAGTTCCTCGACCACCTCGCGTTCGGTTCGACCCTCGGGGGGCCGTTCGGTGCTCAGTCGTCGCTGCTTCCGAGAAGGCGGCGGATCAACAGGAGCAGCAGCACGCCGATGATTCCGGCGGGTACCGCTCGCTTCAGCACATCGCTTCCGGCGGTATCAAGCAGGTCGACCGGCTCGGCCTCAGGGGCGTCGATCTTGCGGACGCCCTCCGCCGATGTGGCGCCGTTGGCCGCGGCGCCCGCGGTCGCTGCGGCGGCTTCGGCACCAGCGTCTGCGTCACCGGCACTGTCGGCATCGCTGGCTTCCGCAGCTCCACCGGCATCTGCGGCTTCGCTTTCGCGCCCGGCGAGCACCTTGGTTTCAAGGTTGTCGACGAACTGGCCCAGCAGCTTGGCGCTGACATCCACGATCACACCACGACCGAACTGGGCCACTTTGCCGGTGATGGTCAGGTCGGTGTGCACCATCACGTGGGTGCTTTCCGGGCTGTTGGACTCCATCGTCATGGTGATGATGGCGCTGGCGTTGCCCTGGCCGCGAGTCTCGCGACCATCGCCCTTCACCACCGCTTTGTGGTTGGCCCGGTCTTGCTCCAGGAAGGTGGCGGTGCCCTTGTACTGGGCGGTGATCGGGCCCACCTTCACCTTCACGATGCCGCGGTACTCATCGCCTTCGATTTCCTGCAGTTGGGCGCCGGGCAGGCAGGGCGCGATGAGCTCAAGATCGGTGAGGATGTCATAGGCCTCATCAATCGGCACTTCCACATCGAACTCATTGGTCAGTTCCACAGTTCCAGGTCCTTCAAGCTGTCGATGTCAACCGGGTTGCCCCCGCACGTTACTGCCTCCACCTCCACCGCTCCACCCCGCATGAGCACTCTGGCTCCTTCGTCTCCAGACTCGGGTAGAAGTGGCCAAACCGAGCGGTGAAGTCGCACCGGCGGTCGCCGCAGCCCCTCGAATTCACCGGTTGCCACCGCACCCTCGGCGCCAGCCACTGCAAGCCAATCGGCCACCGTAAGCAGTGGTTGGTCTCCGAGCGCGACCACCATGGCCTCGACGCCGATCTCTTCAGCGAGCCGACGGGCCAGTTGCAGCGAGGTCGCCTGTCCTTCGACCCAGTCCGGGTTGTGAGCCAGCACCACCGGGCCTTTGGCTTCGACTTCGAGCATCAACGACAGATCGACCGCTCCGGTCACCACCAGCGGGCCGGCCATGGCCCCTTCGGTACAGGCATCGATGGCGGTGTCGACGGCATGGGTCACGAGTGGTCGGCCCCGAAACTGGGTAACCAGCTTGTGGTTCGGCCCCTCAAATCGGGACCCAGCTCCCGCAGCCAGCACCACGGCCAGCGTTGTTGGCTCAGCTTCGGTCGGGCTGGACATGAGGTTGGGTCGCGCCGTCAGGCGTGGATCGGCCCGCTGCCATCACGCAGCGACGGGGCCAACTTGCCGGTGCGGCGGGCGATGATTTCGGCACAGACCGAAATCGCCGTCTCCTCTGGTGTCCGCGAGCCAATATCGAGACCGATCGGCGCCAGGATCCGAGCCAACTGCTCGTCGGTCATGCCTTCCTCACGCAATCTTGCTTCGCGGTTCTCACTGGTGCGGCGCGATCCCATGGCGCCGATGTAGCCGACGTTGGTTTCGACCGCCGACATCAGTGCTGGCACATCAAATTTGTTGTCGTGGGTGAGGACACAGACCGCGTCGGCCGGACCGAGCGAGGGCCCGAGCCGCTCCAGAACCCGGTTGGGCCACTCCACGAGTACTTCGTCGGCCATAGGAAAGCGGCGGGGCGTGGCAAAAACCTCGCGGGCATCGGCCACGGTCACTCGGAAACCCAACAGCTTGCCCGCTCGGGCCAGCGCCGCGGTGAAGTCGACGGCACCAAAGATGATCATTTTGGGCGGCGGAGCGAAGGTTTCGATGAAGATCTTCACCTCATCCTCGCGGGCTTCACCGTGGGCCCCGTAACTCCGCACCCCGGTGCGACCGGCTGCCAACTCGCCGAGGGCATCGCGGGTCACGACCCGGTCCAGATCATCGTCGCCGAGGGTGCCCTGGACGTCGTCGGGGCCGGTGGCCAGGAGTTTGGCCCCGGCGTGCGGGCCCTCAATAACGGTGGCCAGCACCACGGGTTCTTCCGCGGCCAGCAGTTCCCGGAGTACCGGGTAGATCTCGCTCATCGGGTCTTCCCTACCAGTCGAGTGGTTCGATAAACAGATGCACAGTGCCGCCGCAGGTAAGTCCAACAGCAAAGGCTTCATCGTCGCTGTAGCCGAAGGTCACCATTCGCCGGTCTCCGGTCTCGAGAATGTCGAGCGCTTCGGCCACGACCGCACCCTCGACACAACCGCCGGAAACCGAACCCGCTACTTCGCCCTCGTCGCTCACCGCCATCGAAGCTCCCGGGTCGCGGGGTCCCGATCCTTCGATGTCAACAACGCGGGCCACCGCCACCTTGCGGCCAGCCTTTTTCCATCGATCGATGTCCGCCACGATTTCTTTCACGATTTCTCCATCTGTAGTGCGGTGTCGTCCGGGCTGGGGTGTGGAACCCGGGTGCGGGCGCCAGAACCGGCGTTCCCCCGCCGGCTCGTATTCTCAGCCGACACCAACGCGGCCAAATCTTCGAGGGCCCGAATCGAGTGTCCCTCGATGAACTGGTCAACAAACGGTAGGGCCGCTGCCATTCCCCGCGCCAGCGGTGCATATCCCGGGCTGGCTTTGAGCGGGTTGACCCAGATCAGCCGATGGGTCACACGGGAAAGACGTTCCATCTCGGTGGCCAGGTCCTCCGGGTCGCCGCGGTCCCAACCATCGGAGAGGATGACCACAACCGAACCCCGGGCCATGCCGCGAATGCCCCAGCGGTCGTTGAACTCTCGCAAGCCCTCTCCGAGGCGGGTTCCCCCGGACCAGTCGGTGACCGCGTCGGAGGCTGCGGCCAGGGCCCGATCCGGGTCGCGGGAGGAGAGTTCTCGAGTCATTCGAGTAAGTCGGGTTCCGAGGGCGAAAGCCTCGACCCGGCGCCGCGACACCACTGCCGCCTGCACAAACCGCAGCAGCGCCCGGGCGTAGGTCTCCATCGACCCCGACACGTCGAGGATCACCACCAATCGTCGGGGCTGACGGCCCGGCTCGCGGTGGTGTCGTTGAATCGGCTCACCCCCGGTGCGCAGCGCCCGGCGTACGGTTCGCCGCAGATCGGGCTGGCCCACATTCCGTTTCGAACGCTGCTCACGACGGGATCGACGGGTCGCTGAGGTGAATCGCATCTCGGCCATCAGCCGATGGGCTTCGGCCAACTCGGCCGGGCTGTAGGCGGCAAAGTCCTTGTTGGCCAGGACTTCGGTGTCGCTGTAGCGGACCGAAAGGATGTCGTCGGGGCTGATCTCTTCGCCGTCATCGTCATCGCTCTCCGCCGACCCGCCCTCGTCGTCGGTGTCCAACAGGATGGCGATCTCGTCGGGCTCGGCCTCCATATGGATGGAATCATCGCGCCGCTGAAGCCAGAACGCGGCAAAGGCCCGGTCATAGATCGGCTGATCTTCGGGCTGTCGCAGCAGGGTTGAGCGGCCAGCCCAGTACACCGCGTCCCGGGATTCCATTCCGACTGCACCCAGGGCCTCGGCAAACAGGATGCCGCAGCCCACCGGCACGTTGAGGTCGGCCATCCGCAGAAGGCGGGTGAAGGTGACCGCCATCCGTTCCGCGTCGGTATTGGCGATGGGGCGGGGCTGCGATGTCCACGGGTTGTCGGTCATGGCCAGCTGACTACACCGCTCGCATCAGCGCTTCGCGCACCATGTCGCCTACGCCGGCGGTCGTGGTGCGCTCCTGGTCTTCGCGGTATTTGAGCACCGTGCCCAGGGTGGCTTGCACCGAGGCTTCGTCGAGTTCGGTCCGGCCGAGAATCGACAGCGACATGGCCCAGTCGATGGTTTCAGCTACGCCGGGCGGCTTGTAGAGGCCCAACCCTCGCATCGATTCGACTGCGGCGGCCACCTGTCGAGCCAATGGTTCGGAGACCTGTGGAGCCCGCAGCCGAACGATTTCGACTTCCCGCTCGAAGCCCGGGTGTTCAACCCAGTGGTAGAGGCAACGGCGCTTCAGCGCGTCGTGGACGTCACGGGTGCGGTTGGAGGTGAGGATGACCAGCGGTGGCCGTTCGGCCCGGAACGAACCGATCTCGGGGATGGTGATGGTGTAGTCGGAGAGCACCTCAAGCAGGAACGCTTCGAACTCGTCATCGGCCCGGTCGACCTCGTCGATCAGCAGTACTGGCATGGCGCCATCGGCCGGACCGATCGCCTGGAGCAACGGCCGTCGCACGAGGTACTTCTCCGAATAGAGCTCGTCCTCGATCCCGGCGACGTCACCTTCAGCTACCGCCCCTGCGGCTTCGGCGGCGCGCAGGTGGAGCAGTTGCCGGGAGTAGTCCCATTCGTACACCGCTTGGGAGGAGTCGATGCCTTCGTAGCACTGGAGTCGAATCAGGTCGACGCCCGACCAGGCAGCCAGCACTTTGGCCACTTCGGTCTTGCCGACTCCGGCCTCGCCTTCGAGAAGGAGCGGGCGGCCGAGTTCGATCGCTAGGTAGATCGCGGTAGCCAGGCCCTCGTCGGGGAGGTAGTCGTGGGCGGATAGACCGTCGAGAACGTCGTTGACCGACTGGGGTGGAAAGCTCATGTTCTCCCAACCATAGGGCTCAGACCCGCCGGAGGCGTACCTCAGCGAGCGAGTGATCGGCGGCTTTTGTCAGGACCAGATCGGCTCGTTCGCGGGTCGGCAGGATGTTGTCGGTGAGGTTGGGCTCGTTGATTTTTCCCCAGATGTCGCTGGCGACGGTTCGGGCTTCGTCATCGTTGAGGTCGCCGAAGCGTCGGAAGTAGGACTGGCTGTTCTGAAACGCCGTGTCTCGCAGGGCCAGGAAGCGATCGACGTACCAGTCCCGGATCGTTGGCGCCGGCGCGTCGACATACACCTTGAAGTCGAAGTAGTCCGAGACAAAGACCGAACCTTCGGGCTGGCCCGATGAGGCCGGCGTCTGGAGAACGTTGAGCCCTTCCACGATCACAATGTCGGGGCGTTCCAGCAGCGGACGGGGCTCGTCGAGCACGTCGTAGGTGAGGTGTGAATACTGCGGGACGGCCACATCGTTGGCTCCGCTCTTGATGGCGGAGAGGCAGTCGATCAGCCGACGGACGTCGTAGGACTCGGGGAAGCCCTTTCGTTCCATCAGGCCCCGCTCGGCCAGTACCGAGTTGGCGTGAAGGAAGCCGTCGGTGGTGATCAGCTCCACGCGGGGATGGTCGGGCCATTTGGCCAGCAGTGCCTGCAGGATCCGCGACGACGTGCTCTTGCCGACGGCCACGCTGCCAGCGACGGCAACAATAAACGGGACATGCACCGGCGGCTGGCTCAGAAACGTTTGGGTGGTGATCGCCAGTTGGCGCCAGGCTGCGACCCGCAGGTTCAGGAGCCGAGAGATCGGCAGGTAGGTGTGTTCGACATCCTCCATCGACAGGCCAACCGCCAGGCCTCGAAGCGATTCGATGTCGGCGTCGGTCAGCGGCATGGGCGTGGCCGCCCGAAGATCGGCCCATGCGCTGGCAGTGAAGGTGGCGAAGGGTGAGGCCATCAAGAAGCAGCCATCAAGCGGTAGCAATGTCTTCCGGGTCGAGCTCGAACGGGCCGGGAACCTCAAGCACGTGGCCGTTGGGGCAGGTCCGGGCCTCTTCATCGGCATTCACTTCGGTGAGGATCTCCGCCAGTTCCACCTCGATGTTGCTCATATGGAAGCTCCGGCGATGGATCTCACATCCGCATTCGTCACAGAACCACACCAGCTCATCGATCTTGTCGGGCGGTCGAGGTTGTTCGATCACCAAACCCCAGGAGTCGGCCGGACGCATCGGCGCGTGCGGCACGCCGGCGGGAACCAGCAGCATTTCCCCCTCGCGCACGAGGTGCTTTTGCCGTTCACCATCAACCATCAAGTCGACCCTGATCGTGCCTTTCACCTGCTGAAAGATCTCGTCGTAGGGATCGATGTGAAAGTCGTTTCGAGCGTTGGGCCCACGCACCACCATGGTGATGAAGGTGGAGTCTGACCAAATGACCTTGTTGGACACGGGCGGTTCGAACTCGGCCCGGTTGGTTTCGATCCACTCGAGCAGTGGAAGCGGCTCCATCGGCTTGGCGTCTGTCACCCGAACAATCCTAGCGGCGGTCTTCAGGCCCACGAACCGGGTCAGCCAGTGGTGCGGAACTCGACGGCGCCAACATCGGGCTCTTCGAGCCTCGCCCGACCGGACTTGTCGACGTCGGGCGAGCGGTTAAAGAACCCGGCGTTGATCGCCGGGCTCTTGGCTCGGAGCCCGAAATCGGCGTTGTTCCCACGACCGGGCTTGATAAAGCCAGGACGCTCGATCACGCGGTCACCCGGACCCTTGGTCGCCGCTCTGGCTCCGACATACAGGTTGTGGTCGAACCGCACGTTTCTCGAGGTGATGACGTTGGTGTTTTCGCGTCCGGGCGCAGCCCAGACCAGGTTGTTGCGGAAGAGCACGTTAAACGCGCCATGGGTCGAGAGCTCACCGGTGCCCTGGAGGTCGTCGCTCAGGCGGTTGTGATACAGCGTGTTGTTGATCACATCAGCGTTGCCGGAGAAGAAGATGTGGATGCCGCGACCGCCGTTGGCGAAGCACACGTTGTTGGTGATGAGGGTGCGGCCCTGGTAGTTCGTGTTCTTGAAGAGGTCGAGGATGATGCAGTTGCCGTCGGTGATGCGGCCCTCATGGTTGGGCACGACGTTCTTGTTGTGCGAGACCCGGTTGCCGGCGATGACGTTGGTGTAGCCGACGCTCTTTTTGTCGAAGTCGACTGGTTCAAAAAGTGAGATGCCGCTGGTGGCCGCGGGGCGCCGTTGACCGTTGCGACGAACGTCGTTGGCGAGGATACGCAGTTCCTCCGATGCCGCGGCGTTGATGCCGCCGCCGCCAAAGTCGTGGATGAAGTTGCGGCGGATCACGATGTTGTGGACCCGCCACATCTGCACTCCGGCGGTGTCGATGGTGTCTTTGGTGCCTTTGAGTTCAAGACCCTGGAACACCAGGTGGGCCGCCGGTTGCACCAGGTGGATGGCTCCCCATACTTTGCCGCCCTGTTCGTGGGTTCGGCCGGTGCCGACGATGGTCGGTCGCTCGCCGGGGAAGTTGCGGAAGATGATCGGCTTGGCCTTGGTACCCCGGGTGGAGACGTAACCGAGTTGGTCGGTGTAGGTGCCTTTGCGAATCAGGATGACATCGCCCGGCACCGCCGCCCGCGATGCATGGGTGAGGGTCTTCCAGGGCTGTGATGCCGTGCCCGGGTTGGCATCATCACCATCGGGTGAGACCACCTTGGCCTTCGGGAAGGAGGCGATGGTGCGGCGCTGGGCGTCGCTCGGAGCCGGGTCGACCGCCACCGAAGCCAGGCCCAGAAGGCCGGCCACGGCCAGCATCAGGGCGCCACAAAACGCCCAACGTCGAGTTCCTTCCGCCACTTCCGCCTCCCGGCAACTCTCGACGGCCTCGGCCGTCATCACCTCTCCGGGCGCATCCTTCCAGCAACACCGTTAGCCGTCAAACCCTACGCTGGGCGTCACAGATCTTGATCGAGTTAGTCGGAATCGGAGGGCGTGACGCCGTTGACCCGCTGGTCAGCCACCGGGGCTCGGGCGAGGCGTCGGAGCAGGGCGCCGAGTTGGTTGGCTTGGGGGCCGCGGGTTCGGGTCCGATCACCAACCCAGCCGATTCGGTAGAAGTACAACAGCAGCAGCCCCGGGACTGCGAGCATGAGGGCAAAGCCAAGAATCCAGCCGTAGCGCCACGTGAGCGGGGGCATGTCGACGAAGTTCATGCCGAAGATCCCCGCAAGCAGCGACGGCGGCAGAAACAGGGCGGCGGCCACGGTCAGCACCTGGGCCACTTCCGCCTGGCGTTCGGCGACCCCGCCACGGTAGGTGTCGAGCACCGAGCCGAGCGCGTCCCGGGTCTCGACCAGGCCCTCCATCAGTTGGTCGTGAATCTCGACCGCAGTGCCGAGCCGACGCCTGTCGATCGGCCCGAGCAGTTCGCTCCTGGCCGAATGGAGCGTTCGCAGGGCGTAGGCCTGGGGCCGGATGATGCGCCGTAGTGTGGCCGTCTCCCGCCGGAGCAGTTGCACCGACTCCAGCACCTCGCGATCGCCGTCGAGGGCGGCTTCGGCCAGGTCTTCAACACGGTCTTCCACCGCCAACAACAACCGGAGATAGCGGCGTCCGGTGACCTCGGCGAAGCGGGCGAGAATCCCGGCCGGATGGTCAAGCTCCTTGGTCACCGGCGGCGTCGATACCAACTCCCAAAGCCAGTCGATTCCGGGCACCGCTTCGGCGTGCATGGTCACGAGGATGTCGCGGCCCAGAAAGCAGTCGACTTCGAGGGTGTCGATGCGTTCGTTGTCGGCGCTGACTACGAGCGAGTGCAGGATCATGAAGAGCTGATCGCCGTGGTCTTCGACCTTGGGCAACAGCTCGAGGTCTTGCACGTCCTCGACCCCGTCTTCGACCAGTCCCAGGGCGCGACCAAGCTGACCTGCTACCTCAGGATCAGCATCGCAGACGTCAATCCAGAGCCAGCCCTCGTCGTGGACGATCTCCGCCAGCGATTCGAGGTCGAGCACCGAAGAAACTCCGGTGCTGCCCTCGCCTCGCTGAATGCGGATTTCCATGTGGGGATGGGTGGGTTGGTGCTTATTCGCCGCTGCCGCGGGCTTCTTCGAGGCCTCGGGTCACCAGCACTCCGGCCAAGTGGTTTCGGAACTCGATGCTGGCGTTGTTGTCGGCCGGTGGGTTCAACCCTTCGGCTACCGCCGCTGCGGCATCGGCGACGCTGCCACCGCCGTTGATGGCGGCTTCAGCTCCGGCGGAGCGGGTCGGGCGGAAGTCCATGTTGACCAGTCCAATGCCGGTGGTTCCATTAGAGACCACGGCACAGCCGACGATGGCCCAGTCCTGGGCTCGACGGTTGAACTTCTGGAACGACCAGCCTGCGCCCGCCATCTTCGGAATACGAACCTCGGTCAGCATTTCGTCGTCGGCGAGGGCGGTCTCGAGAAACCCGCTGAAGAAGTCGTCGGCGCCGATCTCGCGGGTGCCGTTGGGGCCCTGGGCCACCAGCGTGCCGCCCATGGCCAGCACCACGGCCGGCAGATCCGATGCTGGATCGCCGTGGGCCAGAGCACCACCAAGGGTTCCCCGGTGGCGGACCTGCGGGTCGCCTACGTGGCTGGTGGCGTGGGCCAGGAGCGGTGCGTGTTCGGCGATCAGGGCATCGGTTTCGATAGCCCGATGGCGGGTGAGCGCACCGATGGAAAGGTTGTCTCCGTCGTCTTTCACATAGGACAGATCGTTGATGCGGCCTATGTCGACCACCACCCCAGGGGCGGCAAGGCGCAACTTCATCAGCGGGATCAGCGAATGGCCGCCCGCCATCAGCTTGGCTTCGTCGCCGTGTTCGGCGAGAGCGGCGAGGGCTTCCTCGGCGCTGCCGGCCCGGACGTAGTCGAATGCGGACGGGATCATTGGGCACCTCCGGCGGCGGCAAGGACGGACTTGACGATGTTGTGGTAGCCGGTGCAGCGGCAAAGGTTACCTTCGAGACCTTCGCGCACCTGAGCTTCGGTCGGGTTTGGGATTTCGTCGAGCAGTGACGACGCCGCCATCACCATGCCCGGGGTGCAGTAGCCGCACTGGAGTCCGTGGTTGTCCATGAATGCCTGTTGCATCGGATGCAGCGTGCCGTCGGCGCCGGCCATGCCTTCGATGGTTTTTACTTCGGTGCCGTCAGCCTGGACGGCGAGCATCGTGCAGCTCTTCACCGCCTCGGTATCGACGTGGATGGTGCAGGCGCCACACGACGACGTATCGCAGCCGATGTTGGTGCCGGTCAGGCCAAGCTCGTCACGAAGGTAGTGCACCAGCAACGTCCGTGGTTCGACGTCACCGCTTTGCGCTGAGCCGTTTACGTTGACGCTGATTTCCACGTCGGTTCCCCTTGTTTGTGTCGTCTGTCGTCGGGCGAGCCGGGTGGCCCCGCCCGCTGCGGTCACATCATGGCGCGAATTTTGCAGGCGTGCAGGTTTGTGCTCCAAATTGCGCCGCCGGGCCAAGGGCGTGACATCCAAAGAGATCGAAAGATGCCGGGAACGCAGGAAAGATGGCCCGACCGCGTACCGAGGTGGGCGGGAAGGACTGAAAGGTCGTCAGAGATAGGTCCAAAAGGCCCATTCAGAGTTGGACCCCATCGCCGATACCTCTTATGGCCAAAAGAACTGGCCAGCGGAATTCTTTCCAAAACCCATACAAAACAGGAGACAGAAGACAATGACGAAGTTCTACACCAACATGCTTGCCGCTTGGAACACCCGTGACGACCGTGGCGCCAGCCTCGTCGAGTACGCCCTGCTTGTTGCCCTGATCGCCGTGATCTGCATCATCGCCGTTACCGCTCTTGGTAACAGCGCCTCGGGCAAGCTTCAGGAGACCGCCAACACCATC
>CALAML010000311.1 GCA_937925845.1 uncultured Acidimicrobiales bacterium | reverse complement strand
GGTTTGAAACTCCAATCCAATGCAGCGGGTGAGCTGCACACAAACGTGAACCTAGTGGATCAACGAATCCGGAGATAATTGATCGGCTGGTTAATTATGGCCTACTTTCAAGACGCAGGTCGGCTCAACCGATGTGGCCCCCACCCAAACCAAGCTCGCCGGTTAGCACCGGGGTGACAGTAGCGGTTTCGGTTGCGGTCAGGCGATTGAGCAGCCAGTGTCGAACCGGTGGGGCGAGTGCCCACACCAGAAAACTGGGGGTTGTGATGACAGGTCGGATCCAGGACAAGGTCGCGGTGGTTACCGGGGGCGCCAGCGGCATTGGTGAGGGCACGGTGCGACGGTTCGTGGAGGAGGGAGCCAAAGTGGTGATCGCCGACCTCCAGGCCGAGCCGGGCCAGGCCCTGGCGGCCGAGTTGGGTGACAACACCCGCTTCATCGAAACCAACGTGACGGAGGAAGACCACATCGCCGCCGCCGTCGACCTGGCGGTGTCGGAGTTTGGCCAACTCGACATCATGTTCAACAACGCCGGCATCGTGGGCGCCATCGGTCCGATCTCCACCACCACGGCCGAGGCGTGGGACAACACCATCTCGATCCTGCTGCGAGGAGTTTTCCTTGGGGTGAAGCATGCGTCGCGAGTGATGATGCCAAACAACACCGGTTCGATCATCAACACCTCGAGCACCGCCGGCATCCTCGGTGGGCTCGGCCCCCACGCCTACACCGCGGCCAAACACGGGGTGATCGGTCTCACCAAGTCGGTGGCCAATGAACTGGCGCAGTATCAGATCCGAGTCAACGCCATCTCGCCCGGCAACACCGTCACCACCATGACCGCGGGGGTCGGCACCCGTGATGCTGCCGACCTCGAAGGGGCGGCGAAGTACATCGCCAAAGGGTCTCCGCTCGGCTACGCCGGCTTCCCCGAAGACATCGCCAACGCGGCGCTGTATCTCGCCAGCCACGAATCGAAGTACATGAGCGGCCACACCATGATCGTCGATGCTGGCCAAACCGCGTCAGGCATGGTGCCCAACCGGTTCCACAACGGCGACAACCAAACCCTTCACGAAGCCGGACGCCGCACCTAGCCAAACGGCTTAGCCGAAGAGGGCGAAGACTTCGGCGGCTTGGCCCATGTCGAAGTAGTCACGCCACAGGGCGATCTCGCCGGCGTCGTTTACCTCGAATACGCCGGTCACCAGGATGTCAGCGGTCTTTCCGTTTTTGGTGAATCGATCGGTTCGTTCGTTCATCACGATGTTGCCGGTGGCCGCTTCGCGATGGGTGATGAACTCGACCTCCATGCCGTCGAGCATCGGCGACAGAAACTCCTGCACGGCTTGGCGGCCCATGTTCTTGCCCATCGGCACGTTGTCGTACTCGACGTCTTCGGCGCAAAGCGCCACCGCGGCCTCAAGCTGGGCGCTGGTGACGAGGTGGATGAACTGGTTCACAGTCTCTTGTGGTGTCATGAGTCAGACGCTACTACTCGCACCCGTTCGATTTGGGGCCACGTGGCCTCGTGTGGTGTGGCTCAGGAATTCGGCTGCTTGGATCAGCGCGTCCTTGGCTTCTGGAACCATCGGAGCCAGCGCCTGGTAGACGTGCCACATCTCCGGCGTCACCTCCAGCTCCACGGTTACCCCGGCGGCCTGCATGGCGTGGGCCAAGCGAACCGAGTCGTCAAGGAGCACCTCATGGTCGCCAACCTGGATAAGCGTGGGCGGGAAACCGGTGAAGTCGTTGAAGAGGGGCGATACTTCAGGGTGATCGGCGGGTACGTCGCCCCTGTACATGTCGGCGAAGGGCATGAGCCATTTCGCTTCGATCATCGGGTCGACCGCTTGGCGGGTCTGCACGCTTTCGCCTGACGCAGTGAGATCGGTCCACGGGGAGAACACCACCGCCGCGGCCGGCATCGGGCCACCGGTATCGCGCAGTCGCCCAAGGGTGGCCAGGGTGGCGCCGCCGCCAGCAGAGTCGCCAGCGATGGTGACCTCATGGGCCGGATGTTCGGCGAGCACGGCTTGAGCCACTGCGGTGCAGTCGTCGATGGCTGCGGGGTACGGGTGCTCCGGAGCAAGTCGGTAGTCGACCAGGGTGACCACGGCATTGGCCCGAACCCCAAACCACTGGACCCAGTTGGCGTGGGACTCCGGACTACCGAGCACATAGCCGCCACCGTGGAGATAGATCAGCTGGCGTTCGCTGACCGAGCCGGTAGGGGTGAGGTGAAGACAACGAACCCCGGCAATGCTGATCTCCTCTGCCGTTGCCGTCTTCGGTCGCGGCAGTTTGGAGAGGCGGTCCATGGCCGCCCGTTGTTCCTCGAGCGGAGACTCGGGATCGCTCAACACCTTGCTAATAGCCTTGCGGGCCAACTTCGCCTGCCAACTCGTCATCACCGAATCCAATCGTTGAAGAACTCCCCGCCGCAATCATGACATGCCCCTTCGCACTGGTGACGGGTGATCTGGTGTCGATGGGTTGAGCAGGGGAGTAAGCCGACGAGACCGGTCCGGCACACCGCTTCGTTGGCGCCGTGCGGCCCGGGGCCCCTACGTTGGAGCCATGGTGGCTGGCTCATTCTCTCGACGGACTTTTCTCAAACAGCTTTCGGTGGCGGGTGGTGTTGCTGCGGTCGCGCCCCTGGCCGTGGTTGGCCCGGTGGACGCGGCACCGGACGGCGGCCCGTACGGGTTTCTTCAGTCGGCCAACAACCTTGGTCTGCGCTTGCCGGTCGGCTTCAGGGCCAGGGTGGTCGCCCGCAGCGGTCAGCAGGTCGCCACTACCGGCTTCACCTGGCATAACGCGCCCGATGGCGGTGCCTGTTTCCCCACCGGCGACGGCGGCTGGACGTACGTATCGAACGCCGAGCTCAGCGGCGGTAGCGGTGGCGCGTCGTTCGTGCGGTTCTCGGCTGCGGGCGCCGTCGTCGGTGCCGGTTCGGTGTTGTCGGGCACCTCGCGCAACTGCAGTGGTGGCGCCACCCCGTGGGGTACGTGGCTGAGTTGTGAGGAGACCGGCAACGGGCGGGTGTGGGAGTGCGATCCCACCGGGGCCACCCCCGCCGTGGTGCGGCCGGGTCTGGGCCGGTTCAATCACGAGGCCGCGGCGGTGGACCCGTCGGGTCGAGCGGTGTATCTCACCGAGGATCGCAGCGACGGCGGTCTCTACCGTTTCCTTCCCACCAACGCCTACGACCTCTCGGCCGGCGTGTTGGAGGTCATGACCGAAACTAACGGCACCATCGGCTGGGCTCGGGTGCCCCGCCCGCTGGCCGGCGAGGCCGATCCCACCCGGCGTCAGGTGTCGGCCATGAAGGTGTTCAACCGGGGCGAGGGTGCGTTCTTCGCCGACGGCGTGTTGTATTTCGCCACCACCGGCGATTCGACGGTGTGGACCTATCGGGCCACCACCAACACTCTGGACCGCATCTACGCCCGCGCCACTTCGTCGCAGCCGGCGCTGTCGGGGGCCGACAACCTCACCACCACCGTCGCCGGCGACGTCTTTGTGTGTGAGGACGGCGGCAACATGGAGTTGGTGTTGGTGCCGCCCGAGGGTGGCGCCAATCCGTTCCTGCGGGTGATCGGCCAGGACGATTCCGAGCTGACCGGGGTCGCTTTCAACCCGGCCGGCGATCGTCTCTATGTGAGCTCGCAGCGACCGGGTATCACCTATGAAATCACCGGCCCGTTCCGCACCTCTGTGGGCACGCCCACCTTCCGGTGCAACCTCGATGGGCGCATCCTGCGTTGGAACAACCAGAACGCCGGCACCTATTACATTCGAGCCGTCGATGAGGCGGGCAACGCCGGTCGCTATCTGGGTGAGACCTCCGGCCTGTCGTTTGCCGTGCCGGGCAACGATCCCGGCTACCTCGTCCGTTACTGGCGCCAGGGCCCGAACGACGCAACCTGTCCCGGGTTCGTGGCCTCGGTGAGCGGCGGGCTATTGCGGTGGAACGACCAGGGTGCCAACACCTATTACCTCCGAGCCCTCAATGCTGACGACAGCCTTGGTGCCTATCTCGGCCAAACGAACGGTCTGTCGTTCCCGGTGTCGGGTAACGATCCCGGCTATCTGGTGCGGCATTGGGTCAGCGGCCAGGGTGCCGTCGACGCCCCAACGCTCGGGTTCACCTGCTCGGTGAGCGGAGGCGTGTTGAGTTGGAACGACCAGGGCGCCAGCACCTATTACCTCCGGGCCCTCGATGCCAACGGCAACCTTGGCGCCTATCTCGGCCAAAGCAACGGCCTGTCTTTCGCCGTCTCAGGCAACGACCCCGGCTACCTCGTCCGCTACTGGACCCCAAACGGACCTGTCGACGCACGTTGTTAGCGACCCCATCCACTGTGCCGTCGAGCGAGCCCTACACGGTGTGGATTGGAATACTGGCCCCGGCGACGTCGCTGTTGCGAAGAAGTCGATCAAGAAGCACCTCGCCGGCAGCGAGTTCCTCGGGCGAGAGCCGTCCTGCTTCAGCTTCCCACTCGGTGACGGCTTGCTGGCCTTCGCTGATCAGTAGCGAATGCTCGGCGGCACGACTCAGCCAAGCTGAGAAGGAAACACCTTCCTCGATTGCGGCCTGTTCGACGCGGGCGGCGACGGCGTCATCAAGTGAGACAGATCGTTTGCTCACAGCCATGCCGCCAATGGTACTACCGCTGGTACTACCACCGAAACCCGATTCTTGACTCACGCAGCCCGTCGCTCGCCGGGACCGGTCTGGTGGTTGGCGGACTCGGGGGTGTCGAACAGCGGGATGGGTTGGGCGGCGTCGTCGGGGACCGAGTTGCCTTTGGCCCCGTTGTGGTATGCGCATTGGCCTTCGCTGTTGGCGAAGCTGGTGGGTCCTCCGAGGCTGTGGGGATAGCGGTGGTCGGCTTGTATCCATTGGACCGGGGCGTCGCAGCCGGCGTGGTGGCAGCGGCCGCGGCCGGCGGCGATGATGGCGTGGCGCATCGGGCCCGGAAAGGTGCGGGCCGG
>CALAML010000310.1 GCA_937925845.1 uncultured Acidimicrobiales bacterium | reverse complement strand
CCGCCGACACCGGGGAAGGGAATGAGCTCGCCATCAGTTGGCTGGTTGTCTCGGAACTGACGGCCGTCGAGCACAAAGATCTGAGCCAGATCGCCCCACACCAGATCCCGATAGATGACGAGGTCGGGACCGGTCGGCGGTCCCAAGCGCACCGGCATGTGTTCATACCAGGCCTGGTAACCGGCAGCCCGACGGTCCAGGAACTCGGCCGGTGGATCGTTGAGTTCGGAGATCTCGTCGGCGTAGTCGTTGTCGACCTCATGATCGTCCCAGGTCACGATCCAGGGCTGGGCCGCATGGTTCATCTGGATATCAGCGTCGCCGCGGTAGAGCGCGTAGCGGTTGCGGTAGTCGACCACATCGGCCACTTCGGGCCCATCGTGGACCCGAACCAGATCGCCGACTTCGATCGGAAACTCGGTCGGCCCGGACTCATAGATGTAGTCGCCGAGCCAGACCATGGCGTCGAGTTCTTCGGCGGCGAGATGGCGGTGGGCGCCATAGAAACCCTGCTCGAAGTTCTGACACGACGACACGCCGATGCGGAGAAAATCGCTGGGGGCACCCGGCTCGGGGAAGGTGCGGGTGCGGCCGACCGGACTCACAAAATCGCCGAGGCGGAACCGGTAGGAGTACCAGGTGTCGGGGTCGAGACCATCAGCGTCGATATGCAGCGAGTGACCGAGTGCCGGTTGGGCAGCGGTGACGCCGCGGGCCACGACGTCGGCAAAGGTGTCGTCGGCAGCGACCTCCCACAAAACGTCGATTGGGTCTTCGCCCATCCCACCACCGTTGGCCGGGTCGACGGCCAACCGGGTCCACAGAATCACCGACGACGACAGCGGATCGCCCGAGGCGACACCCAACGTGAAGGGATCGACCCTGCCATCCCATGGCGGCGCTTCCAGCTCCTCGGCTGCAGGCTCGCTGGTGGTGGTTGTCTCCTGGGTCGTCGAACTGGTCGTATCAGCGCCATCAGGCGATGAGGTTGACGGAGTCGAGTCCTCAGGGTTGGTTCCGTCATCGCCAGCGCTGGGCGCCGCGGTCGGATCGTTGTCGGCGCAGGCCGCGGAAGCGGTCGCCACCAAACCGGCCAGGAACGCACGCCGCGACAGCCACGGACGTGGGGGCGGTGGAGACGAACTGTCGGTCACAACTCCACACTTGCCTATTTCGGGATCCGACGCACGAGGTTTGCGCTAGACATCGGGCATGGCCGAACTTCTTGTCGATACCAGCGACTCCATCACCTTCAACCGTCCCGAGGCGCTAAACGCGCTGACGCCGGAAATGCTGGTCACGCTTGCCGATGCCGTTGAGGCGGCCGACGCCGACCCTGAGGTGGCGTTGATAGTGCTGACGGGTGAGGGGCGGGCTTTCAGCGCCGGGGTCGACCTCAAAGCGCTCGGCGACCGCGACCTCACCGACGGCTCGGTCGGCGACATTCTCGATGTGCCGGCCCGCCGAGCCTGTGCTGCGCTTTCGACCGGAGCCACCCCGTCGCTGGCCAAAGTGAACGGCTTCTGCTTCACCGGCGCACTGGAACTGGCCCTGGCCTGCGACTTGATGGTGGTGGCCGACGAAGCCACCCTGGCCGACACCCACGCCAAGTTCGGACTGCGACCAACCTGGGGTATGAGCCAACGACTACCCGCCGCCGTCGGTCGGGCCAAGGCCAGAGAGCTTTCGCTGACCGCCCGCAACGTAAAGGGTGTGGAAGCGGCCGAGATCGGCATGGCCTGCCGTTCAGTTCCGCTGGCTGAGCTCAACGAAACCGTCGCCGAGATGGCCGCGACCATCGTGGCCAACAGTTCCGGATCACTCGCCGCCTACAAAGACCTCTTCGCAGCATCCGAGCGGCTCAACCTCCCCGACGGCCTGGCCTATGAGTTCTCTACCGCCTTCACCATCAGCGACACCGAGGAACGCCTGGCCAGCTTCCGCTAGTCGACTGGCGCCCCCGGGTCGCACGTGATCGAGGAGCCCGCCGGGTAGCGGTGTCCCGGGCTGCAGACAGCTCACGTTCGCCGTGGCGGCGAGGTCGCCATCGTGCGTCTGATCAACGCCACGTAGACCGCAGCGACGACCAGGTGCAAGAGGACAAGGACGATCCGCTGCGAGACGTCCACACCGCTGCCGCTGAGCGGCCCACCGAGCGAGAACACTGTGAATGCCAAAGCGGCCCCGGTCCAGATGGCGTTCGAGCGGATCGTGAAACGTTCGAGTACGGCAAGTACCGCCCACCCGACAAGCGTGGCCAACAGCGAGGAAACAACGACCGGTCCCAGGCCAAGATCGACCGGATCGGAGGCATCGAAGGAGGGCGCAGCCACATCGATGCCCGGGGCTAATTTGGCGACGGTCCAAACACCGGCGGCGGCGAGCGTGGCCAAACCAACGGCACGGATTCGCGGGGCGACCGTACTCGATGGGGTTGAGCTTTGAGCTGAGGTGTCTGGTGTTTCAACAGTTTCAACAAGGGTTTGCATGATGTTTCTCCATTCGTAGCCCTGCCGGATTGCAGATGCACGGTTCCAATATCTATGCGTAAGCATATACATGTATGCGAACGCATGCAAGTGATATCATCGGCAATATGAACAAAGACTTCCTGCCCGAGGGCGACGCCACTGACGGGGTGGTTGAACGGGATGACGGTTTGAAATACCTCGAACCCGTCCGGGCACATGCATTCCTGGGCCTGATCCGGGCGGGCGACAAGCTCGACCGGGCCCTCGATGCCACCCTGCAGAAGGAACACCAGCTCAGCCTTCATGCCTTCGAAGTTCTTCTGTTCCTTGCGGTGTTCGCGGACGACCGGCAGATGCCGATGAGTGAACTTCGGCGCCGGACACCACTCAGCCAAAGCCGGGTTTCACGACTCGTAGCCGACCTCGAACGCACCGGACTCGTCGAACGCAGCGGCGACCCATCCGATACGCGAGCAGTCAATGTGGGGATCACCGACCAGGGCATCAGCGCATTCCGAGCCGCGCAGGACCGGCACCTCGACGACCTTGAACAACACTTCTTTTCCAAGCTCAGCAGCCGAGAAATCCAGCAACTGGCCACCATCACCGCCAAACTGCTCGACGAGCCCGAAGCCTGAGCAGACCGACCCCCCGATCGGCCCGGCAAGCGTTGCGGCTCCCGGCGCACTGCTTCGTCGCCCAAGACAAGACCCCAATAACGCGGGTCCCAAAGTCACCGAGCAGGCGAGAGAACGAGCCCTGGTCACCTATGAGGTCTGACCCCAAAGGGCACCAACTACCTTCCCAGGAAACGAAAAGGACACCTTTGGGGTCAGACCCCGGAGCACACCAATTACCTTCCCAGGAAACTAAAAGGACACCTTTGGGGTCAGACCCCGGAGGGCATCAACTACCTTTCCAGGAAACTAGTTGGCCACCCATGGAGTCTTGCTAGTATCGGGCTTTTTGATGGCGCCGGCTGAAGTTATCGTTGCCATCGATGCGGGCGGAACCTTCTTTGTCCGGTACCCTCGGCCCGGTGTTCGAGAATCCTGACGACGGCTTTGCCGCGCTTGGTTTGCGGAGCGAGGTGTTGGCTGCGGTTTCCGAACTCGGCTACCGCGAGCCCACGCCAATCCAACGCGAAGCTATCCCCCACCTGATCGCTGGCGAGGACCTGCTAGGCCAGGCCGCCACCGGCACCGGCAAGACCGCGGCCTTCGCGCTACCCATTCTGAACGCCCTTGATCTTGACAGCGGCGGCAAGCCCCGCCCCAAGGCGCTGATCGTGGTGCCCACCCGAGAACTGGCCACCCAGGTGCGAGACGCGGTGGCCGCCTACGGGCGCAACCAGGGCGTGAAGGTCCTCGCCGTCTTTGGTGGCGACCCGATCGTGCGCCAATTCAAGGCGCTCGACCGCGGCGTGCACGTGGTGGTGGCCACACCGGGACGAGCCATGGACCACATCCGCCGTGGTTCGCTGAAGCTCGATCACCTCGACACCGTTGTGCTCGACGAAGCCGACGAGATGCTCGACATGGGTTTCGCCGAAGACATCGACGCCATCCTTGATGCCACCCCAACCGAACGCCAGACCGTGCTCTTTTCGGCCACGCTCGCCCCCCGCATCGTCAAGATCGCCAAGCGCTACCAGAACGGTCCGGTGCGGATCGAGATCGCCCGCGGCAGGGCCGACGACGCCTCCAAGGCACTCATCAACCAGACCCTCTACTACGTCGCCCGCAAGCACAAGGCGGCAGCTCTCGGCCGCATCCTCGATATTGAGAACCCCGACTCGGCGCTGGTGTTCTGCCGCACCCGGATGGACGTGGACGACCTCACCGCCACCATGAACAAGCGGGGCTACCGCGCCGAAGCACTCCACGGTGGCATGGACCAGGTGATCCGCGACCGCGTGATGGGCCGCCTGCGCGATGGCGTGGCCGAGCTGTTGATCGCCACCGATGTGGCCGCCCGCGGCCTTGATGTCGACACCCTCACCCACGTGGTGAACTACGACGTGCCCGCGGCTCCGGAAAGCTACGTGCACCGCATCGGCCGGGTCGGTCGGGCCGGCCGCTCCGGCACCGCCATCACCCTGTCGGAGCCCGGCCAACGGCGCCTGGTCGCCAACATCGAGCGGCTCACCAAGAAGCCCATCCCGGTAGCCAAGGTGCCATCGATCGCCGACCTACGAGCCAGTCAGGCAAAGAACACCGCAGCAGCCGTGCGCGAATCCCTTGAAGCCAACGACCTCGACGACTTCGACGCCGTGCTGCAACA
>CALAML010000309.1 GCA_937925845.1 uncultured Acidimicrobiales bacterium | reverse complement strand
ATGGCGATCCGGCCACCACCGCCCCTCGCGATATCGACTCCACTCGGAACTCGAATCCGGCCGACGACAGCGCGCCGACCAACCCGAACGATCCCACCGATGATGAGATCGACGAGGACGGCCGCAACGGCGGTGACGAGGACGACCACGACATCGCCGGGCTGATCGTGAACGCCTTCGACCTGGCGTTGACCAAGCAGCTGGCTGATGGCACGAACCTCGGAGCGGTCTCCCGCGGCGACTCCGTAACCTTCACCATTGAGGTGTTCAACCAGGGCAACGTCCCCGCGGTCGATATCGCTCTGGTGGACTACATTCCGGCTGGTTTGACGTTGGCCGATTCCGACTGGAACGACAACGGTTCCGGCACCGCCAGCCTGGCGACACCGATTGCCGGCCCGTTGGCTCCGGGAGCGTCGGCCACGGTCGACATCACCTTCACCGTTGACAACAACGCCTCCGGCACCCTGATCAACACCGCTGAAATCTCGAACGCCGATGATGATGGCGATCCAACGACCACCGCACCACGCGACATCGACTCGATTCGAGACTCAGCCGAAGGCAACGACAACGCCCCAACGGCTCCCGGCGACGCCACCGATGACGAGATTGATGAGGACGGCCGCAACGGCGGCGACGAGGACGACCACGACATCGCTGGCGTATCGATCGACCTGTTCGACCTGGCGCTGAGGAAGCAACTCGCCGACGGCACCAACCTCAACACGGTTGTTCCCGGTGACTCGGTGACCTTCGTGCTCGAAGTATTCAACCAGGGCAACGTGGGTGCGGTTGACATTGAACTGACCGACTACATCCCAGCCGGCCTCACGCTGGACGCGCCCAACTGGACCGATAACGGCGACGGAACGGCCACGTTGACCAACCCGATCCCCGGCCCGTTGGCTCCCGGCGATGACACCTTCGTGACCATCAGCTTCACCGTGGATGCCGACGCTCGAGGAGCGCTCATCAACACGGCGGAGATCTCCAACGCCGACGATGACGGCGACCCAACCACCACCGCTCCGGTCGACATCGACTCGAGCCGAAACAACGACCCGGACGACGACAACGCCCCGACCAACCCCAACGACCTCACCGATGATGAGATCGACGAGAGCGGTCGAGCCGGCGGCGACGAGGACGACCACGACATCGCCGGTCTCAACGTCAACGTCTTTGACCTGGCGCTGACCAAACAGCTGGCCGACGGCACCAACCTTGGATCCGCAGCGCCCGGTGGTTCGGTTACCTTCACTATCGAGGTGTTCAACCAGGGCAACGTCCCCGCAGTGGACATCAGCGTGTCGGACTACATCCCGGCCGGCCTGACGTTGGCCGACACCGCCTGGAACGACAACGGCAGCGGCAGCGCAACCCTCGCTACCGCGATTCCTGGACCGCTGGCCCCAGGGGCGTCGACCACGATCGACATCACCTTCACTGTTGACACCGGCGCCACCGGCACCCTGATCAACACGGCCGAAATCTCCAACGCCGACGATGACGGCGACCCGACCACCACCGCTCCGGTCGATGTCGACTCCATTCGCGACATGGCCGCCGGCAACGACAACGCGCCGACCGCTCCGGACGACCCGACCGACGACGAGATCGACGAGAACGGCCGCACCGGCGGTGACGAAGACGATCACGACATCGCCGGCATCATGGTTGACCTGTTCGACCTGGCCCTCACCAAACAACTTGCCGACGGCACCAACCTGGCTGCGGTTTCGGCCGGAGACACGGTGACCTTCGTCCTCGAGGTAACCAACCAGGGCAACGTGGCGGCAGTTGATATCGAACTGACCGACTACGCCCCGACTGGCCTCACGCTCGATGCGCCGAACTGGACCGACAACGGCGACGGCACGGCGACACTCACCAACCCGATCCCGGGCCCTCTGGCACCGGGAGACAGCACCACCGTCACCATCAGCTTTACGGTCGACGACAGTGCCCGGGGCACCCTGATCAACGCCGCGGAGATCTCCAACGCCGACGACGACGGTGACCCGGCAACCATGGCACCAGTCGACATCGACTCGATGCGCAACTCGGACCCGAGCGACGACACCGCTCCGACCAACCCGAACGATCCGACCGACGACGAAACCGGCGAGAACGGCCGCACCGGCGGCGATGAAGACGACCACGACATTGCGGGCGTCACCATCGACGTCTTCGACCTGGCCCTGACCAAGGGTCTGCTCGACGGCTCCAACCTGGGCTCGGCCAAGCCGGGTGACCCGGTCACCTTCCTGATCGAGGTGTTCAACCAGGGCAACGTGCCCGCAGTGGACATTGTGATCAGCGACTACATCCCGGCCGGCCTTACCCTCGCCGACCCGGCATGGAACGACAACGGCAGCGGCACCGCCACCCTGGCGACGCCGATCGCCGGACCCCTGGCTCCCGGCACCAGCACCACCGTGACTATCAGCTTCACCGTGGACGCCAACGCCTCCGGAACCATCGTCAACACCGCCGAAATCTCGAACGCCGACGATGATGGCGACCCGAGCACCACGGCACCCCGTGATGTCGACTCGATCCGCGACGCGGCGCCGAGCAACGACACCGCACCAACCAACCCGAACGACCCGACCGACGACGAGACCGGCCAGAACGGCCGCACCGGTGGCGATGAGGACGACCACGACATCGCCGGTATCACCATCACCCCACTCGTCTTCGACCTTGCTTTGACCAAACAGCTGGCCGACGGCACCAACCTGGGTGCTGCGGCTCCCGGCGACCAAGTGACCTTCGTGCTGACCGTCATCAACCAGGGCGAAGTCCCAGCGGTTGACGTGGAACTCACCGACTACGCCCCCGCCGGGCTGACCCTCGCCGCTGCGGCGTGGACCGACAACGGCGACGGCACCGCAACGCTGACCAACCCAATCCCCGGTCCGATCGCCCCCGGCGACAGCACCTTCGTGACGATCACCTACGCGATCGACGCCGGGGTCTCCGGCACGCTGATCAACCAGGCCGAGATCACCAACGCCGACGACGACGGTGACCCGTCGACGATGGCGCCGGCCGACATCGACTCGACCCGTGACAGCGACCCAACCAACGACAACGCCCCGGCCACCCCGAACGCGCCGACCGATGACGAAACCGGTGAAGACGGCCGCAACGGCGGCGACGAAGACGACCACGACCTGGCCGGCATCGTCGTAATCTCGCCCGAGGTGCCGGTCTTCGACCTGGCGCTGACGAAGCAGCTGGCCGACGGCAGCAACTCGGCACCGGTACAGCTTGGCCAGACCGTCACCTTCACCATCACCGTGATCAACCAGGGCGAAACCCACGCGGAGAACATGGTGGTCACCGACTACCTGCCAGCGATGGGCCTTACCCTCAACGATCCCGACTGGACCGACAACGCCGACGGCTCCGCCTCGATCACCATCGCCGGTCCGCTGGCTCCCGGTGCCTCGACCACCGTCGACATCGACCTCCTCGCCACCGGCGTCGGCTCCGCCGGCGGTCCGGCCCTCAACTGGGCTGAGATCTCCGACGCCGACCCGACCGATGGCTCTGGCACCATCATCACCGATCCGAGCGGCAACCCCGTTGCCGACATCGATTCGACTCCGGACACCGATCCCGGCAACGATATGGCCCCGACTGGCCCGAACCAGCCCGGTGACGACGTGACCGACGAGAACGGCCTTGGCGGCGGCGACGAGGACGACCACGATGTGGCCGGAGTCGTCTTCGACCCGATCGTTCCGCCTACCCAGGTGTTCGACCTGGCGCTCACGAAGCAGCTGGCCGACGGCACCAACCTCACCACCGTGCAGGTTGGCGACACCGTTACCTTCACCATCACCGTGATCAACCAGGGTGACACCCACGCCGAGAATATGGTGATCACCGATCACCTGCCGGCCGCCGGCCTCGCCCTCAGCGATCCGGACTGGACCGACAATGGCAACGGCACCGCCTCCATCACGATCCCCGGGCCCGTGGCCCCGGGCGCGAGCACCTCCGTTGATATCGACATGACGGCGGTTGCCGGAGCGACCGGCACGGTGATGAACCTGGCCGAAATCTCCGGCGGTGACGCCACCGACGGCGCCGGCACCATCCTCACCGACCCGAACGGCAACCCGCTGGTCGACATCGACTCCACCCCCGATACCAACCCCGGAAACGACACCGCCCCGGCCGGCCCGAATGCGCCGACCGACGATGCCGTCGATGGTGATGGCCGCAACGGTGGCGACGAAGACGACCACGACCTGGCAGCGGTTCGCTTCGATCCTCCGCCACTGCCGGTCTTCGACCTGGCGCTCACCAAGCAGCTGGCCGACGGCTCAAACCTGGCCGAGGTTCAGGTTGGAGACCCGGTCACCTTCACCCTGACGATCATCAACCAGGGCGACACCCACGCCACCGACATCACGCTGGTGGACTACGTACCCGACGGCCTCACCCTGGCCGACCCCGACTGGGCTGCCCGTTCCGACGGAAGCGCCGAAATCACGCTCACGGGCATCACGCTGGCTCCCGGCGAACAGGCCACCGTGGACATCACGATGACCGTGTCCGATCAGGCCGAAGGCACGATTAGCAACTACGCCGAGATTGCCGAAGCGATCCCGACCGACGTTAATGGGGCTGTGCTGACCAATCCGGACGGCTCCCCGCTGACCGATGTCGACAGCACGCCGGACGCCACCGACGACGATCCGGTGGGTGACGACGACGCCATCGACGGCCGCAACAACGACGAGGACGATCACGACATCGCCCAAATCAACGTGGCCCGACGCCTCGCCTTCACCGGCTCGGAGCCTCGCAACATGTTGCTCCTCGGCCTAGGCCTCATCAGCCTCGGAACCATCGGCATGGCCGCAGGAAAGGTCCGCCGCAAGAGCATCTGAGACATTCCATGCCGCAGGGCGGATCCGCAAGTTTGGATCCGCCCTGTGCGGCAACGAAGCTGTCATAGCTCTTGAGTAGGCTCTCTTTATGGCCTCTGTTGAGTTTGACCAGTCTGCGGATGCGGCCCATGCCGAGGCGCGCAAAGCCTCCGGCGACCTTATGGCCGAGGAGACCCGGCCCTTTGAAATGGTGACCGACTTTGCCCCGGCGGGCGACCAGCCGAAGGCCATCGATTCCCTGGCTGAGGGCATCGCCAGGGGCGACCGGTTCCAAACCCTTCAGGGCATCACCGGTTCCGGCAAGAGCGCCACCATTGCTTGGACCATCGAGCGGGTCCAGAAGCCGACGCTGATCATCGCCCCCAACAAGTCGCTGGCGGCCCAGTTGGCCAATGAGATGCGGGAGTTTTTTCCCCACAATCGGGTCGAGTACTTCGTGTCGTACTACGACTACTACCAGCCCGAGGCCTACATGCCGGCCAGCGACACCTACATCGAAAAAGACAGCTCGGTCAACGACGAAATCGACCGGCTTCGCCACTCTGCCACCTCAGCCCTGCTCACCCGTCGCGACACCATCGTGGTCGCGTCGGTCAGCTGTATCTACGGTTTGGGCAGCCCGGCCGAGTACGAGCACAAGCTGTTGGTGCTGCGGGCGGGGGAGACCTACGACCAGCGCGACATCCTGCGGCAACTGGTCGACATGCGATACGAGCGAAACGACATGAACCTGGTGCGGGGCAACTTCCGGGTGCGGGGCGACACCATCGAGATCCACCCGGCGTATGACGAAACCGTGATCCGGGTGGAGCTGTTCGGCGACGAAATCGAACAGATCAGCGTGGTCGACACCCTCACCGGCGAACGTCTCGAAGTGCTCGACGAGATGGTGCTGTTCCCCGCCACCCATTATGTAGCCAGCGACGAGCGCATGCAGGCCGCCATCGGACGCATCGAAGCCGAACTGCAGGAACGGCTGGCCGAGTTCGAAAAGAACGGTCAGCTCCTCGAAGCCCAACGCCTCCGAATGCGCACCGAATACGACCTGGAGATGATGGCCGAGGTCGGCTTCTGCAACGGTATCGAGAACTACTCGGCGCCGATCGATGGGCGAGCCGCGGGGGTGGCCCCGGGTACGCTGCTCGACTTCTTTCCCGACGACTTCCTGATGGTGCTCGACGAATCACACGTGGCCGTGCCCCAGCTGCACGGCCAGTACGAAGGCGACCGCAGCCGCAAAGACACCCTGATCGAACACGGCTTCCGGCTGCCCTCGGCGGCGGACAACCGGCCGTTGCGTTTCGAGGAATGGGTCGAGCGGGTCAACCAGGTGGTCTTCCTTTCGGCCACACCGGGCAACTACGAAAAGCAGCAGTCCAGCCAGATGGTTGAACAAATCATCCGCCCCACCGGCCTGGTCGACCCGGAAGTGATCGTAAAGCCGACCAAGGGCCAGATCGACGATCTGCTCGGGCTGATCAACGAACGCACCGACCGCGACGAGCGGGTGCTGGTTACCACCCTCACCAAGAAGATGGCCGAAGACCTCACCGACTACCTGCTGGAGATGGGGGTGCGGGTCCGCTACCTCCACAGCGAGGTAGACACCCTGGAACGCATCGAGATCCTGCGGGATCTGCGGCGGGGCGAGTTCGACGTGTTGGTCGGCATCAACCTGCTTCGAGAAGGCCTCGACCTTCCCGAGGTGTCACTGGTGGCCATCCTCGATGCCGACAAGGAAGGTTTCCTCCGCAGCGAAACGTCGCTGATCCAGACCATCGGCCGCGCCGCCCGAAACGTGGAGGGCCAGGTGATCATGTACGCCGACCAGGTGACCGACTCCATGCAGCGGGCCATCAGCGAAACCAACCGCCGCCGCGGCATCCAGCAGGCCTACAACGCCGAGCACAACATCACCCCCAAGACCATTCGCAAGGCGATCACCGACATTCTGGCCACGCTGCGGGGCACCGAAGAAACACCGATGCCGGGCAAAGACCAGCGCAAGCGGCGACCGGGCGAAAAGAGCGCGGCCGAAGTAGCCAGCGACATGCCGGTGGAAGACTTGGAGCGGTTGATCCGCAACCTCACCGACGAAATGAACGAGGCCTCGGCCGAACTGCGCTTCGAATACGCGGCCCGCCTCCGCGACGAGATCAAAGATCTCAAACGCGAACTCCGAGAGATGATCTGAGCCCCCCGCCCCCTCCACCCGGATCCGAGACGTCGCTGGAGGCCGCTAGTGGGGCGCGCCCTCAACCGGCGATTCAGACGTCGGCGAGGAGAGGGCTGTTTCCGGGCTGGTTTGTGGTTGCGGGCGTCTTCTTGTCGCTGATGATTACCTCCGGGCTGGGCTTCTACAACGCCTCAGTGATCCTGCGGGCCGCCACCGTGGAACTCGACGCTTCGGTCACCGCCGTCTCGGGCGCCACCGCGCTGTTCTTTGGCATCGGCGGCATCGCCAGCTTTGTGGCTTCGCCCTTTATCGACCGCTTCGATATCCGCTGGTTCTACCTCCTGGGTGGGGTGTCGGGCGCCGCGGCTCTGGCCGGGCTCCGAATCGTCGACTCGGTAGCTCAGCTCTATGTGTTCTTTGCCCTCTTCGGCATCGGCTTTGCCTTTGCCGGCCTGGTACCCGGCACCACGGTGGTGGCCCGCTGGTTCCATGTGAAACGCTCGATTGCGTTGTCGATCGCCACCACCGGGCTGTCGCTCGGCGGCATCGCTCTCACGCCGATCGCGGCCCGACTGATCGAGGACCGCACGCTGGCCGAAGCCGGACCGCTGCTGGCGCTGGCATGGCTGGTGGTGATCCCACTTTCGATGGCGCTGATTCGATCGTGGCCGGCCGAGCGGGGCCTACTTCCCGATGGGGCCATCGCCGATGTGGTGAACGACGATGTGGTGCACGACGAGGTTATGGACGGCGAGGTGGCCGACGGCGATCAGCCGGTTGAAGTAGCCGAGGGCGCCACCTTCGCCGAGGCCCGCTCCACCCGGTTCTTCAAGCTTCTGTCGGTCACCTACGCGCTGGTGTACCTGGCTCAAGTCGGGGGCTTGGCCCAACTGTTCAACCTGGTGTCGGAACGCCTCGACACCGATGCAGCCACCCTGGTGCTGTCCACTATGGCCTTCGCCAGCGTGGCCGGCCGACTCCTCGGCGGCGTGATCGTGATCCGGGTCGACACCAAATTGCTCACGTCGATCCTGATCGTTGTGCAGGCCGCGGCGTTGGGTTGGTTGGCTCTGGCCGAGACACGAGAACTGCTTCTGGCCGGGTCGGTCATCTTTGGACTCAGCGTAGGCAACCTGTTGATGCTTCAGCCCCTGCTGTTGGCCGAAACGTTCTCGGTACGGGACTACTCACAGATCTACTCGTACAACCAGCTGTTCGGCACCATCGGCGTAGCGGGCGGACCCTTCCTGATCGGCTTCATCCGCGACCTGGCCGACTACCGCGTCGCTCTCCTGGTTGGCGCAGCAGCCAACCTGGTAGCGCTCGCTGTGTTCACCGCGGCCGGAACCATAGCCACCGCCAGAGCCACCTGGCAGTAGCTAGCTAGAGGTGGCCGGCGCAGGTGCCGCCGTTGGCGTCGCTGATGACGCCATCAGGACACACGGTGTTGGCCCACGTGGCCGCGGTAAACGTGGCGCTGCTTACCAACGCCCCAGAGAGGTCGGCGCCGGTGAGGTTGACGTTGGTCAATACCGCACCCGTCAGGTTGGCACCGGCCAGGTTGGCACCGGTGAAGTTCGATCCGGTGAGGTTGGCACGACGCAGGTCGGAGCCAATAAGCGTGCTCGAGGAGAAATCAGCAGCGACAGCCGACGAGTCGGCGAGATCGAGGCCATCCAGGGTGGAGCCGGACAGGTTCGCCTCGTTGAAATTGGCTCCGGCGAAGTCCCCCGACAGCCTGACATCGCTCAGGTTGGCTCGGAAAAAGCTGGCTTCTGTGGCAACTTCGTCCAGAAACAGGCCCGAGAAGTCACACTTTGCAAAGTCGGCGTTTGGCCCAAAGAGAAAATCGCCGAAACAGGCCGCGCCGGTCGCTTCTGTGGGCAACGCCTCCGCCGCACCCCGGTCACAGAGATCGCCCGCCGGACGCTCAATGCCGCGGGCGTCGGGCCCAGTTCCGTCAGCGCAAGGAATGCGGTCGTGGGCAGCGCCAAAGGCGTTTGGCAACTGTGTCGGCACCGGTCCGCCATTGTCGGCGAGTGGCTTCAGGTTCCCGGTGGAGTTGGTCGTGTCAGACGAGGCAGGACTGCAGCTGCTGTCGGAGAACACGTTGTCGCCGTCAGAAACCAAGGAACTTGCGGCGCAGTCATCGCCGGTGGTGTCGAGCGCACTTCTGGCAATAGTCACGGCGTCAAGTTGGGCATCGATCGCGGGACCGGCTCCAGTAATAGTGGTGGCCTCGATGTCGATGGACGACCCCATGCTGGAGATGGCTATGGCGTTGTTGTCAGCAATGGTGGCTTGAAAGAGTTCCAGCGAGCCAAGGTTGAAAATCGTGGCAAAGAAGTTTCCGCCAGCGTTGTTGTCGATCGTCGAGTTTCGAATCTCCAGGGTTCCGGTGCCGATGTTGTTGATCGCTGCGGTGTCGTTGTGGTGGATCCGGACCCGCTCAAGATTCACCCGCAGGGTGTTTTCGATCTCAAGCGCCGCGGAAGCTGTGCTTGATGCGCCGGTGATGTTGAGGTCGGTCAGGGTGACGGAATCTGGCGCCCCGGTGACGGTGAGCACACGGTCATCTATGGCTGAGGCATCGATGGTGGCTTGGCCGGCTCCATCGGTGGAGATTGTTACCTCCGACGAGATATGGAGGCCGCCCGAAGCTGCCGGATCCCCACCGGTGGCAAGGATCGTAAGGTCGTAGGTTTGCCCCGCCTGCAACAGGATCGTGCCGACGGTCGAGCCAGAGTTTGCTTCTTGGATGGCGGCGCGGAGTGAGCAGGCACCAAGGGCATCGGCACACGCTCCGTCACCAGGGTTGGCATCGGTGGTGTCATCGGTGGTGTTGACCACAAAGTCCTGGACAACAGTGCAGCCCGCAAGGGCCACAGCGGCGATCGATAGCTTGATGCCAAGCAGCATCAGTGAGGCAAAACGTCGGGCGATTCGCATGACTATGTAGGCCCTCCCCAGGCAAGTGCATGCAGTCAACGTCCGCCCGACAGACCGCATCTCATCAGTTAGACCCACTCGGCAGATGGTGGGATGAAGAGACTATAGACATATCGCCGTGACCACCGCTGAGGGGGCGCTCTGCGTGGTCGGGACCGCATGCCGTATCCCGTGTGCAGCGCAGCCGGTTGCCGCCAAGTTTGTGCTTTTCGGGGTCAGACCCGGAAAAGTGCAAACTTTGGGCTAGTGGATGCTCTGTGCTTCTAGGAAGCTGCGGATTTGGTCGGCGAAGCGTTGGGGTTGATCTTCCTGGACCAGGAGCTTGCAGTTTTCGAAGGTGACGAACTCGGTGGGGCCGGCGAACTGGCTCATCATCTCCCTGGCCTCTTCGGCGGGGAAGAAGGGATCGCCCTCGCCCGCCACCAGCAGCGTTGGCATCTTGAGGTTGCGATGGGTTTCGGCCAACGGATCGACATCGGCCTTTGAAAAACCACGGATCAACTTCACCGCGGCGGTCATGTGGGCGTCGTTGGCCAGGATCGGGTCGAGCACCGTCTCGCGAAACTCGCCGTCGAGCAGCGACTTGTCGGCCACCGTGTTACCCAGAATCAGCGGGGTCTTGGCGATGAACCGATTGCCCATCGAGAAACGGAACATGGCCTTGGCTCCCGGCAGCTTGGCCAGGGTGGTGAACATCGTCACCAGCCACGGATGATGTCCCGGAATCTCGGTGCCACACAGCGCCAGCGCATTCACCGCCTCGGGACGTTTCTCAGCAGCAAACCGGGCCACCATTCCGCCGCTGTCGTTACCCACCAGGGTGACTTCGCTCAGTCCGAGAGCATCGATCACGCTCGCCACGGTCTCCGCGTGGGCGGCGACGCTGAGCGGCGTTTGATCGGTGGCCACCGAGGCGCCCGCACCCGGCAGGTCGATCACCCAGCGGGTGAAGCCCTCGAGGTGTGGGGTTACGTGACGCCACGTCGAACCGTTCAACGGCCAGCCGTGAATAAACAACAGGTCGGGCCCGGAACCGGTGCGGGTGTAGCTCACCCGGGTATGGCCCACATCGACAAAGTCGTGAATCGTTTCGGCGCTGGTCATGGGGGTCTCCTCTGCGTGGAAGGGCGAGGCCGGGCGGGCGAGCCACGGCCCGGTGGTGTCGACCATCACGGTACGGGAATGGTCTACCACGGTCGATTACCTGAACAGGTAAGTGCGGGCGCTATGGCTCCGCCCTACCCTCGGAACCTATGGACCGAACTGTGGAACCCGTCCGTACCGATGGGCGCGACAGGGTCTTTGCTGCGCTGCTGAAGTACTGGCGGGGCCAGCGAGGGCTGAGCCAACTCGACTTATCGCTGGCTGCCGAAGTGTCGGCTCGACACATCAGTTTCCTGGAAACCGGGCGGTCCAAACCCAGCCCCGAGATGGTGTTGGCGTTGGCCGAAGCGCTCGATGTGCCGATGCGAGACGTCAACGAGCTGCTTCGAGCAGCGGGCTTTCCCGCCCGCTACCCCGAACCCGACGTCGACGCACTACTCACCGGAGCCCTCGGTAGAGCGGTCGAGACCATGCTGAACCATCACGAGCCGTTTCCGATGATGGTGGTCGATCGGCTCTACAACGTGGTCCGCACCAACCGGGCCGGGGCAACGCTCTTTGCCCTGGCCGATATCGACATCGTGGCCGGCGGTCCCGGTGAAGTGAACGTGCTGCGGCTGCTGTTCGACCCCGCCAGTCGCGAGATGATCGGCGACTGGCCAGGTGTGGCCCGCACCATCCTGCGCCGCTTCCAGCGCGAAGCCTTTCACCGGCCCCACGACACTGAGATGGCCGAGCTTCTCGACGACCTGATCAACGCCCCCGGTGTTCCCGTCGACTGGCGTCAGCCCGATCTCAGCCAAATCGATGAGCCGATGATCGGTGTGGAGTTCCGAGCCGGCGAACTGTCGCTCAACTTCCTCACCACCATCACCGAGTTTGTCTCACCCCAGAATGTCACCCTCGAAGAGCTCCGCATCGAGAGCTACTTCCCCCTCGACGACAACACCCGAACCCTCTGCCAGCAACTCCTCGCCTAGCGTCCCGTAGCTAGCGGTTGGTGCGCGGCAGCAGACAAGGCCACGGCAAAGTTTGTAGTTTTCGGGGTCTGACCCGGAAAACTACAAACTTTTTGTTCTGGACTTGCTACCGAACCCCGT
>CALAML010000308.1 GCA_937925845.1 uncultured Acidimicrobiales bacterium | reverse complement strand
GGCTGGCCCCGATTTCCCCGCCGAGCGAGTCGAAGCCGCGTTGTGGGATGCCGTCGTCCACGGTTTGGTGACCGCCGACGGCTTCGGCGCGGTGCGGGCCCTGCTGGCGTCCCGCACCCGCAGCGCCGTTCCCACCCGACGCCGTCGGGGGCTTCGTCGGGGCGCCAACCCGGCGGTTGGCCAGGGCGGGCGCTGGTCACTGGTTCCCGGCGCATCCGAGCTGGCCGACACCGACGAGCCCGATCTCCTCGCCGAGGCGGTGGCTGAGCAGTTACTGGCTCGCTGGGGTGTGGTGGTCCGAGACATCTGCGCCCGGGAGCAGTTGGCCCTGCCCTGGCGTGAAGTCCAGTGGGCCCTGCGCCGCCTCGAAGCTCGAGGCACCATCGTGGGTGGTCGATTCCTCGCCGGTTTCGGCGGCGAACAATTCGCCCTCCCCGAAGCGGCCGAACTGTTGGGCCAAACGAAGAAGACCGCCCGTCAAGGTCAGCGAATCGACATCAACGCCTGCGACCCTCTGAACCTCACCGGAGTCCTCTTCCCCGGCCCACGCATCCCGGCGCTAAGAACCAACACCATCACCTACATAGATGGCCTCCCCAACACCACCGCATCCTGCTCTCAAGATCTGTGACGCCCAGCACCGCATTATTGCGGCGCTAGCCGTCACAGATCTTGGACAAACCTCCCCAAAACGCGAAAAAGCAGAGCGACCGCAATCCGTGCTGCGATTCGCTCTGCCTATCGTTCCGACCAGTTTTTGCCTTGAAGGCTCGGCCGAGCGTCACAAGGCTACGGGCATACGATGATCTGGTTGGCTCCACCCGGAATAGCATCGAGAACGCTACCCGGTGGCGGGAAGAAGCCGCCACCTACAAGCAGTGCCTCGGCGGAAACCACCGAGATGGGTTCTACCATCCCACCGACGCATGTCGGCACACAGTCGAAGGTGTCCATCACGACCGTCGCTACCCCAGTGGTTATGAGTCCGCCCACCTGCTGACCGTTGCTAAGAGTTGCGGTGAAGTCTGCTGTCTGGATTCCAAACGGGAAGTCAGTTGCGGGTACGGTTATCGAGATAGAGCATGCTCCGCCGGCACCTTCGACCACCAGGACGTCAAATGGCCCGATGAGGTTGCCGGCGATGGTAAACGAAAGATCAGTCTCTAGGTTCGGAGTGCAGACGACGCCCGAACATGTTTGGGCGTGCGCCGGTGCAACACCGAGTGACGTAACTGAGGGGACTGCGAAAGCCGCAGCACCGAGCGTCGCGCCAGCAGCGGTCTTGCGAAGCATGTCCCGTCGAGACACATCGCCTTCCACGACAACTTCTTCCTCTTCGTAACTCACGTAGGTGTTCCTCCGCCTAGTTCAGCCCCGCGGCTGATCGATTTCTCGGTAGTCGAACCACACTAGCAACTTTCACCCCTTCTCGCCTATTTGGTGTTGTTGAATGACGTCTAAACACGTATCAAATTTTGTTCAGCACATCCGGCTGGGAAATGGATGAGCTGCAGGGTCCTTTGCCGGTAGCCCCTGACGGGGCCTGGCGGAAATTTCCACTAATTCCCTCATCCAGGATCGAGACGGTGCCGTACACCTCCCAACGCACCAATTGACGACCTTGATCCTCCGGGAGGAATCATGAAAAAACTGCTCTTCACCCTCGCCAGCTTGGCGATGCTTGCTCTTCTGGCCGCTCCGGCCAGCGCCCAGGATGCGACGATCACCCTGATCCACGGCATCCCCGACACCGACGTCGACGTCGAAGTAGCCGGTGACAACGTCTTTGAGGGTTTCGCCTTCGGTGAAACCCAGGACCTCTCCCCCTTCAGCGGCGCCACCCTTGAGGGCCTCGCGGTCAAGGTCGCCGGCACCGACACCGTCGCCATCGACGGCGGCGACGTTGCCCTTCCCGCCAGCGGCAACTTCTCGGTGATCGCCCACCTCGACGCCGACGGCACCCCCACCCTGGGCGTGTTTGAAAACGATGTTTCGGAGACCGCCGCTGGTGAAGGTCGCTTGATCGTGCGCCACACCGCCGCCGCTCCCGAGGTCGACGTACTGGCCAACGGCGATGTCGCCTTTGCCAGCGTTCCCAACGGCGCCGAGGGCGTCGCCGATCTTGCCGCTGGCACCATCTCGGCTGAAGTCACCCCGGCCGGCGACAACGAGACCGTTGTGATTGGCCCCGCCGACCTTCCCATTACCGAAGGTGAAGCCCTGGTGGTCTACGCCACCGGTTCGCTCGCCGACGGCACCCTTGGCGTAGTCACCCAGTCGATCAGCGGCCTGCACTCGGCTCCGACCGCCATCAACACCGGCAACAGCCCGATCGACAACGGCCAGAGCGGCCTGCCCTTCGCCCTGGTTGCCTTCGGCGCCCTCGGCATGGCCGCAGTAGCCGGTGGTGGCGTAGTCGCCGCCCGCGCTCGCGCCTAAGCCCTCGGAATAGTTACCAACAAAGCCCAACTACGTTGGCAAACCTGCAACGGGTGTCTGACGCCCGTTGCAGGTTGTGTGGGCAACACATTCGCCGCCGATCGAAAGCAATCCCTCCGAGGCTCCCGGACCGGCTTCGTGGTCCGGGAGGACTCGTGAACCATCCGGCCCGCCTCACCCCGCCACCAGAAATGAATCGCTGATGCTGCAGAACTTCATGCCAAAGAGCCGAAGAGGCCTAGCCGGACTCCACAGCCGACAGTTCCTGGCCGCAGTGGGACTGGCCGCTGCCGTCACAATCAGCGCCTGTGGAACCAATACTGCCGATGACTCGACGGCAGCACCAGAGTCGCCTTCACCCGTGGCTGAGTCCGACCCAATCGATCCGGCTACTCCGGAGTCCACCTCCCCCTCAGCGGCAGGCAACCAGGGAAGCGATGGAGAAGGGTCCGCTCAAGGCGTGCCGACCGCGCCAACCGAACCATCGAGCGGGGCCGCCTCGGGGACTCCTACCCTCGACCTGGCCGACGCCGCAGCTCGGGTTCAGCGCACCTCGGCCCTAACTCCTCTCACCTCCAGAGCCGACGATGACCAGGGCGAGGCGGCGCCGGTCGGCTTCAGCTTCCCCAGCCTCGGCGTGGAGACGGCGACGGTACGCCCCGTCGGCGTTGAACCCAACGGCGAACTTGAAGTACCGCCGGAGAGCGAGGTGGGTTGGTACCGCTACTCCCCCGTTCCCGGTGAAGCCGGTTCCTCGGTATTGGCAGGCCACGTGAACTACGACGGCCGCGACGGCGTCTTCCGCTTCCTGACCGAGGTTGAGGTGGGCGACGAGTTCTTCGTGGACTACGCCGATGGCACCACCCGCCCCTTTGTGGTGAGCGAGGTCGCTCAGTACGACAAGACCGGCCTGCCGAACGACCGCATCTTTGCCCGCACCGGCGACGCCGAAGTGGCCCTCATCACCTGCGGCGGCACCTTCGACTACGACGAGCGTTCCTACGAGGACAACGTCGTGGTCTACGGAGTCCCTCAAGATCTGTGACGCCCAGCGCCGCAAAAACACGGTGTGCGGCGTCACAAATCTTGAAGGATGCCCGACCGTTCGCCGATTTAGTTGGCGAGGCGACTGACCAGGGGTCTCCGGAGTCGCATCGGTAGGGAGTTCAACAGGCCGATGGCGGCCTGGTTTTTGGCCCCAGGGATCACCACCGGAGTGTTCGAGGCGACCCCGGCGAGGCCGGCGGCGGCAACCTCTTCTGCGGTTTGCCAAGCCATGGCCGGCACTCCGGTGGCGTCGTAGCCGGCCCGATCCTGGAACTCGGTACGGGTCAACCCTGGACACAGCGCCGATACGTGGATGCCTTCGGGTTTCAGTTCGGCGTGAAGAATGTCGGAAAACAAGGTCACGAAGGCTTTGGTGGCGTTATAGGTGGCCGTGTTGGGTGTCGCCAGCCAAGTGGCCATCGACGACACGTTTAGAATTCCGCCCGGTCCACCGGCGGCGACCATGGCGGTGGCCGCCGCATGGCTGAGCCGGTGCAGGGCCACGATGTTCACTTCAACCACGTCGGTTTCGCGGTCGCGGTCAAGGGTCCGAAACGGGCCGATGTTGCCGAAGCCGGCGTTGTTCACACACAGGTCGATGGCGTCGGCTCCGGTTGCCGCCAACCGATCCTCCACCATGGCCAGCGCGTCCCGGTCGGAGAGGTCGGCGACCAGCACTTCACAGCTCACGTCGACCGACTCCGCCAGTGCTTCCAAACGAGCCTGGTCGCGGGCCACCACCACCAGTTCGGTGCCGTCGCCAGCGAGTTGGTTGGCCATGGCCAACCCGATTCCTGATGATGCCCCGGTCACGAGGGCGCGGTTCCACTGGGTCATGGGCCAGAGTCTTCCACACTCGTTCAGCACGCCAGAGAGGCCGGACACATCTCGGCTGGCCGACGGGCAAAGGCACCCCGCCCGGCGCGAAGGACAGGGCCCCAAAGGCCAGCCAAAGCCTCCGTGGCGAACGGCTCGCCCGGAGGGCAAATAGAGCTAGGGCACGATCGGCACTGGGGAGCACCACTTGGGTGCTGACCGGTTGGTGCCGTTCAGCGCCTCGACGGTGTAGGTGTAACGCTGGCCCTGGCCGCGGATCACGTTGGTGTCGGTCCAGGTTCGACCGGCGCCACCGGTGGCTGCGGCCCAGAAGAAGTTGGTGAAGTTGTTGCGGGCTCGACGCACCACATAGCGGGTGGCCGAGCTGCCCGCGGCTGGAGTCCAGTTGACTCGCACGTTGCCGTTCACCAGCGCCGCCGAACAGGCCGCCGGTTTCACTGCGGCACCGCCACCTCCGCCGCCAGCCACCACGATCGGCGATGGGGCACAGGTTCGGCGGCTGGATCGATTGCTTCCAGCAAGAGTTTCGACCGTGTAGGTGTAGCTGGCTCCGGCCACCACGTTGGAGTCGGTCCATGAGGTGGTTGGGGTCGACACCCGGGCGGCCCAGAAGGACGCTCCGTTGCCGCGCTGACGTCGCACCACAAAGCCGGTGGCCCGGTCGTTGCCGGCGCGGTTCCAGGTGACCCGCAGGTTGCCGTTGGCGTTGGCTACCGAACACGACGCCGGGGCGACGGGGCCTCCCCCGCCGATCACCCCGCCCACGTTTTCGAAGACCTGGACTTCATCGAGTACGAGTTGGGCGGTGCGGGGCAGCTGGATACGCACGTACCGACCGCTGCGGTTTACCGCAACATCCTTGCGGCGGATCACCCCGTTGAGGGTAAAGCTCGACACGCCAGCCTGGCCCGCGGTGACGCTCGGGTTGTTCGAGGTAAACGGCGTATTGGATACAAAGACGCGGGCGCCGTTGAGGCCACCGTTGCAGCAAATGCCGGGCTTCCACACCCGAAGGATGCCGATGTTGCGGCTGGAGCCTAGGTCGACTTCCCACCACGGGTTGGCCTGGGTTTGGGTGCGGCTGTCCTGCCAGCGGAAGTTGCCTCGCCACACACCGGACCACACCCGGTTCACCGCGTAGGACGCCGGACGATCGGCGGTGGAGCTCTGCCGTGCCGTCCGGTCGCGGGCCAGGTTGTTCCCTACCGGTTGGGTCGGGGTCGGGCTGAACTTGGCGAATCCACTCACAGTTCGGCTACCGGCGCGGCGTAGATCGCCGCCGAGCCACAGCGTGCCGTTGGATGCAGGCAGGATGGCCCACACGCCGGAGGTGGCGGAGATGTCGGGAACGTACTGGCGGTCGTGGTT
>CALAML010000307.1 GCA_937925845.1 uncultured Acidimicrobiales bacterium | reverse complement strand
ATTTCATGTTCGGGCTAGCATGGCCGGACCAGACGCCATGGGGTGCAGAGGGGATATGTAATGGCTGAAGTAACCGAGTCGGAGGCAATCGCGGGGGTCTACCTTGTGGAGCCAAAGATCTTCGGCGATGACCGAGGCTTCTTCGTGGAGACGTTCAGGCGGGAGTGGATCCCGGGGGCCCGCGAGATGATTCAAGCCAACCGAGGCGACCGGGTGGCCGGCTGCCTGGTCGGTCTGCACTACCACCTCCACCAGGCCGACTACTGGTATGTGCCGGAAGGGACGGCCCGAGTGGTGCTGCACGATCTGCGCCAAGGCTCCCCCACCGACGGCAACACCTACAGCTTCGACCTCGGCCGTGAAGCCGACGGCACCCACAAGCACATGGGCGTGTTCATCCCGCCCGGCGTGGCCCACGGCTTTGCCTCGCTCACCGACATGACCATCACCTACCTGGTCGACGGCTACTACAACCCCGCCGACGAACTCGGCGTGGCATGGGACGACCCAGAAATCGGCGGCGTGTGGGGTGTGGATGACCCCATCATGAGCGAACGAGACCAAAAGAACCCCAACCGGGTAGCCATCGAACCCCAATGGCAACCCCACTTCGCCCTCCGCACCTGAACCTCAGCACGGGCGCCCGGCCGCTACAGGCAATAGAAGCCGGCTGCGCCCACGACGTGTTAGACCCACCCCGTCGCAGGTAAGCCTTCTGGCTGCACCGGCGCAGGGTTGGGCATGCTTCGCCGCAGCCAGAAACCCACCGACCCCGTTCTGGCTGCAGCCGCGCATGCCCAAGGCCGCCCGAACGCAGACAGAACGGCCCCTCGCCCGGACGGACAGGGCTAGGCGAGGTGCGCTAACCAGACTTGTCACACCCCTTTGTCATAGTTCATGTATGGCGGATACATCCCAGAAACGAACCACCGATCAACGCATCGTAAGAATCGCCGCTCCTCGCGGCGGAGTGTGCCAGCTCCCGGATCTGAGGGAGGCGGGCATCACTCGGGAGCAGATCCAATATCGACTGTCGAACGGCTGGATGATTTCGTGCGGTCGCGGTATCTACTCCATTCCGGATCTCGCCACTGAACGGACCCCACTAGAGCTGGCAATGGCGGTCGTACCCAGAGGTGCCCTGTCGCATGCCACGGCGGCCAAGCTGCACGGTTTCGGCTTCCCGACCCGGGGGCTTCACCTACTCGTGCCGAAATCAACCACGAATCGCGTGCCGGGCTTCACGGTGCACGAAACCCGCCTGTGGTTCGATGACGACATCGACACGATCGACGGCTTGCGGATTACCTCGCCAGCTCGAACGATCTGCGACCTGGCTGCGGTACTGAGACCAGTTCAGTTGCGCCACTTGCTTGAAACCCAACTCATTGCCCGAACGCCCGACACCGACGATGTAGTGATTTGCCACCAGCGCCTCCAACGAAGGGGTCGGCAAGGGTCAGGTAACCTCACCGAGATAATCGACGACCTGGTGGACGATATGCCCTTCGCCGAGTCCGCACTCGAGCAGCTCCTGTTCGCGGGACTGAAGGATCGTGGTTGCAGCGGGCTAGAGCGTCAGTTCCGCCCGCCCTGGTATGACGGCATCCGAGGAATCGTCGATATCGCTGACCCAGTCGGCAAGACCATCATCGAAGCCGATGGTCGCCGGTGGCATGCCACCACCCAGGCGATGGACGAGGACCGTCGACGAGATCGCTTGGCCACCAAACACGGCTTTGCGACCATCCGCGTTGGGTGGCGAGAACTCAAGAACCGGCCCGCCACGTTCGAAGAGATCATCGAACTGGTCGAGTCCCGCCGCTTGAGAGCTACCGGTGGCGAAACTGCTACCGGCATCGCGGCCTAGCCGACCTCAGTCCGCGCCCGAACTGGCTGCACCGGCGCATGCCTCACCCCACGCGAACGCAGACAGAACGCCCCGAACGCGACGGACCGGGCTCGTAGGCGAGCCCGGTCCGCTACGTCTTCGATTGATCTGAATCGGGCCGAATCGGTCAGTCGCTCTTGGCGGCTCGGAAGCCGGCGTCGAGATCGGCGAGGATGTCGTCGATGCTCTCGATGCCAACCGATAGGCGCACCAACCCAGGATGCACACCACTGGCGGCCTGCTCCTCTTCGGTGAGCTGGCTGTGGGTGGTGGACGCCGGGTGGATAGCCAGGCTGCGCACGTCGCCGATGTTGGCCACATGGCTGTGGAGCTCGAGGGCCTCCACAAACTTCTGACCGGCGTCACGCCCGCCCTTGATGTTGAAGGCCAACACCGAACCGAAGCCCTTGCCCCGGCCCAACTCCTTGGCCCGCTCATGCCACTGGCTGTCAGGCAGACCGGCATAGGCCACCGACTCCACCTCTTCCCGACCGGCCAGGAACTCGGCCGCGGCCTGGGCGTTCTGGAAATGACGCTCCATCCGCAGGCTCAGCGTCTCCGCACCCTGCAACAACAGGAAGCAGTTAAACGGCGAGATCGCCGAACCCAGGTCACGCAGCATCTGCACGCGGGCCTTGATGATAAAGCAGCCGTGGCCAAGCGCCGGCCAGTAGGCCAACCCGTGATAGCTCGGATCGGGCTCGGTGAAGTTGGGGTACTTGTCGTTCTGGCCGAAGTCGAAGCTGCCACCGTCGAGGATGACACCACCGATCGAGTTGCCGTGGCCGCCGATGAACTTGGTGGCCGAATGCACGATGAAGTCGGCGCCGTGTTCGAACGGACGGATCAAGTACGGCGTAGCCACCGTGTTGTCGATCATCAACGGCACACCGTTGTCGTGAGCGACATCGGAGATTTCCTTGATATCAAGGAAGTTGTTCTTCGGGTTACCGATGCTCTCGCCGTAGAAGAGCTTGGTGTTGGGCCGAACCGCAGCCTTCCACTCCTCCATGTCGTCGGGATCGTTCACAAAGGTGACTTCGATCCCCATCTTCGGCAGCGTGTAATTAAAGAGGTTGTAGGTACCGCCGTAGAGGGCGGCACTCGACACCACATGGGAACCGGTCTCGCAGATGTTGAGGATGGCGAGCGTCTCGGCGGCCTGACCACTCGACACCACGAGGGCTCCCGGCAGACCAACCGCAGTCTCGGTTGCCCCTTCGAGCGCGGCGATGCGCCCCTCCAACACCCCCTGGGTCGGGTTCATGATGCGGGTGTAGATATTGCCGATCTCGCTCAGCGCAAACAGGTTCTGCGCATGCTCGGCACTATCAAACACAAACGACGTGGTCTGATAAATCGGTGCCGCCCGAGCTCCGGTGGCGGAGTCGGGGTCCTGGCCAGCGTGGATCTGACGAGTCTCAAAGCCCCAGTCTTGGCTCACGGTCTTCCTCTTTCCCTTGATGGATTCGCGGTGTAGATGCAACTGCCTTCAGGCGCGGCTCGTCGTTGAGCTCGTGGCGATACGGCACCCTAGCCCCAATTGCCGACCAACTCAATCGGGATTCAAGAACCCGGCTAGCCGTTGAGGTCGAAAGTGGTTGTGGCCAGGTCCTGACCATTCACCCTTACGGTGAGCGAGTGCTCGCCCGGGTAGAGACGCCGGGTGGAGCGCTCCACCATGGCGAATCGCTTCGAGCACTCCTGCTGAGCGCCGGTTTCGAGGTGGAGCTCGCGGAACTTGAACACCTTGGGCGATACCGAATCGTTGGCCTTGCGATACCCCATCACCAAATCCACCATCAGCAACTGATCATCCGCGCCCGTGGCGGTTGACTCCAACACAAAGCTGAACTCCACGTCATCACCGATGGCTACCGACGCGGGCGTGGCCGCTAGACCGCGTACCTCCAGCTGCGGCTCTTCGTAACCGAAAATGGCCAGGGCAGCCGGGGTGCCGGCTTTGAGGTGGTTGCGCAACGCATGGCGAACGATCCACTGCGTTTCCTCGATGCCCGCGGCCTCGGCCTCGCGATGCCAATCAGCCAACATGGCGATGATGCGCTCGGGGTGCTCCTTGGCTAGATCGTTGAGGTGGTTGGCCACCGACTTGCGAACGTACGCCGACTCGTCGGCCCGCAACGTCGACAGAATCGCCAGCACCTCGTCGACCGGGAGCGATAGCCGCTGCGCCCACGGCAGCCGAGGGCGGGTGCCCTCACTGGCGAGCCGACGCACGTGCTCGCTCGGGTCGGTCGCCCACTGCGCCACCGTGGCCAGAGCATCGGGATGATGAGCCAGGATCGGACGAATAGCGAACTCCGAAGTGAACCGTTGGGTGAGCTCGTAGCTGGCGGCCAGACCCTCGGCCGGATGCTCCGCACCATGGCGGGCGATCACCTCGCCGTAGGGCCAAAGCGAGAAGCCCTCGTTGAGCGAACCATCGGCGGCATCGAGCACCGGCGGCAGTGACCGCACCAGCAGGTCCATCAGCGCCACCGGATCGAGGTCGGCGGTGGCCTCGATTCCGTCGGCGATCCTCCGGCTGCGGGCAGTGAACTCAAGGGTGTCGAACGGCTCGCCGTCATCGGGGGCCATGACCCGGCCAACAAAACGATCCACGTCGAATGTGCGGTGGTGAGTCGCCAACCGATCGCCGATCGAGCGCACCACATCCTCGGTGAAGTAATCCTTCAGCTTCGGTGCCTCAGCCATACCCCCATCCTGTCACCCACCCATCGGGGGCGCCTCTCTCTCACCTTGGGCTCCGGCGCTTCCGGCTGCACTTGGGTATGAGCCAACCGGGGCCAACGCAACCAGAACCACCTCCCGGGCCGCCAACGCGGTTCTGGCTGCACTCGCCCCGGGCTCAACCGGCCCGAACGCAGACAGAACGTCGCCGCTCCCCCGACCGCCGATTCCGGCTGCACCAACGCTGGGCTCAACCGGCCCGAACGCAGACAGAAACCCCGCAGATCCCCGATCGCCGATTCCGGCTGCACCTGCGCCGGGCTCAACCGGCCCGAACGCAGACAGAACCACCTCCCCTCCGCCAACGCAGTTCTGGCTGCACTCGCGCCGGGCTCAACCGGGCCTAACGCAGACACAATCTCGGCGCGCTCCCCACCGCCGGTTCTGGCTGCACCAATGC
>CALAML010000306.1 GCA_937925845.1 uncultured Acidimicrobiales bacterium | reverse complement strand
GATCGCATCGAGCGTGGCGACGGTCGCCAGTTCCGGGCCGGCCGGCCCGAGGCCGATGATGAGCACTTCGGGCCGATCGGCGGCTAAAGATGTGGAAGAGGGCATGGCGGACGACCTCTGTTGTCGAGCTGTGGTTTGAGCTAGTGGCTTGACTGTCGATGTCTAGTTGTCGTCCTCGCCATCGACAAGCGATTCGTCGATGATCTGTGGTGCGTTGGGATCGGGGGTACCGATGGCCACCACACCCGAAACGGGGTCCCAGGTGCCGATCCGTTCGTCGATGCTGACCTCGGCGCTCTCGACACGCTCAAGGATCCACTCGCGCAAGACGGTCTGGCGGGCCTGCTGCGCCACCTGTTCGATGTCGCTCTCGGACGGCTCGACCTTTTCGATGACGTGGAATCCGAAGTCGGTGGCGACCGGGTCGGATCGTTCGCCAACCTCGAGACTTTGCACCGCTTCGGCAAACGGTGGCACGAAGCTGGAAACATCGCAGCCGAGGGCGCCACCGTTTTGGGCCGCGCTTGGATCGGTCGACGCTTCGGAGGCCACCTCGGTGAAGTCCTCACCCGCTTCCAGCCGCTCGATGACGCTGAGCGCCTCCTCCTCGGTTTCCACCAACACATGGCGGCTGCACTCAAGGCCGCTGGTATCGCCGGCATCATCGGTGAGATCGCCAGCCAGCGCTTCGTACTGGGCCTGACGCTGGACAAAGTTGTCGACAAACTCCTCGTCGACCCCTTCCGGTGGCTCACCGATCTGTTCACGAACCGCAGCCAGATCGTCGTCGTCGACCGAGAGGCCGCGCTCGTCAAGTTCCTGGGCCGCAAGCTCCGACACGATCAGCTCGGAGAGGACCGACGAAGCCAGGTTGGCTTCCACGGCACCGTCGGTATCGGCGGAAGCGGCGGTCGATCCGGTCGATGCCTGCTGGGCTGCGAGTTGGTTGCTCAGCTCCGAGAACAGCGCGTCGGCCGAAACTTCGACTCCTTCGACCACGGCTGCAGGCGCGTCGTCGAAGGGGGTGATGAAGGTGCGGTCGTCGCCGACTGCTGGCGGAACCGCCGTGTCGGGCGGCGCTTCGTCCTCCGTGGTCTCGCCCTCATCATCGTCGCTGGCGCCGGTGTCGCCGGATTCGTCACCCTCGGTTGCCTCGCTGTCGTTAGCTGAACCGGTGGTAGCGTCCGAGTCGCTCGCCGCCTCATTGCCAGCGGTGTCGCCGTCGCTGTCACCACATCCGGTGAGCCAGAGGGTGGCAACAAGAGCCAGCGCCGCAGCGGCGCGCCAAGGAGTCTGCATGATGGGGAGCTCCGGTCAGTAGCAAGAGTCGGTAGGACTGTTGCGGTCGAAGAGGGGGAATCAGCCCAGTGGGCCGAACACCCGAGCGTACCGTCAAACCTTCCAACCCGGGTTTCGCCCGCTGGTCCTAGCCGTCAGCGGGAACGACGCCGCCGAGTGGATCCCACACGCCGATGCGGGGGTCGATGTCGATCGCCGACTCGCTCACCGCCACCTGGACCCATTCCTGAAACGCGCCCTGTTCCTCGGCCGCCGCCAGTTCAAGGCGGGTGGCTTCAAGGGCCTGTTCCGCCTGGATCGGGTCGGTTTCAAGGCGCTGAATCACGTGGAAGCCGAACTGGCTCTCGACGGGGCCCGACTGCTCGTCGACAGCCAGCGCCACCAGGGCGTCGGCAAACTCTGGCACATACCGGGACGGATCGGCGCAGCCGAGATCGCCGCCGGCTTGGGCCGAGCCGTCGTTTGATACATCAGCTGCGACTACGGCAAAGTCTTCGCCGCCTTGGATTCGGGCGATTGCTGCTTCTGCTTCTTCCTGGGTGGTCACCAGGATGTGGCGGGCACACACCACATCATCGATGGTGAGTGACTGTGAGGGCCGGTCGGTGCCGGCCAGGTCGGTCACCAACACCTGGAAGAGGGCCTGACGCTCGATGATGCCATCGACGAAGTCCTGGCTGAGCTCGGCGGGAACCTCTCCGAGGCCGGCGGCCACTTCCTCCCGGTCGGCATCGGTCACCTGCAAGCCACGGCGTTCGCTTTCGGCTCGAGCCAGCTCGGCAACCACTTCGTTGGTCGTCACTTCGGCCACCACCTCGGACACATAGCCATCGGGGGTACGAAGGGTTGGCGGTGCGCCACCAATCTCCGATGCCAGGGCCTGTTGTTCGACTTCGCCAAAGATGTCTTCGCCGAGCAGCTCAACTCCATCGACGGTGGCTGCGACGCCTTCGAAGGGCACGATCGATGCCAGCTCCAACGGCGGCTGGGCCGGTTGAGAGGGGTCGATCAGCTCTCCCGACGAACCGGCACAGTTGTTGATCGACGGAGTCTCACCCTGGTTGCTGCGAACGTCGGCTGGTGTCACCACCGTGCAGTTCTCTGCATCCCAGGTACCGAGCTGCGACGAAACCGTGACCTCAGCACCGCTGGGATCGTCGGGGGCTGCATCTCGAACCCGCTGCTCCGCCTGAGCCGCAAGGGTGGCTACATCGACGGTGCCTCGCCCTTCTCCCTGTGCCGAATCACCGACGTCTTCGATCAGCTCGTCGAAGGTCACTTCCTCACCGTTGACGGTAAGGGCGGTCTCCTCCCCTTGGGTCTCGCCACAGGCGGCGAGGGTCAGCATCGCCGCCAGCGACAACCCGCACGTGGTCAAAACAGTCTTGAGCTTGCTCGGCATCACGCAGCACCGCTTTCTTCCATAGGCACGAGGGTACGCAAGAATTCCATCAGCACCTCGACAGGCTTGGCGCTGCGCTTCTTAACCGGCAGCACAATTTGGCCTGGTTCTTCCTTAAAGATCGATCCGGAGTAGAGCCGTTCCATCCGCACCAACTGGCTGGCTTTGAGCTGAATCGGCGACATTCGGGCCGTCCAGGCCGGCCCGCCGAACCCGGGACCTTCGGTCACCGTGATTTCCCGAAGGCCAACCCGATGACATTCGGCGCGGAGTCGGGCCACATCCAGCAGGGCCTGGGCCAGGTCGGGTACCGGTCCGTAGCGGTCGATCCACTCCCGCTCGATGTCGTCAACCTCGCTTTGGCTCTGCACCGCGGCCAGCCGGCGGTAGGCCTCGATCCGGAGGTCTTCCCGCTCGACGTAGTCAGCGGGCAGGTTGGCATCAAGAGCCAGTTCGATCTTGACTTCGGCCGGTTCGGGAATGGTTTCGCCCTTCAGCAGGCTGACCGCCTCGGTCACCAGCTGGCAGTAGAGGTCGTAGCCGACCGCGGCGATGTGTCCAGACTGTCCGGTGCCCAACATGTTGCCGGCGCCACGGATCTCAAGATCGCGCATGGCGATTTTGAAACCCGATCCGAGCTCGGTCGCTTCACCGATGGTCTTGAGCCGCTCATACGCGGTGTCGGTGAGCTGTCGGTCCTGGGGGGTGAAGAGGTAGGCGTAGGCGCGTGATCCGGCGCGCCCAACCCGACCTCGGAGTTGGTGGAGCTGACCCAAGCCAAGGAGGTCGGCCCGGTCGACCACCAGCGTGTTCACCGTTGGCATATCGATACCGGATTCGATGATGGTGGTGCAGACCAAAACGTCGTACTCGCCTTCCCAGAAGTCGAGCACCACCTTTTCGAGGCTGCCTTCGTCCATCTGGCCATGGGCGATAGCGATGCGGGCCTCGGGCACCAGCTCGCGCAGTTCGTTGGCCACCTTTTCGATGTCCTGCACCCGGTTGTGCACAAAGAACACCTGCCCCTCACGAAGCAGTTCCCGCCGGATCGCCTCGGCCGCAGCTCGATCGTCGTATTCGCCCACATAGGTGAGGATCGGCTGGCGTTCGGACGGAGCGGTGTTCAATAGGGTGAGGTCGCGGATACCGGTCAGGCTCATTTCCAACGTGCGTGGAATCGGCGTGGCCGTGAGGGTGAGCACGTCGACGTTGGCTTTGAGTTCCTTGATCGACTCCTTGTGGCTGACTCCAAAGCGCTGCTCTTCATCGACCACTAAAAGGCCGAGGTCGGAGAACTCAAGCTCTTTCGACAACAGCTTGTGGGTGCCGATCACCACATCGACCTCACCGCTGGCCACCTCGGCCATGACCTTTCGGCTTTGGGCCGGGGTGAGGAACCGGCTGAGCATCTCCACTCGAACCGGGTAGGGCGCAAATCGCTCGCTGAAGGTTTGGAAGTGCTGTTGGGCCAACAGGGTGGTCGGCACCAGTACCGCAGCCTGCTTGCCGTCTTGAACCGCCTTGAATGCGGCCCGAATCGCCACCTCGGTTTTGCCGAAGCCCACATCACCACACACCAGCCGGTCCATGGGTGTGTCCGCCTCCATGTCGGCGGTGACGTCGGCGATAGCGGTGAGTTGGTCGGGAGTTTCCTCGAAGGGGAAGGCATCGGCCAGCTCTCGCTGCCAGGGGGTGTCGGGAGCGAAGGCGTGGCCTTCGGTGTTGGCCCGCCGCTGGTAGAGCACCACCAGCTCCTGGGCCACTTCTTCGACCTCGGCTCGCACCTTGCCTTTGGTCTTTTGCCATTCATTACCCGAGAGCCGGCTGAGGCTCGGGCTGTCGCCACCGGTGTAGTGGCGGACCGCATCGACCTGGTCCGACGGAACGTAAAGCTTGTCGCCGCCGCGGTATTCGAGCAACAGGTAGTCGCGTTCGGAGCCGCCGATGGCCCGTTTGACCATGCCGCTGAATTTGGCAACACCGTGTTGGTGATGCACGACATAGTCGCCCGCGGCCAGGTCGTCGAAGAAGCCCTGGGCCTGGCGTTTGCGGGGCTTGGCCCGCCGGTGGGCCCGACGGCGGCCGGTGATGTCGCTTTCGGCAAGCACCGCGGTGCGGATCTCGGGCATCACCACGCCACGCTCAAGGGCATCGATCACGATGTGGCCGCCGGCTTCGATCAGGTCGTTGCGCCGATCCTCGTCGATGGTGAAGTGAAGGCCGGCGGCGGCCAGGAGATCCTGGACCCGACCGGCACTCCCGGCACCGTCGGCGGCCACAATCACCCGGTAGCCGTCATCGAGGAGGTCCTTGAGCTGGCGCATCAGCCCGCTGTCGTCGCCGGTCAACTGGCCGAAGCCATGGGCGGCCACGCTCGGGGTGTCGGGGCTTTCGGGCAGGTTGGTGAGGGTCCACACCGGCGAGGTGGTGTGGGCCAGCACCCGGTCGAAGGACAGGTGCAGCGATGGAAATCCGTGGCCGTCAGCATCGCCGGCATCAGCATCGACCCCTTCGGCGTCGGCGTCCGGGGTGTCGGCGACAGCGCCCCAGGTGCGGGCCAGGCTGAGGGCCAGATCGGCCTCTTCGGCGATGAGGTCTTTGGCTCGATCCCGCATGCGGCTGGGTTCGGAGAGCAGGATCAGCGAGTCTTCCGGCAGCAGGTCCAGCACCAGTCGCTCCTGCGTGGCCAGCCAGGGGGTCCAGGACTCCATCCCGTCAAAGAGGGATCCTTCGCTGAGACGCTCCCAGTGTTCGCGCCCCCAGGGCGCGCTGGCGATCAGGTTTCGGGCCCGCTCCCGTACCTCACCGGTAAGGATCAATTCGCGGCAACCAAAGATGGTGATCGACTCGACGTCGTCGGTCGATCGCTGGTCGTTCACGGTGAACTCAGTGAGCCGATCGACTTCATCACCCCAGAGATCGATCCGGTAGGGCGTGTCGGCCGTCGAGGGAAACACGTCAACGATCGAACCGCGAACCGCCACTTCACCTCGGTGCTCCACCTGGTATTCGCGGCGGTAGCCCTGTTGCACCAATTGGTTGACCAGATCGCCGGGGTCGATCGTGTCGCCGGGCTCGATGGTGACTGGTTCCAGATCTTCCAGGCCGGGACCAAGCCGTTGGATCAGGGCCCGCACCGGGGCAACGATCACCATCGGCATGCGGGAACGGTCGCGAAGGCGCCAAAAGGTTCGCAGCCGCCGTCCCATGGTTTCGACGCCGGGGCTGACCCGCTCGAAAGGCAGGGTCTCCCAGGCGGGAAGCAGTTCGACGTTGTGAGGACGGAGGAAAACTTCGAGGTCGCGCGCTACCCGTTCCGCGTCGATGGTCGATGCCACCGCGAGCACGATCGGACGCCGCTCGGTGGCTTCGGCCAGACCGGCCACCACCAGTGCCCGGGCGTTGTCGGGCACGGCCAGCATGGCGTTGCGTTGTCCGAGCACCGAGAGCACCGCTGGTTCTGTGGCGATGAGTTCGGGGAGCTGTTCAAGCGTCATTGCCCATCCCGGCTGGCGGGAGGTGGGGCGTTGTGTTGGTTTCGGGCCGCCTCGGCGCCATCGGACAGGATCGACTCCACCGCATCGGCGGCCAGCTCAATAGCGTGGTCCAGTTCGGCCCGCTGGGCTTTCGGAACCCGCTTGAGTACATAGTTGGCGCCGCCGTCGGACCGAGGTGGTTTGCCGACACCGATGCGAACCCGAACAAACTCGTCGGTGTCGAGGTGAGCTTTGATCGATTTCAAGCCGTTGTGGCCGGCCAGGCCGCCACCGATCTTGATCTTCATGCGGCCCGGATCAAGATCGAGTTCGTCCTGGAGGATCACGACCTGGCTGATGTCGTCGATACTGAAGCGCCGCACCAGTGCACCGACAGCCACCCCGGACTCGTTCATATAGGTGGTGGGGATGGCGAGCACCATCTGCTTCCCACCGATGTTGACCTGGTCAACTTGGGCTCGTTCTTTACCAACTTTGAGCCTGGCACCGTGGCGCGCCGCCAGCACCTCTATGGCATCGGCGCCGACGTTGTGACGGCTCCCGGCGTATTGGTCTCCAGGGTTGCCCAGCCCGACCACCAACAGGTCGGCGGGCGTTCCGGAGCGTTCTCGATTGCGTTTGGAGCGAAGGAAGCTCATGGCTGCTGGGCCGGTCGTCGACCGGGCTCAGAATCCGTTGGGGTGAGCTAGTCGTCGCCGCCGGAGTCGCCGCCACCATCGGAGTCGCCGCCACCGGCGTCGCCTCCTTCGGCCGCTTCTCCCTCGGCTCCTTCTTCGCCCTCTTCTCCCTCTTCGCCTTCTTCGGGCACTTCCTCTTCAACCACGCGGCTGGCTTGGCCAAACACGATGGCTTCTTCCGGATCGACCTCGGTGGTCACTCCCGGCGGGAGGGTGAGGTCGGACACGGCAAGCGAGGTGCCGATCTCCAGCTCGGAGATATCGAGGGTCAGCTCATCGGGGATGGCTCCCGGCTTGGCATCGACCAGAAGGGTGTAGAGCACGTGGTCGACGTAACCGCCCACCTCCACTTCTTTGGCTTCGCCGGTGAGCACGATCGGAACTTCAACGGCGATCGTGGCGTCGGGGTCGACGCGAAGGAAGTCGACATGCAGTGGGTCCCGGCGGACCGGATGGCGCTGCATTTCCTTCACGATCGAGAGCACTTTTTCGCCCTCAACCTCGAGGTTGATGACCGCGTTCATACCGGCGTCGGTGGTGAGTGCCTTGCGGAGATCACGAAAGACCACCGACACTTCAACGGGCTCTGCTGCCAGGCCGTAGACCACTCCGGGCACCTTGCCTTCGGCGCGCAGGCGCTTGGCCGGTCCGGTGCCTTTTTCTCTGCCGGTTTCGGCTGCGAGAACGATTTCATCTGCCATGGTGGTCCTCCGACGGTGGGCCCTGATCCGAGGGGTGAGGATGGGGATCCGAGCCAGCCCGAAATTGTATCGCCGCCGGACCCGTTCATCACCAAACGCCCCAATCTTTCAAGATCGGTGACGCCCAGCACCCAGTTTTGGCGCCGCCAGGAGTCACAGATCTTGCTCGTGACTCTCGACACAGCGTTAACCTGTTACGCCTGTTGCATCAGGCCCGGAAAATTGAGCACTGATCAGACTTCGCAAACCGCTCAAGCTCCGCTAGAGGTGACCGATGGAGTCAGCGTGCCGGGTTCTACGTTGTCCTACGAAGATCAGATCGCCTTTGTGCGCCGAATGCTCCATTTCGGGGTGATTCCGGAGAGCTTGCCGATCGCGGCCCAGGAAACGCTTGGGCTCAACGAAGATGCGGCGCTGGATCTGGTGCGTAAGGCACTGACCGAGGACGACCTCGAGGTCATCTTTCCCGACCAAAACCAGTAGTCCGGGCGCCGAGCGTTCGAGGAGGGTTCGGGAACCGAAGCACTCGTCACCAGCGCAAGCGAGTTGACCGAGTGGAGCGAGGGACGAGCGTCGACGCCCGCTAGGGCGTCGCACGAGACAAAATCCGCAGCGCGGGTCGAGGAGGCCCCCCAGGGGCCGACGGATCCCGCCTTGCGGTATTAATCAGCGTGTCGACCAACCAGACACCAGCGCAAGCGAGTTGACCGAGTGGAGCGAGGGACGAGCGTCGACGCCCGCTAGGGCGTCGCACGAGACAAAATCCGCAGCGCGCGGTCGAGGAGGAACCCCAAAGGCCCCCCAGGGGCCGACGGGTTCCCCGGATCCGCCCTGCGGCAATGAACCTAGCTCTGGTTCCGGCCGCCGAAGATCTCGCTGACCGAGGTGTCTTCGAACACCGCATCGATGGCATCGGCGATCAGTGGCGCCACCGAGAGCACCTCGATCTTGTCGATGGCCTTTTCGGGCGGGAGCGGCAACGTGTTGGTGACGATGACCCGGCTGATGTTGGAGTTTTTGATGCGGTCGATCGCCGGGCCCGAGAACACGCCGTGGGTTGCCACCGCATGCACTTCGGAGGCCCCCTTTTCCATCAACTGTTCCGCCGCCGCGCACATCGTGCCGGCCGTGTCGATCATGTCGTCGATCAGCACCACGATGCGACCGTCAACATCGCCGACCACATCACGGGCTTCGACCACGTTCTTCTGGTCATAGGAGCGCCGTTTGTGGACGATGGCCAGGTCGGCATCAAGTTCGGATGCGTACTGTTCCGCCACATGGACTCGGCCGGCATCAGGCGAGGCCATCACCAAGCCGGTGCCGAACTCCTGGCGCAGGTAGGCGATGAGAACCGGCATGGCCGTGAGGTGATCGACCGGGGTGTCGAAGAAACCCTGGATCTGGCCGGAGTGTAGGTCCACTGAAACCAGTCGTTTCACACCGGCTGCGGCAAACAGGTTGGCGACCAGCTTGGCGGTGATCGGTTCGCGGCCTGAGGCCTTTCGGTCCTGGCGGCCGTATCCGTAGAAGGGCGCCACCGCGGTGATCCGTTTTGCTGAGGCTCGGCGGGCGGCGTCGATCATGATGAGTTGTTCCATGATCGCATCGTTGACCGACCGGTCGGCCTCACCGCAATGGGTGTTGATGATGAAGACGTCGTGGCCCCGGATCGACTCGCCAAACTTGCAGTGGATTTCGCCGTTGGCGAACTCGGCCACATTTGGTTCACCGAGCCGCTGGCCGAGCGCTCCTGCGATTTCCTCGGAGAGGTCGCGGTTGTGCCGGCCGCACACGAGGTACAGCTTCTTCTTGGTGATCAGCTCCATCAGGGGCCCTGCCTTCGACCGATGTTCACCTTGGGAAATCGTCTGTCGGACTATTTCCCAACGGATTTGCGCAGGCCAGCTCCTGCGACGCCCGTCATGTTTAGCCTACGGGGTGCAACCGTCGCCAAACACACCACGGGCCTGCGCCATGCACTCCCGATCGTCTGATCATCTGGCACCCAGCGCTGCCCGCCCGGCTCGGGGTCGGCTCAGTCGGGCCGGTGTCGGCTTCAGTTCTCGTTGTAGAACGGGCCGGTTTTGGCCCCTTCGGAAATCGATGCTCCCGGGCCCAAGTGGGCCCACGGACCGACGACCGCGTTGGGACCGATCTCGGCATCGACGCCAACGGTGTGGGCCACAACCGCTCGGGCGCCGACCATACAATCAACCAGCTGGGTGTGGGGGCCGACGGTGGCGCCGGGAGCGACCACAGTCTGGCCTTGCAGAATCGTGCCGGGGGCGATGGTGACGCCGGGAGAAAGTTGCACCGCACCGTCGATCCAGGTCTGGCTCGGATCCACGATGTGGACGCCACGGCGCAGCCACTTGTTGGTGATGTTGGTGCGTAGGGTCGTCTCGGCTTTGGCCAGCGACATCGTGTCGGCCGCCGGGGTGATCTGCTCGATGTCGTCGCCTGCGCTGTGAGCCGACACCGTAAAGCCGGCACCGGCGAGCACCGCGGCCACCCCGGAGTAGCTGTAGTCACCGTCGAAGGCGGTTGGGGCCACCCGGCGCAGTGCTGGTCCAAGTTCACCGACCTGGCAGATCATGATCTCGGTGAAGATCTCAACCGCATCCATGCCAACTTCGGCGAGGCGCGTCTCCCGGTCGATCAGGTTGTCGGTGAGAAGGCGGTCGATCCGCCCCCGGCTGTCACGAACGACGCGGGTGTAGCCCTCCGGGTTGGACACTTCCATGGTCAAAAGCGTGCAAGCCGCATTCCCGACCCGATGGGCCTCCACCAGATCCTGAATATGTCCGGGGTTCAGCAGAGGCAACCACGCGGGCATGACCAGCACGTCCGCTTCGACGAGACCCTCGGCATGGTCGGTAGGTAGCGCGGTCAGGCCAACGCTTGCTGCGTCGCCGGTGCCGCGTGGTACTCGCTGTTCGACGAAGTCCACGAACATGTCGGCGCCCTGGTCCTGAAGGGCCTTGGCGATCATGTCGGCTCGCTGGTCGGTAACCACGACCGTCTTTTGCAGCGGAATATCCCGGAGCAGGTCTAAACCCCAGAGCAACAGGGATCGACCGCACAGGCGCCGCAAGGCCAGGGCCTCGTTCGCAGGTTGAACAGCCCGGTTGTCGGTTGCCAGCATGATGGCGGTCAGTGGACGGCCCATAGATGTCATGTTTATCGCCTCCCAGACCTATCGGACAGGTCGGGGGCGGATCAAGCCACCCGTCATGAGGAACTCTTCCGCCTCGCTGAACCCGGCCATGGTCAACCCCCTGCCAACACAGATCACCAAAACCGAACTTACACCGCTGCTGCGGCCATGGTCACTATCCCCGGGATTGACCCCTTTTTAATCGTCATTCCAGGGTGCCGGTGTCGAGCATGATTCGAACTTCGGCGCCGTTCTCCGGCTCGGGGTCGACGGAGAAGCTGAAACCCATCAGCGCCGGGATGCGGAAATCGCGGCTGACGATGGCCAGATGGCTCTCAACATCGCCGCTGCGGCAAAGAATACCGGCCAGGTCCGCTTCAAGCGGGGCCAGGAAGGTGGCTCCGGCGTCCTGGACCAGGGCGACCAGGGTGTTGGGGTCGGTGCCGTCGTCGAGCACCGCCAAGACATCGTCGACGGTGTCGAAACGGTGCAGTCGTCCCTCCCCCACCATTCCGGTAAATATCGGCGAGCCAGTTCCTAAAACGGTAGTCACCAACCCAAACGTACCCGAGAAGCCATCAGGCGAGTCGGGGGAACAGTGGTTGGGCCATCTCCCCTTCGGGCGGGAGGCCGCCGACAAAGATGGGCCAGGCCGCCTCGGTCGCTCCGCGCGGAAGGGTCCAGTCGACTTGGTCGTCGATGCCGGCCCGATTTGTGAACGGCCACAGCAGACCGCGGAAGTAGACGTGGGCGCCGGAGTGCACTTTTTCTTCGGTGGTCCAACCGGCGACCTTGCGGTACACCGAGGTTTGGGCCGTCTTGATGGCTGCGGCGAGCTCGGCCTGGCTAGCCCCGTCGAGCGGAGTCAACGCGCCGTCATCGGCCACTGCGCAAACGGCAACCGCTTCGAGATGGGCCAGATTGTCAGCGGGTACCGAGAAGGTGGAGGCCAGGTCGTTGACCCGGTTGTGCACCCCCGGTTCGAAGATCAGACCAACGACAACGTTGTTGTGGTCGATCGCTTCGGTCGACGCCTCGCTCGGGTCGCTCCAGGGAATCCAGCTGGGACCGATGTTGGAGAACTCGCGCACGATCATGTGTCTTCCGTTGGGCAACGGGTAGGGCCCACTATCGCCGGTTCCGAGGCGGGTATCGAGGTACAGCAGAAACAGGTACTGCTGGATCCCGGCCACAAATCGTCGGGTCGCGATGTTGTCGACTTCGTCGGTGATGGCCCGGGCGTGGCCAGCCAGTTCTTCGATCACCTGCGGGTCACAGGAACGAAGGGTGTCGGCCGCATCCCAGCAGGTTCGGAAGCCGTCGGCTCGCCAAGGTTCGACGAAGCGACTCCAAAAGTCGAAGATCGTCCGGAGTCGGTCCTCGGCATCGTCGATCTCATCCACGATCCCGTGTTCAGCCAGGGCCGAGTTGAGGCGCCATCCGCTGAGCGGAATGGTGACCAAGGCAAACGGGTGGGCGTTGGAGGTTTGATTGCCCGGACCCCGCAAGGCGGCGCCAAGCTCTTCGGCCCCAAAGGCCTCGTCGAGCTGGTTGAAGATCTCGGGCCACCGCCGCCACGCCTCGATTGCCGAAGCGGCGACGTACTCGCGCACGGGGATGAGCCCCGAAGTCAGCGCGGTGCGTTTTCGACTGGTCTGGAAAACCATTCGATCCCACGCTTCCAACAGCAGGTTGAGTTCGTCTCGATCAAACCGGTTGGCCATCAGTCGAAGCTACCCCACCGGAGCGCACCGCTCCGGGTGAAGCTCGTCGGGCACGCGCTCGTCGGGCAGCGCTTGTGGGCAGCGCTCGTCAGGCGGCGCTCGTCAGGCGGCGCTCGTCAGAGCTGCTGGCTGGGTCGTGGGACTAGCTGGGTCGTGGAAAGAGTTCGGGTCGGCCGGTGATAAAGCCGTCGACGCCGAGATCGAGCATTCGTTGGTAGAACGCTGCGTTTTCCTGGGTGCTGGCGTCGTCGGCCCAAGCCCAAACGATGAGACCTTCGTCATGAGCCCGATCGACGGTGGTCGCGGTGATCACCTCGATGCCGCTGCTCACCGGCGGCACCTGCACGATCCGGAAGCCGTCCTCAAGGGGCTCGCCGCTCAGAAACCATTCGGTGAGCCGGTCGAGACCAGGGCTCACCTCCACGTCGGGGGCGAGGGTTCGGAACACATCGATCACGTCGTCGTCGAACGAGACCACTATGGTCGACTCGGTTCGGTCAAGCTCAAGGATCTCTGCGGCCAATACCTCGGCGGTTGCTCTCGCCCCTGGGAGGTCGCCCTTAATCTCGATGTCCAGAGCCAGGTCGGGGAAGGCGGTGGCGATGCTGCGGAAGGTCTCGATGCGAAAGTCGTCCGGGCCATATCCTTGGGGCGGTTCCTGTTCGCCGGTGCGGACCCCTCGAAGTGGGTAGTCGGTGCTGTCGTTGTCGGCGCAGGCCCAGCAGCCCGGACGGAACCAGTAGGCGTTGTCGAGCGCCTGCAACTCCGCCAGCGTGAGGTCGCCAACCTCAGCCGCAATCTCCGTGGTGCGATCCACCGTGTCGTCATGGTGCACGATCAACACCCCATCGCCGGACAGCCGCACATCCAACTCGAGCAGGTCGACCCCAACCTTCGCCGCCTCAGAGAAGGCATACATCGTCGAGTGGGGCCACGATTGGTCTCCTCCGGCGTGGGCCAGGTTCAGCGGCCGACCGGCACTCACCAGGGCGTCGATAGTCGGTGCGCCCGGCGTGGGTCCGTAGTCTCCAGCTTCGTCGGTATTCTCCGTATCGGCCTCGGTCCGGGCTGGGTCGGCGGCCACCTCTGTTTCATCGGAGCTCTCGGCCTCGTCGGCTTCACCAACTTCAGCTTCCTCCCCGGCTTCGATCGTCTCAGTCGAGTCGACCTGTTCGCCTGACGACGAAGCTTCGTCCAGGGTGTCGGATGCTGCGCCCTGCGCGGTGACGCCCTGTTGGTCGGTTGATCCGCACGCGGTAGCTAGCAGCACCGCTGTGATCATGAGTACCAAGATGATCCTGCAGAGCGCCGTCCTGACCAGTCCCCCCATGGGCGAAGAATATCGCACTTCGCTGCCTCTGCTTCGGCTGGCCGTCACCATGACTCCCCTGGCGTTTCGGGAAGTTCTCCGTCTGACCCGGCGTTGTTGTTCGATATGGCCGCGATTAAACGACTGAACCATGCCGTTCTCTATGTCACCGACGCCGCCGAGGCGGCTCGCTTCTATTCCGGAGCGCTCGGTTTCGAAGAGGTGGCGCGGCTCGGCGACGGTGCCGCGATCTTCTTGAAGCTCAACGACTCAGGCAACGATCACGATCTGGGTTTGTTCTCCGTGGGTGCTGACGCCCCGCCGCGGGTCCCCGGTAGCCCCGGCCTCTATCACCTGGCCTGGCAGGTCGACACCATCGACGATCTGGTCGAGGTTCGACGGGTGTTGGTGGATCACGGTGCGCTGGTGGGCGAGTCCAGCCACGGCAACACCAAGAGCCTCTATGGCCGCGATCCGAGCGGCAACGAATTTGAAGTGATGTGGATGCTGCCAAGGGCACAGTGGCAAGCATTCGAGGGCCGAGCGATTGTGGAGCCGCTTGACCTTGGCGCAGAAACCGCAAAATGGTCAGGAACCGGCACCGCCGCAGAGATGGGTAGCCCTACTCCCGGCTAGCCCTCGCCCGGGTCTACCCGGGAATCGAGGTCGAGGTCTCAGTTCCCGTCGACGTCGGCCGACCTGCTGAGTTGTCGACCTTTTAACCCATTACGCTTGCGATAGGCGTTGTGCCACCCCTTTATGGATGATTCCTCCGACACTGAGCTCTCGAACCGCGTGCTCGACCAGCTTGCCCGGACCAAGGACGAGTCTGCGTCCGGAACTCTTGCCAAGCCCGAAGAACTGCTTGAATCGCCGGTCACATCGGGGCTGGAAGCCAACGGGAACGGGGTTGAGACCGACCCGGCCGAAACGTCTGCTGAGAGCGGGGCTGAAACCGATTCGGCCGAAACGTCTTTGGAAGTCCCGACCGAGGACGATGTCGAGTCCGAGTTGACCGAGGTGGATATCGCCGAGGCGAAGGCCAAGGTGGCTCAGAAGCGGGCCGACCACGCCGAGGAACTGGCCCTGAAAGAGGCCGAAGCGAAAGAAAAGGCCGACGCTCAGCTGGCGCAGGCCCGACGCAAGGCGGAAAAGGCCGACGTCAAGGCCAAAGCCGCAGCCGAACGGGCGGAGCGCACCGCTGTCCATGCCGAAAAGTTTGCTGCCGAAGCCGAGGCCGAGGTCGAAAAGGCTGAGGTTGAAACGGCTGAGGTCGAAAAGGCCGAGGTCGAAGCGAGTGCGGAAGCGCAGAGCACTGACGGCGTCGCCGCTGACGGCCTTCAAACGGAAGTGGTAACCGATGGTGGTCGGGTTCCGGAAACCACCAGTGCGGCTGCGCCCTCGCCAGTTGCTTCGGCTGCGGTTCCGATCGTCGCCGAAAACGTTGAACCGACCGCCACTGCAGCAGCCGAAACCAAAACCGCAAACGCCGAGACAGACAAGCCAGAGAGCAAAGACGAGCCGGACAACACCGACGACACCGAGTCAGCGGTCGAGGAAACGAAGAGCCTTAGCTGGCGGGATCGGCTGCACGAGTGGAGCCAGAACCGAACCGGCATGCACCCCGAGGATCGACTCCGGGTCATGGAGGCGGTGGGTATTCACCGGGCCGGTGGCTGGGCGGTGCACTTCACGCTGATGATGCTGTTGTCGGTGGTGGTCGCAGCCATGGGCCTCTCAGCCAACTCCGCCGCCGTGGTGATCGGTGCCATGCTGCTGGCCCCGTTGATGACACCGGTGATGGGTACTGCGGCATCGCTCACCATGGCTGATGGCAAACAGCTCTTCCGTTCGATTGTGGTGCTGATTCTGGCGACGGTCGGAGCAATCCTGCTGTCGTTCCTTGTGGCCTTGATCCTGCCCGACACCGGGCTCACCAACGAGATCCTGGCGCGAACCCGACCCGACGTTCGTGACCTGTTTGTGGCCCTCGCGGCCGGGGCTGCTGGTGCCTACGCCATCTCCCAGCCCAACCTTTCTGGTTCGTTGCCTGGCGTCGCCATCGCGGTGGCTCTGGTGCCGCCGCTGGCTGCAGTGGGCATCACTCTCGAAGCCGGCGAGTTCGAGTTGGCCCGGGGCGCACTGCTGCTCTACATCACCAACCTTGTGGCCATCATCGCGTTGGGGTTTGTGGTGTTTGTAGCCACCGGCTTTGCTCCCCCGTGGCGCCTCGCCGCCGCCACTCCGCAGGTGTTGTTGGGCGGTGGCCTGGCCTTGATCGGCACCGTGGCTGTGGCCATCCCCCTCGTACTCACTTCGCTTAACGCCAGCACCGACGCCCGTGAACGCCAGGAGATGAGCGAGGCCATCGATGGCTGGCTCGACGGCACCGGAAACTCTCTCGATGGCTTTGAGGTCCGCGGCGATGAGGTAATCGTGAGCATTCGCGGCCCGGAACAACCGCGGGCGAAGGGCACGCTGCAGGAGAACATTCGCGCTATCCGGGAACGGCCCAACACCCTGGTTGAAGTGCAGTGGGCTCAGTCCTATCGCACCCCGGATTCCGACGAATTGACCGAAGAGGAACAGGAGGCGCTCGAGCGCCGGCAGCAGGAAATCGCCATCGGTGAACGAGCCGAAACAACGAGGCGGGTGATCGACGAGTGGTGGGCTGCGTCCAACGGCGAGACCAAGTACCGCATCACTTCCCTGGAACAGGATCCGGAGTCTCTGGTGGTCGATATTGCATCGACCATAGCTCCGCCAGATGTCCGAGACCTGGCCGAACGTCTGCTTGCCGAAGAGCTCACTCCGCTGGTTGACGTCACCTGGACTGAGCTCACCCGCATCACCGTCGACGAGCCCGACGAAGCATCGGAAGAAACGCCCGAGGAGGCTGAGGCAACCTCGGTCGATGAGGTCACGCGCCAACTGGAGATCGCCACCAGTTCCTGGCTGAGGGGTCAACCGGCGCTGAGCAGCAGCGAGGTTTTCTACGACGGCAACCGGGTGGTGGTCGACCTGATCGGACAACGGGCACCCTCACCGGCACAGATCAGCAGTCTTGAGGCCGCGCTGGAAGCCCAGTTGGAGGCGGCCGGCCAGCCCGCCAGCGACATCTCCATCTTCTTCACCCCCCGACGCCAACTCAACCCCACCCCCCCAACGACCAGCGGGCCGGCGACGACCACCACCACCAGCAGCACAACAACAACCACCGCGGCGACACCAACCACTGCCGGGAACTAGTACACCACTAGACCCAAAAAAGTTGGGGGTGTCCGGAGTCTGACCCCAAACACCCCCAACCTTTTGTTCAACCCACAAACGGGTCGGGTCTGGGAGGCTTACCTCACGGCTTCGTCAAGGGGGCCAGGACCTTGGTCCTTGGAAGGCGTCCTGGTGGGCCTGACGGGCTGGAACTGGCGCCCGGACCAGGAGATGTTGGCCATGGCGCACAACGTTGGACGGGAGACGCCGGTCAAGATCCGAACCGAGCGGTGTGGCGCTAGCGAAGACGTTAGCGAAACCGGCTGCGACCAGTTGGGCCATGATGGAAATTCGATGGAGTAGTGCGTTCATCGTCATGCACTCACTAACCGGAGACCCTCCGGTGCAATTCACCAAACCGAGGTTGTTCACCGGTTGGTCACCTGTTGAACAAGCTCGTTTAGAACGACGCTCGTTTAGAACGACGCTCGCTTAGAACGACACTGGCCTGGTATGACATGGCTGGCCCGCTCTCGCTGCGAGACCCAGGCTCAGGCTCAGGCTCAAGAGTCGAGGGTGATGATGACGGCGCAATCGGAGACTTGGCCCGGTTTGCCGATTTTGGCCGCCACCTGGCCGCCGAACTGGATCAGCTTGGCCATCCACTTGTACTTGGCATCAACCTTGGCGCGAACCGATTGGAAGGTTGCGCTATCGGTGGTTGCGGTCGCAGTGCCGGTGGTAACCGTCGAGCCCTCACGGACCCGCCCGCGCTGATCACACGGTTGCAGCTCAATCCGGGGATCGTTGTTGAGTCGCTTGACCTTCCACGAACCGCTTCCGGTGGTGAAGGCCAACGTACCGTCGCCCATGTCGACGATCCAGACCGGCAGGCTCTTACGCTCGCCGTTCTTCCGGAACGTCGTAAAGGAGACGTACTTCTCGTCGCTCAGCGAAGACACAGCTGAGCCCACGCCTACTTCCGGCGCTGGAAACGAGTTTTACGCAAGCGCTTGCGGTGGCGGTGCTTGCGGATTTTTTTACGACGCTTCTTTTTCAACGAACCCATGGTGCTGACGACGTTAGCGGGTTCCGGACCCAATGGGACACTTGAGTCCCAGTGTTCCGTCGCGCTGTGACCACCGCAACAGACCAATGCCGGGTGCCAGTGCGAAGAATCAGCGTTGCGCGCCGACATTTCAGAAACGGAATTTACTGGCGGCGACCTGTCGTGTCGCGGCTACCCTGTTGGTTGCGATCCGGGATAGTTCAATTGGCAGAACGCCAGCCTTTGGAGCTGGATGTTGGAGGTTCGATCCCTCCTCCCGGAGCTCAAATTCGGCTGTGCTCTCAACCTGCAATCCGGACAGGTTCATTTTGGGCAGGAACGCCAGCCTTTGGAGCTGGATGTTGGAGGTTCGATCCCTCCTCCCGGAGCTCACTCCTCCGAACG
>CALAML010000305.1 GCA_937925845.1 uncultured Acidimicrobiales bacterium | reverse complement strand
GGCCTGGCTGTCTTCATCGTCGATCTCCACGTACTCTCGACACATGGCGCGGTTGCGGGTTTTGGTGATGTGCATGGCGAACATTTGTCGTTCGCCGATTGCGGAACAGCTCATGGCGAACGGGCTGGCGGAGATCGGCGTCGAGGCCGATTTCAGTTCGGCCGGCTTCCTGGAAAGCGGACGGGCCATCGACAACCGGTCGGTTTCCGCGCTGAACTCGCGTGGCATCGACGCGACCGAGCACCTCAGCACCCAGGTGCGTGATGAGCTGGTCGACGGTGCGGATTTGGTGGTGGTGATGGAGGCCGATCATCTTCGCCGTCTTGTGGGCGATGACCCGTCACGCTTTGATCGGGTCTTCACGCTGAGGGGTCTGGCCAATCAGGTCAACGCCGTGGGGCCTCGTGGCGCCGATGAAACGATGACCGATTGGATTGAACGTCTCAACGCGGGTCGAACCCATCGGGATTTCCTCGGTACCACTACCAAACTCGATGTGAGTGATCCCTATCGGTTTGGTCGGGACGGCTTTGTCCAGATCGCCGATGAGATCGCGGTGCTGGTCGGCGTGTTTGTGGCTGGCGCCGACGGCCGGGTTGTACCGGTTCCCGCCATGGCTGGTGCCGGCAAGGGCAACAGGGGCGACAAGGGCGACTCGTCGGGCCGGCGACGGTTCTGGTCGCGGAAGTGAGCGGCTCTCTACCAGGTCAGACTCCGGGCGACTCCTCTGGAGCGCGCGTCGAGCCGACCCCGCCGGTGTCGGACGAGCCCCGGGCGAACTCTCCGGTGGCGCCGCCTCCGATTCCTCCCCCGACCCAGGGTTCGATTTTCGAACAGGTGCCGACACCCGATCGGGCCGCTGGTGGCGTATCCGAACAGACCGTGCTGGACGAGGCAGCATCGCCATCCCCATCCCCATCCCCATCGCTGGTTCCGACCGCCTCCGGCCTGGCGCCGCCGCCAGCCACCGACTCATCACCTCAGTCGACCCGGACCGCCGACCACCCGGGGGCACAGGACCACCAGAATGTCGTCGATCGCTCCGGTGGTAGCGATCCTCGCGGGTCGACGGTGACGCACCATCAAGGTGCCAATGGCTCTGCAACAACGGGCTCTGCAGTAACGGGCTCCGAATTTGGCGGATCCGCCGATATCGGTGCGGTCGGGTCTGAACGGGTGTCTGATGCTGGTGCTGTGGCCGACAGAGTTCCGCCGACGGCCGGGCTGGTGCTCCAGCGGGGTGACTGGTTTGGTATCGGGTCCGATGCCGAGGTGTTGCGCCAGGTGCTTGATCGTCTTGATGGCGGCCCGAGCGATACCTCGACGGCCGATGAGATTAGCCTGATGGTGGCCGAGCAACCGTCGATCGTTGCCCTCGCTCACAATCGGGTGGCCGCAGAGTCGATCACCATCGGTCTGCGGTCCGGCGGCTCCGCTCGGGTGATGCGCGATGCGGTGGCGACCCATCATGTGATCGGCGACGCAACGACGACCACGCTGATCATCGACCGGCCCTTCGACTCGGTGGCCCTGAGTGGCTTCCACCCGGCGCCGGGAGCGCTGACCGGTCAGCCGGTGCCTGCTGGTCGTTACCCCGCCGCGGGTTCGGGCCTCATCTTCTTTGCCGGTGAGGTCGCGGCGTCGGGTGATCGGGGCCCCGATGTGGCGTCGATCATTGCCGCCTCAGGTACGGAGCCATATGCCGCCCCAACCCCCGCTGGTTCCGTTGGCTCCGGCCCCCGGATCGGTCTGGCCGACCGGCACTGGCTGGTCGGCGACGAGGTGATTATCGGCCGGGGTCCGTTCCAGGCCCCGAGTGACGATGTGGCGGTGGACGACCCATTTATGGATGCAATTCACGCCGGGTTCCTGGTGACCGATGCCGGTATCCACCTTGCCGATCTCCGCTCGAGGTCAGGCACTTATGTGAGGGCCGACACCCGTCAGCGGTGGGTCCGGATCGATCCTGATGAGCCGCTGTTGTTGCGGGACGCGTGTGACATCCGCGTCGGGCGAACCACCTTCCGTTTCCTGCCTTAGCGCGATTCTTTATCGAAGCGGGAGTTGGGTCGATTCCTCTTCGGCCGCGTGACGTCGCGGCCTTCGGTTAGAGGTCGGTAATGGCGTGGTAGGCCTCGCCCCGCGCCAGGTTGGCGGCGGCGCCGGTCTCGCGCAGTTCCGCATCGATGCGATCACGGAACGCCTGACGCTGGCCCTCATCGTCGGCGTCGGTGATCTCCATGGTGGTGATGAATTGGCTGCGATGGGCCAGCAGAGCCTCGGCCTTGGCGGCGCTGAACCCGTCGACGTCTTCGACATGGTTGGGTTCGTCGGCTTCGAAGAGCAGAAGAAGGTCGGGACGGTGGTGGGGGACCGGTTGGTCGGGGAAGAAGTGGGGGTCTCGGGCCGCGACCACGCCGTCGATGGCCAGCCAACCAGCGGCCCGGTGGTCGGGGTGGAGGCGGTAACGCTTCCAGGGGTCGTGGCCCAACACCACGTTGGCTTTGGTGCGGCGAATCACCTCGGCCACCATGGCTCGGCGTTCGAGGTTGGCTTCGAGTTCACCGTCGACGGCGCCGAGGAAGACAACTTCGCCGGTGGCTCCGAGGGCCTGGGCCGCAGCCCGTTGTTCCACCTGGCGAAGCTCAACCAGCGCCGCAGTATCGGCGTTGGCGTCCCACGTCCCCTTGGCCCCGTCGGTGCAGATCAGGTGGTTGACTACACAGCCGTCGGCGGCCCACTTGGCCAGGGTTGCCCCGCACTGAAACTCGATGTCGTCGGGGTGGGCTGCGATGGCGAGTGCCGCCGCCGGGGTGGCGATGCTGAGGTCTAGCAGGTTCACGTCGATTCTCTCTCGGTCTCGGTCTCGGTCTCGGTCCCGGTATCCGTGTCGGGACTGGTCTGGGTTCGGTGTGGGTTGAGGTCGCTCACCTGGGCGCCGATGGCCGCGTCGACCAAGGCATCGAGTTCGGGGCGCAGGTCGCTCGGGGTCAGGAGGTCATCGGGACGATCGATGTCCCAGCTGAGCCGGCGGTCATCGATCACCCGGACCGGTAGGCCGAGCCTGGTCGCTTCCTGCAGGTGGCTCTGGAACGACTTTGCTCCGTAGGCGAATTCGAAACCGGCAGCTGGATCCACGGCGCACACGTTGGTTCCATCGCGATGACGGTCCGGCACCAGGGTGACGCCGGGGAAGCCGACCGCCACGGAGAGGTCCTGGGCGAGGGGAAGATCGGCATGGCTCACCACCACCTGACTCGCCCCTTCCGCACCCAACTCGGCCACCGCCTCGCGGACCGCGCCGTTGAGACCCCGACCCGGCTTCCAGATCACCTCGGCGGCCGAGCTTCGGGCCCACGCGGCAATCTCGTCATCGTCGCAGACCACAAATACTGGCAGGTTGGCTGCGGCCTTCACCACGATTTCCGCCATGGCTCGGGCCAGGGCCTGGCGTTCGGCCTGGTTGAACCGGGGCGACAGTCGGTGCTTGGCATCGGTCAGCGCCTTGACAGGGATGAGGACGGCCGTCGTCATCGTCGCCCACGCAGTACCGTGGCCCTATGGATATGCGGGTTTCGGTTTTGGGGGCAGGTTCGTGGGGAACGACGGTGGCGCATCTTGCTGCTCACAATCAACCCACCATGTTGTGGGCCCGGCGGCCCGAGGTGGCCACGGAGATTAACGAACGCCATACCAACGAACGGTACCTCCCCGATCTCAAGCTGCACGAAGATCTCCGCGCTACCTCGGATCTGGAGGAGGCGGTCAGTCGCGCTGACGTGTTGGTGGTGGGGGTGCCGACCTCGGGTTTTCGTGAGGCCTTGAGCGCCGCCAGCGCCTATCTGCGGCCATGGGTTCCCGTGGTGAGCTTGTCGAAGGGTTTTGAGCGCGATACCCGATTGCGGATGAGCGAGGTGATCACCGAAGAGATGCCCGGCCATCCGGTGGCGATCCTGACCGGACCCAATTTGGCCAAGGAGATCCTGGCCGGTGATGCCGCCGCCGCGGTGGTGGCCACCGAGGATCCGCGCATCGCTGAGACACTCCAGGACGTCTTCTCCACCGAGCTGTTTCGGGTGTACACCAACGACGATGTGATCGGCTGCGAGTTGGGTGGTGCCCTCAAGAACGTGATTGCGCTGGCGTCGGGCATGGCCGATGGTCTCGGCACCGGCGACAACACCCGGGCTGCGGTGATTACCCGTGGCCTGGCCGAGCTCACCCAGTTGGGCGTGGCTATGGGTGGTCGTCCGGAGTCCTTCGCTGGCTTGGCCGGCATGGGCGATCTTTTGGCTACATGCCTCAGTACCCAGAGCCGTAACCGCCATGTTGGTGAGGAGTTGGGGAAGGGCAAAACCATCGACCAGATCATCGAGGAGATGGATCAGGTGGCCGAGGGGGTCAAGACCTGCGCCATCGTCAAGGAGTTGGGGGTGGAGTACGACGTGCCGGTGCCCATCACCTACGAGATTTACCGGGTGTGTCACGAGGGAGGCAGTCCCTACGACGCCTATCGCGGGTTGCTGAAGCGCAAGGTCACCACCGAGTAGCCGCTTATCTTGCGGCCCTCGTGGTGGCGCAAGGCGGGGCTGGTCGGCCGGTCGATAGAGGCATCGGCGCGGAAATCTTGTAGGAAACATCTGTGCCGTTCTCCCTTCGACGATCCTCATCCGAGCGCGACGGGCGTGCCGTCGCGGCGCGAACCCGCGACGTTCTGGCTACCCATCCCGACTGGGTGTGGCCTCATGGCTTGGCCTCGGCCAAAGCCACGGGCGCGGCCGCTGGCGTAATGGACGGTGGAGCCGCGGCAACATCGGAGGCGTCGTGGACCCGGTTGGTCACTGTCGGTCGGGCCACCGATGCCATTGTTGATCGTCGGGGGTTGGTCACTCCGGTCCGTGGTGGTTGGTCGCTCGACTGGTGGGTCGGCGGTGATGACCGCTGGTACTTCCCGTCTCGGGAGGTAACGGTTCGTCAGGGTCTCTTCGAAGGGACGCCGATTGTGTTGACCCGGCTGCGGGTGCCGGGCGGCGACATCGAGCATCGGGTGATGGCGCTTCAGGGTCCACCGCTGATCGACCGGGCGCCGATCGGCGTGGTCGACGTCTTTAACGGAGCGAGAACCCCGGTGGTCTTGGCCTTGGCGATCCGGCCGGCCGACCCGACCGGTGTGAACCGCATCGACCGGATCGAACTGGCCGACGACGTGGTGTTGATCAACGGCGAGCCGGCCCTGTTTCTGCCGGTCGCACCTCGAGCCGCGGCGCTCGGTGATCACACCGCGGATCTGGCCGAGATGGTTACCTCGGAGTCGACCCAGCGGCGCCAGCGGGCCGAGGTGGAGTGCCCACAGGGTTTGGCCCAGGCCGCGTTGTTGTTTCCCCTGACCCATCAGACCCGCATCCGTTTCGGGTTGCCGCTGGAACCGTTGGCCCGGGGCGCTGTCGCTTCGGTGGGTGCCGAGGCCGACGTCGCCGCTGATGAATCCGGTGCCGCAACCGCGGCTCGGTCGGGTTCGGCGGTGCTTTCGCTGTTGCCCCCGGTGGATCCGGTGACCAGCGGGTGGCACAAGCATGCCGATGTCGGGGCCCGGTTCAAGCTGCCCGACACCCGGTTGGCCGAGGTCTTCGGCGCCGTCCGCCAGTTCTTGCTGGGTCACGCTGCAGCGTCGGGACCACCCACACCGGAGGCGGCGTTGGTGCTGACCGCGCTCGCCGAACTGGGTCGCACCGACGAGGGCGAGCGGTGGTATCAGGGCTGGCTCGACAACATGGGTCTTGATGCCAGCTTCGGCGGGTTCCGGAGTCGGCCCGGCGCCGAGGCGGTGGCGTTGAAGGCGCTCGGCGATGGCTGGGCCCTGAGTCATGATCGCGATGTCTTCGAACCCCACATCGGCGGGGTGGCCAAGGGGGCCCATCAGCTGGAGCGCCAGAGCCGCAAGGGTCAGTCGAAGAAGGGTGGCGGGCTTGGGGCCTATAGTCCGCCTGACGCTCCGGCCGCGCTCGCGGCTGCGGTGCGACTACTGCGCGGGCTCGACCAGAGCGATGCCGCCGACCTGGTGGGGGAGCGCCTGGCCCGCCTCGATCAGCGGGGTCCAAACCCAACCCCAACCCCCGGCTCTGAGTTCGGAGCCATCACCGATGCGTCTCCGGCGGTGCTGGCGCTGGCGGCCGCCCACACCAAGCTCGTTGCCGGTGACCCAGTCGGTGCCTGGACCGGCCTGGCTGACGTGTTGGATCGGGGGTCGCCGACCTGGACCTGGTCCGGCTCCTACCTCAGTAGCGGCAGCGCTGATGGAAGCGGTGATGGCGGCGCTGATGAGCTCGGCGATGGTCATGATGTTGGCGCCGCGGCGCGTCTGGTTTCGCTAATCCGGGCCATGGTGGTCCACGAGGTGTCCGATGGTGCGGCCACAGGTGGCGGCGGAGAGTCGGCGCCCACCGTGTTGGCCCTGGCCGCGGGGATGGTCCCCGACTTCTACGGTCAGAACCTTGAGGTGCACGACGCCCCGACCTGGGCCGGGACAATGTCGTATGCCTTGCGCTGGCATGGGGAGCGGCCGGCGATTCTGTGGGAGCTCGAGCCCTGGCCCGACGCGCCGGTCCCTGAGGTGCGCCTCACCAGCCCCACCCTGGATCCCGCATGGTCCACCACCGAACTCAACGGCGAAACCCTGCTCGCCCTGCCGCCGTCGGCCCCGGCCGGCTACGTGCCCCGCACCGCGGTGAAGCTCGACCCGGAGCCGGATTTCGGCGACGAGCTCGGCGAGGCGAGCGAGGAAGTGATCGACCTGAGTGGCGGCCCGACCGGCCCGATCGCCGCGACCGGGGTCAGCGAGACCAGCGTGTCGCTGCCGAGTCCCGGTCGAAAGGCCAACTCCGACCCGGATGCCACCACCGGCGCCGACCCGACCTCCAAGGTCGATCCAAGCTCCGGCTCCAGCCCGGCTGCAGAAGCCGCACCGGCCACCGCGGTGACGCAGTCGGAAGAGATTGCGCAGAACGGAGAGGCCGAGGGTGGGGAAGCTGCATCTCCAGACTCGGTTGCCGATCCCGTCGATGATGGCGACGGTGTTGTCGACCCGGGTGGTTCCTTCCAGTAGCCACAGCCGACTCGGCCAGGTTGGACGGAGGCCGTGGTCGGCGAGGGCAGGTTCACGCAACGTCACCCGGGGTCGAGGGCCAGCGGGCGCCGATTTGTTGTCCTGTTACTGTCGGGACATGACCACGACCGTGCCCCGGCTGCGCAAGGCGCTGCGAGCCAAATCGCCGGGTCTGACCGTCGAGCGTGAACTTTGGGCTGCGGGCCACGATGTGGTTGTGGGTGTTGACGAGGTGGGCCGTGGTTCGTGGGCCGGACCGCTCACGGTGGGTGCCGCGGTGGTGCCGGCGGATCGCCGTATCTACAAGGTGCGGGATTCCAAGATGTTGACCGAGCCTGAGCGCGAGCAGATGTATGACCGCATCGCTCCCTGGTGTCGGGCCTGGGCCATCGGCCATGCCAGCCCGCAGGAGTGTGATGCGCTCGGGATGTCGGCGGCGCAGAAGCTGGCTGCCCAACGGGCCCTTGACGGCTTGGGTCTGGCCGCGGAGCGGGTGTTGATCGATGGCAACTGGGACTTTATTGGTGGCGGTCGGGCTCAGACCATCGTGAAGGGTGATGCCAAATGCCTGTCGATCGCGGCGGCGTCGATTCTGGCCAAGGTGACGCGGGATCGAATCATGCGGGCCGAGGCCGAGCATTATCCCCTGTACAACTTCGACTCGAACAAGGGCTATCCGTGTCCCCGGCATCGGACCGCGTTGGTGGGCCATGGGCCGAGTTCGATCCATCGCAAGTCGTGGGCCTGGACCGAGTCCGTGCCATGGAGCGGGCCCGACGTGGCCCGTCCCCGACCGGTGTTCACCGAGCCCGAACCTCCAACACTGTTTGACCTGACCAATGAGGCCAAAAGTTTGTAGTCTCTGGGTCTGACCCCAAAAACTACAAACTTTGAGAAGAGTAAACATAGTTACGCCCCCGTGGATTCAAGGTTTTTGACCTGAACGGGCGTTCTGGGACACGGTGCGACTTTACAAATTTGGCTAGCCGGGTAGTTTTGCCTATGTGCCTCGGCTGCAGTGGTGGACTGTTTCCACATTTGTTCTCTGGACCATCGTGTTGTGGTCTGTGCGGATTGAGAGCGCGCTGACAAACGCCGACCTGCGGGGTTTTGAGCAGGCCCTTCGACTCGGTACCACCGGCTTCTTTCTTGCTCTGGCTGTGGCCCTTGGTGTGGTCCATTGGAACTCGCGCTTCTACCCAGCCGGGATCGCCCGTGCCGGCCTGATCCGGGTGTTGGCCATTTGGACGATGGGGTACTGGTCGTTTCGGAGCCTGGGTTTCTTCTACCGGGACTTCAACTTCACCTTCACCGGCGCCCATCTGGTGATGGCGCTGGTCTCTGCCGGTTTGGCGCTGACCGCGGTGGTGGCTTCGTTGCCGAAGGTGCCCACCAGTACCAGGTCGTCATCGACTGAAGAGCAGCTTCATCTCGTCGATGGCTCGTATTAGCTCTATCCTCTACGGGTATGGGTCAGTCGGTAAGTGTTATTCGTAAGCCGTCGTCGGTAGGCGGCCGGTTGCGCTTTGAGATCAATCGGTCATTGACCGGTATGGGTCACGAGTACTACCGCGATGCTGAGGCCGCGACCGGGCCCCGTCCACCGGACGACCTCGCCCGAAAGCTCTTTGAGGTGGGTGGCATTGAGTCGGTCCACATCAACAGCAACGTCATCACCATCGACCTGGTGAAGGGCGAGAGTGATGATGGTATGGCCGCCATTATCGAGGACATGTTCCTGCATTGGCGGCCCGGCATGGTGCCGCCGACCGATGAAGAAGTCATCGCTGCCGCCGCCAAAAGCTGACATCGATCCGACCTGAAGGCGATCGGGCCTGACATCGTTTCTGTCCGACGCCGTTTGTGCCGGACATCGTTTTTCGGCCGGACAAGTTTGCTGGTCAGACTGTTCCGGCTCCACCTTCGATGTGGCAACACGAACATGCGTTCGCTAGAGTTGGCCGTCTATGGCATTCCCGTTGGCCGACCCCGGCTCGTCTCTGCGTGAATCCAGCGCTTCGGTAGCGGGCCCATCTGCGGCGCCGGATCTCGCTGACCTCAACGTCCGGTTTGGTCCGGTCACCATGGCCGGCGAGCAGCGCTTGACGGTACGTGATGGGTTGACTTCTCTGGTGCCGGGCGGTGGGTTAACCCGGGGAACATCGCTGGCGATAAACGGATCTCCCGGCTGTGGCGATGGGGCCACCACGTTGGCGTTGGCATTGGCGGCGGGGGCTGCGGCCACCGGGTCCTGGGTGGCGGTGGTCGGCTGGGCTGATCTGGGGTTGGCGGCGATGCAAGATGTTGGCCTGGCGTTGGACCGGGTGGTGCTGATCGATGCTCCTCCACCGCAGCAGTGGGCCACCGTGGTTGCTGCGCTCTTTGATGCCTTCGACGTGATCCTGTTGGCGCCGACCCACTCTGTGGGTGCCCGCGACAGCCGTCGGCTTCAAGCTCGGTCCCGCGAGCGGGGGTCGGTGATGATTCGTCTGGCCGCCGGATCGTCGACCCGATCCCGGCACCCGTTGGGTTCGCGATCAGGGCAATCGCGATCAGGGCAATGGGAGGACGGCGCCGATCTCACTCTCGACATCGTTGACCTCGAGTGGTCCGGTCTGGGTGAGGGTCATGGGGCTCTGGACTCCCGCCGGGTTTCGGTTTCGGTGTCGGGTCGTCGTCTCGGCGCTCCGGTCACCCATCGCGTGTGGCTGCCAAATGTCGATGGCGAGATAGTGGTGATCCCGCCCGAAGAGGACATGGCTGTAGAGGGCATAGCCAAAGAGGACAGTGACGGTGGGCAAGATTCGGGTCTGGCTTCGGTGGTTCCGATTCGAGCCCTCGCCGCTTCCGGAGAGTGAACGGTCGCGATAGGAAGCACCCGGTGCGGTTTCTGGTTGTCCGTTGCGACGCCTGGCCGCTAGTTGCCGCTGGCTGTTCTGATGAGGAACCGGCGGTCACGGTTCGACAGAATCGGGTGGTGGCGGCCAACGCCGCGGCCCGGGCCGAGGGGGTGCAACCGGGGGTTCGCCGTCGCGAATCGCAGGCCCGCTGTCCGGCGTTGGTGGTTCTTGATGAGGATCCGGCCAACGAGGCGCGGTTGTGGGAGCCGATGGTGGCGGTACTTGAAGACATCACCCCGCGTATTGAGATCCCAGCTCCTGGGGTGGTGGCGTTTCCCACCCGGGGTCCGTCGCGGTACTTCGGTGGTGATGAGGCGCTGGCCCAACGGGTGTTGGAGACACTGCAGTTAAAAACACCGCAGGGCCGGCGTCGGCTCAACCTTCAGGTCGGGGTGGCGGATGGCTTTTTTGCTGCGTCGTTGGCCAGTCGGGTGCGCCCAACTACAGGGTCGACCGTGATGATCGAGCCGGGCCAGTCGCCGGGTTGGCTGGCTCCGTATCCGGTGGACACTCTCGATGACGTGGATCTGGCTGCGGTGTTGTCACGGTTGGGTCTCAAGACGCTCGGGGCCTTTGCTCAGCTTGATCCCGGTGATGTGGTTGGCCGGTTTGGCCAGGCCGGTTCGGTGGCTCATCGACTGGCCAGCGGCTTGGACCCGCGCCCGGCCGACACCACCGCCATCCCCGATGATCTGACCGTCTCCGCCGAGATCGATCCACCTGCGCTCCGGGTTGATCAGGTTGCGTTCCTCGGTAAGGCCCTGGCCGATGAGCTGCATCATCGGCTCGGGGGCAACGGGATGGCCTGCACCCAGGTGATGATCGAGGCCGAGAGCGAACACGGTGAGAGCCGTCGGCGGGTGTGGCGCCATGAGGGTGCGTTGAGCGCTGGTGCCCTTTCGGATCGGGTGCGTTGGCAGCTTGATGGTTGGCTCAACGGCGATGCCGCCCACCGGCCCACTGCGGGCATCTCGCTGTTGCGACTGGTGCCGGATGAGGTGGTTCCTGCGGTTGGTCGTCAGCTGGGGTTTTGGGGTGATCGTTCGGTCGATGCCGAGAAGGTGACGCGGGCGGTGGCCCGGGTGCAGGGGGTGCTCGGGGCCCACTCGGTGAAGGTGCCCGAGCGTCGGGGTGGTCGGGGCTTGCGTCAGGAGGTGGTGGCGGTATCAGCGGCGTCGGTCGACCTGGCCGGGGATCGGTCGGTCGACCAGGGCGATCTGGTTGGGGCTCCGTGGCCGGGTCGGTTGCCGAGCCCGTTGCCGGCTCGGGTGCTGGATCGACCTCAACCGGTGCGGGTGCTCGATCGCCACGGTGAGGAAGTCACCATCAATGGTCGTGGCGAGATCAGCGCAACGCCCTCAACGCTGGTCTTCGATGGCGGCGACCAGGCGGTGACTGCGTGGGCTGGACCCTGGCTGGTTGACGATCGTTGGTGGGATGGGACCCGTCGGGTACGCCAGGGCCGGTTGCAGGTGATCACCGAGGACGGCCGGGCCCATCTGGTGACCCGGACGCGACAGCGGTGGTGGTTCGAAGCCACCTACGACTAACCGGCTCGACCACCTTTCCCACCAAGGCCTTCCAGTCGTGTCCCGAAGTCCTGTCGTTGCAAAAAAGTATTAGAGGTCGCGTCAGGGCAACATCGCCCAAAACGACTGGCTAAACCGGGCTTGTCAAATTGCTCTGCGAAGAAACTTTGCCACGAGTGATCGAGTATCCACCCTCTGCGTTGTCGGCGTCGCTACTGTTTTTCTCTGCTGCTCCGAGCGGTGGAACAGTCACTCATTGCAGTGATCGTGTCACCGCTCAGTTCGGCAACGGAGAACGAAGTATGTAGGGCGATTCGACATGGAGACCGGCACCGCCGGTTGTCGGATCGGGTGGAGTTCCAGGAAACAGGGACAACTCAGGAGTGGACATGAAGACAAGCCGAATAACAGCGGCGGTGGTCCTAGCGGCAACTGTGCTGTTCGGCAGCCCGGTTGCCGCTGACGCGCAGTCGGAAGGCAGTACGGAGTGCCAGGGTCAGGAAATCGTTGACCTGATGGATACTCGCATCTACGCCCATACCAATGGACTGGACAGCCAAGGCAATCCTTGGCAGTCCTCAATGGTTTGGGACTTGAACCCAGTGATTCCCGGCGGCACCTATGACGTGCAGGCCATCAGCTGGGACGAGTACGTCGGTCGAGCCGGTGACAATCAAGCCAACGAGCGTTGGTTTGTTGAGTTCCTTGGTGAGGGCGACAAACTGCTCGATACCAGTGAAGCCACTGGCGACGTGCCCGACGGTGTCGCTATGGGCGAGATGACCAGCAACATCGGTCAGCTCACCTTCAGTGAGCCGGTGCGTGCCGTGCGGACCGTGCATGCGGGTAGCCCGGACGGCAGTGCCGACTCGGTGCTGATGAACTGTCTTGGTCTTACCCCAGCGGGTGCCGAACAGCCGGCCCCAGCGACCGAAACCAGCGACACCACCGCCCCCGCTGCTGCGGCCTGTGCTGATCAGCCAGGCATGCATGATGTGAACGGCGAGTGTGTGGCCATTCAGGCTGTCGACCAGCCCGCCCCGGAGGCACCACCTGCACCGCCGATGTGTGCTGATCAGCCGGGCCTTCACGATGTGAACGGCGAGTGTGTGCCGATCGAAGAGCCACCGGCTCCGGAGCCGGCCCCCGAGCCGCAGTGCACCGATCAGCCGGGCCTTCACGATGTGAACGGCGAGTGTGTTTCGATCGTGCCGCCCCCGTGCACGGCAACTCCTGGCATGCATGACGTCAATGGCGAATGCGTGCCGATTTGTAAAGACGGCGAGAAGTTGAGTGGCGACAAGTGCGAGGCTGTCCAGGCTGCCGCACCGAAGAACCCGCCGGTCACGCCGCAGGTCAAGGGCAAGGTTCAGCCCAAGGCTCCGGTAAAGGCGAATGCGCCGGCCAAGCCGAAGGAGCCGACCATGGCTGCCGCCAACCCGGTCAAGGCCAAGAACGTGTCGGCCGCCAACGTGCCCACCGAGGTCAGCCAGAACCAAACTCTGCCGGTCACCGGTAGTACTACCTCGACGGCCCTTGCTTGGGCCTTCGGAATCCTTCTTGCTGGTGCCGCCATGGGCCTTAGCGCTCGAGCGGTCCGGGGTCACTAGTACCCACCAGCTGTGCTAGCTCGGTGGTCTTCGAACCGCTGAGCCAGCGTATGCACTGAACAGTTGAGCTGGGTCGACCACGGGCCCGGCTGACGTTTCCAAAATCAACGTTCCCGTAACTGCGTCCGCACCCGAGAGGGTGCGGACGCAGTCGTGGTTTTGGCTTGGTCGAGAACGGGGAGTTCAGCAGCAGGAGCTGGTGGAATCGTCGTCGGCTTCGGAGGCCGGGTCGGGAGCACAGCACACTCCGCCGGCCTCGGTGCCCTGGGTGCGGGAGGAGAACTCGGCGGTGTCGGTATCGCCGGTAACCACGTACCACTCCCACCGGGTTCCGTCGGGTCCGGCCAGCCAGGTCTCGGTCTTTTCGGCGTAGCAGCACACGGTGTCATCGATGCCGGTGGTCTCGAGGCCGGAGGTGATCAGCCGTTGCTCCGCTTCGATCACTTCCGCCGACGTCGTCGCTTCAACGCCAAGGTGGTTGAGGGTGCCGGTCTCTTCGCCTTCGAAAAGCACCAGCTTGAGCGGCGGGTTGGCGATAGCGAAGTTGGCATAGCCGGGCTTGATCTTTGCTGGTTCGGTGCCGAACATCTTTGAATAGAACGCCACTGCGGCATCAAGATCGTCGACGTTGAGGGCCAGCTGCAACCGTTTGGTTGGAGCGTCGGTGGGGGAGTCGGTCGGGGAGTCGGTTCGGGCTTCAGTCGTATTGATCATGATCTATACGGTAGCGACAGATCGATGAATGTCAATACATTGATGCGTGTCGATACGTAAATTTTCTGGCAAACTGTCGCTATGGCTAGACCGGATCAATCGAGCCCTGACCGGGACGAAGCTGCGAGCGGCGCCGGACCTCGTCTCTGTTGTCCGCCGATTAGTGATCCGGCCCTCGACGAGGCCGCGGCGGAGGATCTGGTGGGGGTACTGAAGGCCCTGGCCGACCCGGTGCGGCTGCGGATCGTCAACCTTGTTGCCCAGGAGGTTGAGGTGTGCGCCTGCGATCTGCCGGAGTTGCTTGATCGCACCCAGCCCACGATCAGCCATCACCTGTCGGTGTTGGTTGACGCCGGTTTGCTCCTTCGGGAGAAGCGGGGCAAGTGGGCCTGGTTCCGGCTGCACCGTGAACAGTTGGGCGCCTTGAGCAGCGCTATCTCGCCACCGTCCTAACAGCACAACGCGGTAGCGGTTAGCTCCGCCGCGCCGGGCCTTGGGTCGGCGGACGAAGTGAATGCATCGGTGTTTTCCAAACCGAAAGATCCGGCATTTTGGCCCGGTTTTTCAGGGCTGTAGCGCGGGTATCCGTTGCTGATCGGGGTGTGTGACCAAGCCCACATCATCCGGATTCGGGCGGGCCTCGTAGACCCGGGCAACACCACAAACCCCCAAACGAAGGACTCTCCCGATGCAAACCAAACTCACCCGCCTCGCTACCGCAGCATTTGCCTTCTCCCTGCTGGCAACCGCCTGCGGCGATACCGATTCTGAGCCGACCGCCACCGCCACCGAATCCGAGGCCCCCGAGGCCAGCGACGAAGCCATGGCCGA
>CALAML010000304.1 GCA_937925845.1 uncultured Acidimicrobiales bacterium | reverse complement strand
AGAGCGAGAAGCCCCGCATGCGGTAGCGACCAAGCTCGGACTTCACATGGATGTCGTTGATCACCGTCGGCGTGAAGATCTTGCTCTGACCCAACACGTCGGTCTGAGAGTTGGTGTGGTCGATATCGACCTCGGTCTCGGCCACCGGCGTTTCGGCGGCCGGAACCGCAGCGGCGCCATTGGCCCCGTTGGTCTCTGTCGCTTCTGCGGTTTCGGTGCTGTCTGCGATGTCAGTCATGTCAGTCCCCTCAGATCACAAGCTTGCGTTCGGACGGCTCAAGCGAGTCGTAGTTGTGGAGTTGCTTGCCGCACACAAACTTCTTGAACTCGGGCACCGGACCGAGGTCATAGATGCGGTACTTGCGCTCGATCAGCTCGGTGTCGGCATCGGTCCATTCGCCGGGCACGCAGTCGACGCCGAGCGAAGCCACCTCACCGCCCACGTAGATCGTGCCGTCATACATCGAGTCGCCGAGACCATCACCAGCATTGCCAGCGATGATCTGACGGCCCCGCTGCATCATGAAGCCGGTGTTGATACCAACATCGCCCATCACGATGATGGTGCCGCCCTTCTGGTCGATACCGGTTCGAGCGCCGGCGTTGCCCTTCACCACCACATCGCCACCGCGAATGGCGGCACAGGTGAGCGAGCCGGCCGGGCCGTCCACAACAACAACCCCCGACATCATGTTCTCGCACAACGACCAGCCGACCCGGCCCTGTATGTGCACCTCCGGGCCATCGATCAGACCGCAGGCGAACCAGCCCGGGCTGCCCTCGATGGTCAGCTTGATTCGCTCAAGGATGCCGACCGCCAGCGAGTTCTTCGAACCCGGGTTGGCGATGGTGACATCTTTGATGCCCTGGCGATACACCAGGTCCCGCAACTCGAGGTTGATCTGGCGAGTGGTGAGTTCTTCGGCGTCGAAGCGGGCGGTGTCACCGCTCACCTCGGCAATACCCGGCACCTCGGCTTCGGGCTCGACCAGCCCACGGGCGTCGTAACGGACGCCGCTCTTGGTTCCTACACCTGCCATACCTTCACCTCTCGCTCGAATGGATCCCGGGTCGTTGCCTCGGACTGCACCAGGTGACGGATCGCCACCTCTTCGGTGGCCACGGCCACCAGGTCGTCGGACTCAAAGAGCACCAACGGCTTGGCCGCCATCTCGTCCTTGGCGAAGCCGAGTTCGTTGCCGGTTACACACACGTAGGTGAACACGCCATCGAGGTCGTCAAGGCTGTCCTTCATCGCCGCTTCCAGTGGCATGCCCTGTTCGAGCTTGCCGGCCAGGTACACGGCGATGATCTCGGAGTCGCACTCGGACTGGAACCGGTGCCCGTTGCGTTCCAAGCGACGCTTCCAGTGGTGGTAGTTCGTGAGCTGGCCGTTGTGCACCACCGCCACATCAGCAAAGGGGTAGGCCCAGTAGGGATGGGCGCTGGCCAGATCCACATCGGACTCGGTCGCCATACGCACGTGGCCGATGCCATGGGTGCCCCGGAACGACGACAGGCCATACTGTTCGTCGACGGTGGCGGCGTCGCCCAGATCCTTCACGATCTCGAGCGAGTTCCCCAGCGACAACACTTCACAGCCGGGGATGTCCTCGAGATAGTCGGCCAGCGGCTGAAGCTCGCCGGAGTAGCGCATCGTGGCCCGGAAGGCGTAACCGGTCTCGCTGGAGATGGTCGCCACCTCGGCACCGATCTTGGCCAGTCGGGACTCGGCCTCGGCCCGGTGCTTTTCGATCAATGCGTCCATGCCAAAGCCACGGGACTCGTTGGGCTCAGCCAGGATGAACCGGATCACGACCATGTCGTCGGACGGTCCATAGAGGGCGTAGCCGGTGGAGTCCGGGCCCCGATGTTTCATCGACTGGAGCATGCGGGTGAGCTCTACGCCGATATCACCCGGGCCGTTCCGGTGAATCACCCCTGCAATTCCACACATAGTGTCTCTCTTTCTCTCGAACTTCGTCCGCGATGCGGGGTTTCTCCGCTTGAACGGCCGGGCTGTTAGATCGTTGCTTCGGGATTGACGGGTGGCGAGGTCAGGGAAGGATGTCGAGGTACTCCTCGACGTCCCAGTCGGTGACGGTGGCCATAAAGCGCTCCCACTCATCACGTTTGTAGTGCTCAAACACCTTGTACATCTCACCGGGCATGGCAGATTTAATGACTTCGTCCTTGTCGAGCGCCTCAAGAGCCTCGCCGAGCGACAGCGGAATCTTCTTGACGTCCTTGCCCTCGTTCATGGCCTCGTAGATGTTGCGCTCCTCCGGAGGACCCGGATCCATCTTTTCGTCGAGGCCGTGATCCATCGCATTCAACAGCGCAGCAAACGACAGGTACGGGTTCACCGCAGAGTCGACCGAGCGGTATTCGAAGCGGCCCGGTGCCGAAATCCGCAGCGCCGTGGTGCGGTTCTGGAAACCCCAGTCGGCAAAGACCGGCGCCCAGAAACCGGTATCCCACAGCCGGCGATAGGAGTTGACCGTGGGTGACGAGATACAGGTGAGGGCCTGCAGGTGCTCCATGATGCCGCCGATGGCCATCATGCCGATCGGCCCCGGAATCTGCGGATCTTTACCCTCGGGCATGAACTTGTTCTTGTCACCCTTCCACAACGAGATGTTGTGGTGGCAGCCGTTGGCCGACACGTTCATGAACGGCTTGGGCATAAAGCAGGGGAAAGCGCCCAGCTCACGACCCACCTGCTTACACACCTGGCGGTAGGTGGTGAGGCGATCAGCGGTGAGCTCGGCCCGATCGAAGTTGAAGTTGAGCTCGAGCTGACCCGGAGCGTCCTCGTGGTCGCCCTGAATCATGTCGAGACCCATGGCCTCGCAGTACTCCACTACCTTGTGGATCAGCGGCTGAAGCTCGGCGAACTGGTCGATGTGGTAGCAGTTCGGCTTGGTGAGTCCCTCCACGGTGGGCTTGCCGTCGGGGTCGGTCTTGAGCCACATCATCTCCGGCTCGCAGCCGGCCCGCAGGTGCAGCCCGTGCTTGGCCTCAAACTCGGCGTGAATTCGCTGGAGGTTGCCTCGGCAATCGGAGGTGAGGAAGCTGCCGCCGTCCTCTTCTTCCTCACGACCCCGGAAGAGGGTGCAAAAGACCCGGGCCGTCTTGGGGTCCCAGGGAAGCTTGCAGAACGTCTCGGGCTCGGCCAGGCCGACGAGCTCGCGGGCTTCGGGCCCGTAGCCGATGTAGTCGCCGTGGCGGTCGATAAAGAGGTTGGCGGTGGAGCCGTAGACAAGCTGGAAGCCCTTGCGGGCAATGGTTCCGAAATGCTTGGCCGGAATCCCCTTGCCCATGATGCGTCCGGTGACCGAAACGAACTGGCAGTAGAGGTACTGGATGTCGTCGGCCTTGATCTGCTTTTCGATCTCCTTGACCCGCGCCTCACGACCTCGCGTGGAAAGGAAGTTCTCGATATCAGTGCTGGTCTTTGTCGCCATTGCCCCCCCGGACAGTCAAATGTTGGGATGTACGGTGTGTCAGAGGACACACCGTACTATGCAACTATCCCCCGTGCGAATGTACATACGAACCGTAGTTTCACCACTACCGAGAAACAAGTTTTCCTGCGAGTAGTTTCCCAAGCCGAGAATACAGCGCTAGTGTCCCCGGAATCTAGGTTGTCGCCATCCGGGTGTGTTAGACCTTCTAACCAGCCCAAACGACAGCAACTCGACAACGTGGAAAATCCATGTTGATCCAGGGGGTATCCGAATGAGTTTTCCGTCCGATCTCGAAATCGCCCGCGAGGCAAAGCTGCGCCCGTTAACCGAGATCGCGGCCAACGCCGGGATACCCGAGGACATGCTTGAGCCCTACGGCAAGAGCACCGCCAAGATCTCCCTCGAGGCCATCGATGCCATGGCCGACCGACCAAAGGCCAAGTACGTCGTGGTGTCGGCCATCACCCCCACACCCCTCGGCGAGGGCAAGACCACCACCACCGTCGGTCTCGGCCAGGCGTTCCAGCACATCGGCAAGTCGGCCACCATCGCCATCCGCCAACCCTCGATGGGCCCGACCTTCGGCATCAAGGGCGGAGCCGCCGGTGGCGGCTACTCCCAGGTGGTGCCGATGGAGCAATTCAACCTGCACCTGAGCGGCGACATGCACGCAGTGACCGCAGCCCACAACATGTGCTCGGCCATGCTCGACGCCCACCTGTTCCACGGCAACGAACTCGGCCTCGACCAGCACAACATCACCTGGCGCCGAGTGCTCGATGTAAATGACCGGGCGCTGCGCAACATCACCATCGGCCTGGGCGGCCGCCTCGACGGCGTACCCCGCCAGACCGGATTCGACATCACTGCGGCCTCCGAAGTGATGGCCGCCCTGGCTCTGGCCACTTCGCTGCAGGACCTCCGAGCCCGACTCGGTCGCATCGTGGTGGGCTACACCAAGGCCGGCACCCCGGTGACGGCGGAAGAGCTCAAGGTGGCGGGATCGATGGCGGTGATCCTGATGGACGCCATCAAGCCCAACCTGATGCAAACCCTCGAAGGCACCGCAGCGCTGGTTCACACCGGCCCGTTCGGCAACATCGCCACCGGCAACTCTTCGATCGTGGCCGACCGGATCGGTATTCACACCGCCGACTTCCTCCTCACCGAAGCCGGCTTCGGCGCCGACATGGGCGCCGAGCGCTTCTTCAACATCAAGTGCCGCTACTCCGGTATCGCTCCCGACGCGGCGGTGCTGGTCGCCACGGTGCGCGGCCTCAAAGCGCACTCCGGCAACCACAAGATCGTTGCCGGCAAGCCGCTGCCCGAGGCACTCTTGGCCGAAAACCCTGACGAAGTACACATGGGCGGCGACAACCTGCGTAAGCAGCTAGAGAACATGCAGGTGCACGGCGTAACCCCAGTAGTGGCCATCAACGTCTTCCCGGGCGACCACGACGGCGACATCGCCGCCATCAAGGAAATCGCCGAAGAGTACGGCGCCCGCGCCGCAGTCACCACCCACTTCGCTGACGGCGGCCAAGGCGCCACCGACCTGGCCACCGCCGTGGCCGAAGCGGCCGAGGAAGACTCCACCTTCGAGGTGCTCTACCCCGACGACATGTCGCTGAAGGACAAGATTCACGCGGTGGCCACCAAGGTGTACGGCGCCGACGGCGTGGAGTACACCGCCGCAGCCGACAAGCAGTTGGCGACCTACACCGACGCCGGGTTCGACAAGCTCCCGGTGTGCATCGCCAAAACCCACCTGTCGATCTCGTCGGACCCGAAACTCAAAGGGGCACCGACCGGCTGGACCCTTCCGGTACGCGAGGTTCGAGCTTCGGTGGGTGCCGGCTTCATCTACCCGCTCTGTGGCGATATGCGGACCATGCCCGGGCTCGGCAAGGTGCCCGCCGCGGCCGGGATCGACATCGATGCCGACGGCAATATCGTCGGCCTGAGCTAACCGCAGCACTTCGAGCCATCCGCCCATGGCTGCCAACGTGATCGACGGTCGCCAGATGGCGACCCAACTCATCGAAGATCAGCGGCGTCGAGCCGCGGCGCTGGCCCAGCAGGGTCGCCGTCCCGGCCTGGCAACGCTACTGATCGGCGACGACTACGCCGCCGGCGCCTACGAGCGGCGGCTGCGGTCAATCGCCGAAGAGCTGGACTGCGCCTACGTCAACGAACACCTCGGCGCCGACGCCGAGGAGGCTGACGCGCTCGCCACCATCGGCAAACTCAACGCCGACCCGAGGGTGTCGGGCATCCTAATTCTGCGACCGCTCCCGGAACACATCTCCGAAGAAGGCCTCTACCGCACCCTCGACCCGGCCAAGGACATCGAGTCGGTCCACCCCACCAACGCCGGCCTGGTAGCCCTGGGCGAGCCCCGCTTCACCCCCTCCACCCCGGCCTCGGCCTTCCACATGCTCGACCGCTACCTCGAATCGAGCGGCCGCGATCTCGCATCGTTTTATGCCAGCGCCACCATCGTGTTTGTGGGGCGGTCCAACAACGTCGGCAAACCCGGGATCTGGATGGGACTCGAACGCAACGCCACCGTCGTGTCGTGCGATCAGCACACCTTTGCCGCAGGCAAGCTCCCCCATTTCACCCGCCAGGGCGATGTAGTGATCGTGGCCGCCGGCGTGGCCGGGCTGATCACCGCCGACGACCTGGCCCCCGGAGCGATCGTGATCGACATCGGTATCAACCCAGTTACCGACGACACCACCGGCAAGGTGCGCCTTGTGGGCGACGTCGACTTCGACTCCGCCATCGAGGTGGCCGAAGCGGTGTCGCCTGTCCCCGGCGGCGTCGGCCCCATCACCGACGTGTGGCTCCTCACCAACACCATACGCGCCGCCGAACTCCGGGCCGCCAACTAAACCTCCCAAGAGGGTTCAACCAAGCCGGGTCGCCCGCCGAATCGGCCACCCCACCCCCGCTCCCGCAAGATCTGTGACGTCTAGCGCGCCAAAAACAGGGTGCTGGGCGTCACAGATCATGAAGAAGTCCCGGTTTTGGGAGATCCCGGATTGAGGAGGTCCGGGGTTGGACCGGCGGCTGGATTGGGTCGTCGTTAGTCGATGCCGAGTTGGGCTTTTCGGTCTCTTGAGTAGCGGGCCACGATCGAGTCGACGATTTGGAGCATGGCCACCACGCAGAAGCCTGCCACCAGCGACTCGCCGGCCAGCGCCGCTTCGGTTCGGGCGATCAGGATGACGTCCCCCAGGCCGCCGATGCCGCCGATGAAGGCGGCGATAATGATCAGCAACATGCCGAAGTTGAGGATTTGGTTGACGCCCAGCATGATCTCCGGGAACGCCAAGGGGATCCGCACTTTCCACAGAGCCTGGCGGGGGGTGCAACCGGAGGTGAGGGCGGCCTCAATCTTGTCGTGAGGCACATTGCGTAGCCCCAGCATCGTGTAGCGCACCGCGGGAACGGTGGCGTAGATCAACACCGCCATGATCGACGAGAAGGCACCAACAGAAAACAGCATCACCGCTGGGATCAGGTACACAAACGACGGGATCACCTGGAAGGTGTCGAGCACGCCCTGCATCACCGCGGTGCGACGATCCGACGAGGCGGCAAAGATGCCGAGCGGAATGCCGATCAGCACCGCCAGGATCAGGGCCGCGACCACGAGGTAGAGCGTCTCCATCGACTCCGACCAGAAGCCGGACCAGGCCAGGAAAACGGTCCAACCGACGGTGACGGCGGCGAGGCGAACACCGCCGACCTTGAAGCCGATGGCTCCGACCAACGCGGCCATGCCGATCCAGGGAATGGCCTGGAAGGCGTCACGCATCGGGATCAGAAGCTCCACGGTCGACCAGTCGCGGATGTCGCCCAAGACATCGCTGACCCGAACGCCAAACACCGAACCGTCACGAGGCCAGCGGACCACCGCATCCCAGAACGCGGAGGTATCAACCGACCATCCCTCGGGAAAGGTCTGAGCCCAGTCGAAACTGCGGCTCGCCGCCAGTGAGACGCCAATGAAGACGACAACGGCCAGCGGATACCAAAAGCGCACAAACGGTGATGTGCCCTCATCGACATGGGCGGGTTCTCGCCGGGCAAAAGCCTGACTCAACCGATCGAGCACCACCGCGATCAACACGATGGCCACGCCCACCTGGAGGGCATTGCCGATCTTGAGGCTCTGGAGGAAGTTCAGCAGCGGCAGACCCAAGCCTCTCGTGCCGACAAAGGAGGCCAACACCGTCATGGCCAACACCTGCATGATCACCTGGTTGATACCCACCATCAGCTGGGGCATGGCCGCCGGCAGTTCAACCTTCCACAACATCTGGCGCTTGGTGCAGCCCGACATACGCCCGGCTTCAAGCACCTCCGAGGGCACGCTGCGCAAGCCGAGCATCGTCAACCGAGCCATCGGGGCCAGGGCAAAGATGATCGTGGCCACCGCGCCGGCCTCATCGCCGATACCGATAAACACGGCGATGGGCAGGAGATACGACAACACCGGCAACGCCTGCAACACGTTGAGGAACGGACTCAGGATCGCCTCAAAGGCCTTCGACCGAGCACCCCACAAGCCAAGCAGCCAACCGATCAGGCCGGCGATCGGAGCCGCCACCGCCACCAACGACAGCGTGATCATCGAGTCTTCCCAGAGATCAAAGATGGCGAGGTAGAAGATAAACAGACCCGACATCAACCCGAGGCGCCAGCCCCCCAACCACAAGCCAGTGAGGAGAAACAGGCCAACGATCATGGGCCAGGGCAGGGTGCCGATCAGCTGGTCGGTGAGCGCTATCACGCCGAGGGCGGCGGCGATCTTCAGCACCCGTTCGCTACTTGCCAACACCAGGGCCGGAACCACCAAGGCCAGCACGGTCAACCCGATGGCCAGAAGGCCGAGGTCACGAAGGAGCCAGTAGCTCAGTACCGCTGTGGCCACAGTGGCCGCAGCCCTCATGGCGCGATCCGGTAGCGAGAAGGCGAGGCTGGGCAGACAGATCAGGGCAATCAACCGGATCCAGTCCGACCAACCCCGGGCGGGAATGCGCTCGCCACGGATGAACAGCCTCTCGCTCAGGTCGAGGGGCCATTCCAGCCAACCCGAGACCCTCCGACTCACGTCGTCCTTGAAGTTAAAGAGGCCAAAGACCTCCTCGTTGCGGAGATACACCAACAGGTCGTTGGCCCACCGGCGGATCGGAATGGCATCGTCCTCACCCACCACCGACAGGATGTCGGGGAACAGGCCACGGGCGACCTGATGCAGAAGCTGGATCACCACAAAGGGCACCAGCACCCACAACCCGGCGCGCCAGACCCGCCGCAGGAGCGGCGGCGGGTCGGCGGGAGGCTTGGCGAGTTCGGATGATGCGTCGGGCGGCTCCTCCATCGGTGCTGGAGCCGGTTCCAAGAGATCGTCAACGCCGACCGATGTGGTCACCGAGCGGCTCCGTAAACCGCATCAACCAAACGGGACCGGTCGACCGAGCCAACCACCCGACCCTGTGGGTCGACGACCCCTATGGCATCGTCGGTTGTGAGGACGCGGGCGGCGACCTCGGCAACCAGTTCGTCACTGCGAATCGGATTCTGCGGATCAACAGGACCGGCATCGCCATTGGCCGCCGCCATGATCGAGCCGACGGTGAGGATCTTGTCGCGAGACAGATCCTCGGTGAACTTGCGCACGTAGTCGGTGGCCGGGTTGGTCACCAGCTCCTCGGCGGTGCCGAGCTGCACGATCTGGCCCTCGTAAAGGATGGCGATGCGATCGGCGAGCCGGATGGCTTCGTCGAAATCGTGGGTGATAAACACGATGGTCTTTTGCAGCATCGACTGGAGCCGCAGAAACTCGTCTTGCATCTCCTTGCGGATCAGCGGGTCGAGGGCCGAAAACGGCTCATCAAGCATCCAGACATCGGGCTCAACCGCGAGCGACCGGCCGATACCCACACGCTGCTGCTGGCCGCCCGAAAGCTCGCGGGGGTAGTACCCACCGCGGCCCGACAGCCCAACCAGATCGATGATCTCGGCGGCTCGGGCCCGACGGGTGGAGCGATCGACACCCTGCACCTCCAACGGGAAGGCGATGTTGTCGGCCACGGTGCGATGCGGCAGCAACGCAAAATGCTGAAACACCATGCCCATCTTGTGGCGCCGAATCTCGATCAGTTCCTTCTCGCCGGCGCCCAACAAATCTACGCCGTCAAAGAACACATCGCCCGCGGTGGGTTCGACCAGACGCGAGAGACACCGCACCAGCGTGGACTTGCCCGACCCGCTTAACCCCATCAACACCAGGATCTCTCCCGGCATCACCTCAAGATCAACATCGACAACCGCCGGTATGTAGCCCGCGGCCTTCACCTGCTCAACATCGGGGGCGCCGCCATGTTGAGCCAGAAACTTCTCCGGAGAGGGGCCATAAAGCTTCCACACTCCAGAACACGACAACTTCGGTTCTTCGATGGCTTGAGCCACTACGCCCCGATCTTTCCAGCGATTTGCGATGAGGCCGAGGTACGGCCTGGTCGGCCACCGGCCCGACGCTGTCGTGGAGGTCGACAGGGCCGGGCCGGAGCACTACTTAGATGGATTGCTTAGATGGATTGCAGGTACTACTTGGTACCGGCTGGATCAGCCGGCCCAGCCGGCGATGACGTCGGCGTTGTCCTCAGCCCACTTCTCGGCG
>CALAML010000303.1 GCA_937925845.1 uncultured Acidimicrobiales bacterium | reverse complement strand
TTCGGGTATATGACCTCGGCGAGCTCGATTCTCAAGGACAGGTAAGCAAACCGGATCCCCCGGCCGACGGCGCCGCCGCCATGGACGGTGCCGTCGGTTTGGGTGCTGCCCGGCATCCGTTTTTTGTAATGGAGTTGGCCGACGGTGGGGTGCTCACCGACCGGCTTCGGGGCCCGGTGGATCGAGGCTCCCTGCGAATCGTCGTAGATGCCCTGGCTGCCGGGCTCAACGCGCTGCACGAGGCCCGGATCGTGCATCGCGATATCAAGCCCGACAATCTCCTTATCGCCGGGCGCCCGAAAGTAGAAACCACCTCGATCGGCAACTCGTTGCTGGCCGATGGTGAACGGCTGCTGATCGGTGACCTGGGGCTGGCCAAGGATCACGATCGGACTTCGGCCGGGCCAACGATCGCCGGCGGCACTCCGTTCTACCGGGCGCCGGAACAGATGGCCTTTGGAGAGCCGATCACGCCGGCCGCCGACATCTACGCCGCCACCGCCGTCATCTGGTTTCTATTGTCGGGCGAACACCCGCCTGAGTGCGAAGCGGTACCGGCCCTACTCACCGCCATGCCCCAGGTTTGGCAAGGCCTGTTGGAACGGGGGCTCGCCGCCGATCCGATGACGCGCCATGGCACCATCCTTGAGTGGGCCGCGGAAGCGCGGACCGCGATCGAGTCGGGTCCGGAAACCGGCTTTGGCTCGATCAGTGTGGGCGACGCCGCCAACCTGTGCCCCTATAAGGGCATGGCTGCCTTCCAGCCCGAAGACGAAGGCCTGTACTTCGGCCGGGACGCGTTGGTCGATTCTTTGGTGGGTCGAATCCAGGCCCATCCGGTCCTGGTGATCGGCGGTCCATCCGGTAGCGGCAAGTCGTCTCTGATGCGGGCCGGGTTGATCCCCCGCTTGCAACGGGGCGCGATCGCCACCAGCCAACAGTGGCGAGTCGCACTGTTTACTCCGGGCAGCGATGCGGTTGGCGAATTGGTCCACCAGGTTGGTCGACTCCGTTCGACTGAGCCTGAGCCAACCAGGCCCGCCGGTGGACTACCTCTTACCACCGGGGTTTTGGGACGCGACGATCTGCCCCACGGGGCCCGCCGCTGGCTCGATGACGGACCCCCCACGCTTATCGCCATCGATCAGTTTGAAGAACTCTTTACCCTCAACCCCCAGCGCGCTGAACAGGAGCTCTTTCTATCGACGTTGGCGGCCATGACGGAATCCGCCCACAGTCGAATCAAGATTGTGCTGGCGCTCCGCGCCGACTTCTACGGCATTTGCGCTGCCTTCCCGTGGTTGAACGAGCGCATCAACGAAAGTCAGATTCTGGTTGGGCCGATGTCTCGCCAGGAGCTGCGTGATGCGGTGGTCTTGCCGGCACGCCGCTCCGGACTCCAGCTGGAGGACGGCCTGGCCGACACGATCCTCGACGACGTCGGTGCCGGCAGCGCTGCGGGCGGCGGGTCGCTTCCGCTGCTCGGCCATGCGTTGATGGAGACGTGGATGCGCCGCCGTGGCTCCACGATGACCCTCGAGGGTTACCAGGCCGCGGGTGGGGTGGCAGGAGCGATCGCCCAGCGTGCGGAGGAGGTCTTTACCCACCTTGATGCCACCGAGCAGGTGGCCGCTCGTCACCTGCTGTTGCGCATGATCAACCCCGGTCAAGGCACCCCCGACACCCGGCGACGGGTTATCCGCAACTCGTTGGTGGGAGTTGACGACTCCCCCGAGGTGACCGAAAAGTTGGCTGCGGCCCGGCTCCTCACGGTCGACGATGAAGCGGTCGAAGTGGCCCATGAGGCGCTGATTCAGTCTTGGCCGCGATTGCGAAGTTGGATCGATGACAACCGCGAGAGCCTGCAGACCCGTCGCCGTATTGGCATCGCTGCCAGTGACTGGATCGCCCAGCAACGAAGCGACGACCTTTTGTATCGCGGTACCCAGCTGGCGGGTGCTCTCGAGTGGTTCGCCGCCCACCCCCGCGAGCTCGATGCCGAGAGCGAGGCGTTTCTTTCGACCGCTCGAGACGTTCGCGATGCTGCTGAGAAGGAGCAGGCCCAACGCCAAGCTCGCGCTCAACGAAATCGACGCCGGGCCATCACTGCGCTGGCGGGCTTAACCATCGCCGCTCTGGTTTCGTCGGTCGTGGCCTTTGCCGCGCTCGGCCGCTCACGGGCAAACCAACAGGCGGCCGAGGCTCAGCAGGTGCAAGCCCTGGCTGCCGCCGCAGCTGCCAACGCTTCGGACCAACCGCTGTTGGCCACCGGGCTCGCGGTTGAGAGCATCGCCCGAGCCAACCCTTCCACCGCTGCCGCTCGCAGCGCCCTGGTCCAGGCTCGGGTCGGCCTCGACCGCAACCGGCTTTTGCCACAACCCTTCGGTGATCCGGTGAACGTCGGGGATATGCAGGCGGTCGCCATCACCCGCGACGGTGCGTCGTTTGTTACCGGCGGTCGCGGCGGTGAGGTTGTCTTCTGGGATCTCACGACCCGGACCGAAACCCGACGGTACGACAATGCCCACGTCTCAGGGGTGAAGAAGATTGTGATGTCGAACGATGGTCGGTGGATGGTGAGCGTCGGTGGCTGGCAGGCCCGACTTTGGGATCTCGCCACCGAATCGGACGAGCCCCGGCTGCTACATGAAATAGAGCGGACCCGCGGCACGCTGTGGCATGCGTCGTTTTCTTCCGACGATGAGCGGATCGCCCTGGCCACCGAGGGTCTTGGTGTGATGATCTTTGACCGGCGGAGTGGCGACTTGGTGAGTACCGGCCTGGCCGACTCGCCATATGACATCTTGAGCATCGCTTTCCTTGACGATCAGCGGGTGGTCGCTGGTGACGGGCCGGGCAACCTTCACATTCTGGATGTGGCAACGGGTCAGTCGATCGTCGAACCGATTCAGGGCGGCGATGACGGCAACGATATTTGGGAGGTCGCGCTCGGTCGGGACTCCACGATGCTGACCAGTGTGAGCACCGACTACACCATTAAATCCTGGCGGGTTGAGCCCGACGGACTGACGTTGGTTTCGACGTTGGATGAGCCAGCGGTCCGAAACCCGACCGGTCTTCTCTGGACCCGTGATGGCGAGGAGTTGCTGGTTGGGGCCGCCGACGGTCGGCTCTACCGAAGCGACCCAATGTCGGGAGAGCTGATCCCGGGCGGGGTGAGTGCCGCGGTCCACACCGATCAAATCGCTGGTTCAGATGCCTCAGACAATGGCTGGCTGGTTTCGCTGGCCGACGACCAGCGGGTCCAGGTATGGCGCCAGATCTCCAGCTCCGCCCGCGTGGACTATCTCATCAGCGAAGGCGACCCGGTGGGCGACCTGGCGTTGTCGCCGTCAGGCAAACTGCTGGCAGCAGCGGGAGTGGGCGGGGCCAGGATCGTCGATACCGACTCGGGCACCGCAAACCGGGTTCTACCCGGCGATCTGACGAGTGTGGCCTTTCTGACCGACGACATCGTGGCCACCGGTGGCAGGGATGGTGGGGTGCAACTCTGGGACGCCGGCAGCGGCGCCAAGCTCCACGAGCAGCGGGGGCACGGCGGTAGTGAGGTGTGGGCTATGGCCGCTTCCCCCGACGGGCGCCATCTGGCCACCGGGGCCAACGATGGCTCGGTGATCCTCTGGGACGGCACCTCCTTGGAGAGGCTTCGAGACCTTGAAGGCCACGGCGAGCAGACGACCGACGTTGCCTTTACCAACGATGGACGCTGGACCATCACCGTTGGCTTCGATCGGTTGATGAGATTTCATCCGGTGGCCGGCGGTTCAGCCCGAGTGGTGGAGTTGGCTCAGGACGGACCCCAAACCGTCTCGGTTCACCCCGATACCGAGCTGGTGGCCGTCGGGGGCTCGCAGGAACGTATCGATATTGTCGACTTCGACGGCCACGTGGTGCGTTCGATGGCTCCCCACGCGGGCGGAGTGTGGGATACCGCCATCACCGCCGATGGCCTCTCGATCGTCGGTACCAGTCGACTTTCGGGCGAGGTGCAGTTCTGGGACTGGGAGACCGGCGAGCGACTTGGTCCCGCGTTTGGGCTGACCCACGAACGACAGGAGCCAGACGTGGTGGTCGGCGACACCGGTGTGGTGTGGTCGAGTGGTTCCGATGGAAACGTACGGCAACTCGACGTGCTCGATCAGGACGTTGGTTGCGAGATCAGCCGCAACGTGATGAATGACCGGATGCGAGGTGAGTTTCTCTCTGGAGCATCGCTACTCAGCTGCGCTGAGTAGGCCAGTGTCATAACGATCGGCTTTGGCCCGGCAGGCCGGGCAACCCCAGCCATGAATCGACGACGGGGCCCCGTAGCTCTAAATTGGCTCCAACAGCTGGTCGCAAGAGGGAAGTCCAGCTTTGAGGGAGGGAAGACTATGAAGGCTCAATTGCTACGTTTTCTTGTAGCGCTATTTGCGCTGTCGCTGTTTGTCGCCGCGTGCGGCGATTCCAGCGACTCATCACAATCTTCGGACGACGACACCAGTGCATCCGATGACGGTGGTGGTGATGATGATGGTTCGTCGGACGACGACTCCAGTGACGATGACTCGAGTGATGATGACTCGAGTGATGACGACTCCAGTGATGGTGACTCGTCCGACGACAGCTCTGATGACGACTCATCCGACGACGACTCCAGCGATGACACTTCAGCGGACGACGGAGATGGCGACGACGGTGGCGGCTCCGATGGCAACGAGGTGAGCTACGGCATTGTTGAGCCGAGTTGGATCGACTCGTTCAACGTGCAGGATTCCGAAGGCTTCGAAGTGGCCCGTCTGCTCTACGACGGTCTTACCGCCCTTGCTCCCGATCTCTCGGCCGCACCCGCGGTAGCCGAGTCCTGGGAAACCGAAGACAACCAGGTGTGGACCTTCAATCTCCGCGACGATGTGACGTTCCACGATGGCACCCCGGTCACCGCCGAATCATTTATCCGGGCCTTCAACTTTGCCGCCAACCCCGACAACCTGTCTGATGTGGCCTACCAGGGTTCGGCCATCGCCGGCATCGAGGGTTGGGCCGAGGTTGAGGGTGGAGAAGCCACCGAGGTCAGCGGCGCAGTCGCCATCGACGACACCACGCTCGAGATCACCCTGGCCACCCCGTACCCGCTGCTGCCCAAGGCCATGGCCCACCCGGTGTTCTCGCCTCGCCCGGAGGGCGATGTGGACCCCGATGCTCCAATCGGCAACGGCCCGTATATGATGGACGGCGTCTGGGAGCATGACACCCAGATCCGCGTGGTCCGCAACGACAGCTACTACGGCGATGCCGGTGGTCCCGATGCCATCCTGTTCCGCATCTTCGACTCGATCGACACCATGTACCTCGAGGTCCAGGCCGGTGGCCTTGATGTCGGCGACGTACCTCCGGAGCAGATCGAATCGGCCGCCAGCGAGTTTGGCGACCGCTTCATCCAACTCGACATCGGCTCCTACAACTACCTGGGCTTCCCCACCCAGATCGAACCGTTCGACAACCCCGACATCCGTCGGGCCCTGTCGCTGGCCATCGATCGCCAGGGCATCGTCGACGCCATCTTCGCCGGCACTCGGGCCCCGGCCAACGGTTTTGCGCCGCCACTCGCGCCAGGTGCCGTTGGCGAATGTGCCAACACCGAGTTCGACCCCGATCTGGCCAAGGAGCTCTACGACGCCGCCGGTGGTATCGACGGACCGATCACCGTGTTCTTCAACTCCGGTGGCGGCCATGAGGAGTGGATCGAGGCGGTGGCCAACTTCTGGAAGCAGAACCTTGGTGTGGAAGAGGTGGAGTTTGTTGGCCAGGAGTTCTCCCCCTACCTTGACGTGCTCCAGAGCGAAGAAGGGGTGACCGGCCCCTACCGTCTCGGATGGCTGTGGGATCTGCCCTCGGCAGAGAACTTCCTTTCGCCGCTGTTCCTCAGCACCTCGGGCGACAACTTCAGCCTCTACGAGAGCGCCGACTTTGACGCTGCCATCGACGACTTCCGGGCCGCTGAAGACGAAGAGGCCGGCTTCCCGGCCCTCGCCGATGCCCAGAACGTTCTGTGTGAAGACATGCCGGTGGCGCCGATGTTCTTCGGCACCGCCCAGAAGGTGTTCGGCGAAAACGTGAGCAACGTCAACTACACCGTGTTCGGCTACACCGAACTCGAATCGGTGGAGGTGGGCTGAGGCTCCGGATGATTCTGCGGCCATACCCGGGGCCGGGACGAAACGTGCTTCTCGCGAATCGTTTCGCCCGGCCCTTGGGCCCAGCTGTGGAGTGACATGGCTCGATACATTTTCCGTCGCACGCTCCAAATCATTCCGGTCTTCTTTATTGCCACCTTTCTGATCTTTGTGGTCGTGTGGGTGCTTCCGGGAGATCCCATCCAGGCCCAGTTCGGTGAGCGGGCGGTACCGGAGAATACGCGTGCGGCGTATGAGGACCGCTACAACCTCGACGATCCGCTGCCGGTGCAGTATTGGAAATACATCACCGGCATCATCTTTCGCCTCGACTTCGGCGAGTCGCTACGAACCCAGCGGCCGGTGAAGGACATCTTCTTTGAGGCCCTCCCCCGCACCCTTCGCCTAGCCGGGTTGGCGGTGTTGATGGACGCGGCGATGGGAATACCCCTGGGCATCGCAGCCGCGCGCCGCCGGGGCCGCTTCTTCGACAACTCGACCCTGTTCAGCACCATCGTGCTGCTATCGATTCCACCCTTTGTGATGCTGGGGCTTTTCCAGCTGATCTTTAGCGTGACCCTGGGCTGGTTCCCGGTATCGGGGGCCGACAGCTGGACGAACTACATCATGCCGGCGTTCGGTATCGCTGTTGGCACCATGGCCACCACCTCGCGACTGATGCGGTCATCGATGATCGATACCTTCCGGGAGGACTACATCAAGACGGCGCGGGCCAAGGGCGCGTCCGAGGGCCGGGTGCTATCGGTACATGCCCTACGCAACGCCATCATCCCGGTGATCACCTCGCTAGGGGTGGCGGTCGGCGCGTTGATTGGCGGCACGATCGTGACTGAGAGCATCTTCCAGATCCCCGGGATCGGGTTCCAGATCGCCCGATCGATCCCGGCCCGCGATGGCTTTGTCATTGTTGGCGTGTCGACCATGTTGGTCGTCGCCTACCTGATCATCAACCTGATCGTCGATGTGCTGTACGCCCTGATCGACCCCCGGATTCGCTATGACTGAGGCATCGACGTCCGGGGCAGGCGGATGAGTACTGTCGACCCGCGCGCCCTCGCCGATGTTCAAGACCCGCTTGACAATTCCGACGCCAAGGTGCGTACGTTCTGGTCGGACGGCTGGCGGCTCTTGAAACGCCGTTGGCAGTTCTGGTTCGCTGGCGTCATCATCGGAGTGTTCACGCTGATGGCTATCGTGCCCGATCTCTTTACCTTCTTTGGACCGGCCCCAAGCGACCCCGACGGTGTGAACTGCTTCTTGTCGGACGCTCGAAAGAGTCCCGGGGCCGACCACTGGTTTGGCACCGACAAACAGGGTTGCGACTACTACGTGCAGGTGATCCATGGGGCCAAGGTGTCGATGCGCGTCGCCCTCGGCACCACCATCGTGACCGTCTTGATCGGCCTAACCCTCGGTGGGGTGTCCGGGTACTCCGGAGGTTGGATCGACAACTTCATTACCCGTATCGCCGACGGCTTCTTTGCCCTGCCGTACCTGGTCGGCGCCATCATCGTGCTTTCGGCGCTGGCTGGCACCGGACAGCGAAGCGAGTGGCACGTGCTTATGGCCATGGCTTTCTTGAACTGGCCCTCTACGCTGCGGCTGTTCCGATCCACCGTCCTGCAAACCAAGAACCTCGAGTACGTCCAGGCCGCTCGAGCGTTGGGCGCCAGCGATTCCCGAATCCTGGTGAAACACATCACGCCGAACGCCCTCGCCCCCACGCTGGTGGCCACCACCGTGGGTATGGGCACCATCATTTCGTTGGAGGCGACACTTTCGTTCCTCGGCATCGGCCTTCCCCTCGGCACCATCTCGTGGGGCATCATGCTCAACGAGGCCCAGCAGGCTGCGATCGCCGGTCGCGATCTGCATCTGATGATCTTCCCGAGTGCGGCCCTGATACTGGCCAGTTTGTCCTTTGTGCTGATGGGTGAAGAGCTGCGCGAAGCCTTTGATCCGAGGTTGCGGTGAGCGCCACCCGTGATGACGAGGTCGACGCCGGACCGGAGATGGTCAGGCCCCGCGCTACGGAGCCGCTGCTCTCGGTGCGCAACCTCACGGTTGAGTTCGACACCGAAGACGGGGCGGTCAAGGCGGTCACCGACCTTTCCTACGATCTCAACGCCGGCGAGACCCTTGCCATCATGGGTGAGTCGGGCTCGGGCAAGAGCGTGTCGGTGCAGGCCCTGATGGGGTTGCTTCCGACTCCCCCGGCTCGGGTGGTCGCTGGCCAGGTCCACCTCGATGGCCAGGATCTGTTGAAGATGCCAGAGCGTCGCAAGCGCGAGGTGCGGGGCGCGGAGATCGCCATGATCTTCCAGGATCCGCTTACCTCTCTCAACCCCGTGTTTAAGGTGGGCTGGCAGCTGGGCGAGATGGTTCGTCTCCATGAGGGGGTATCCCGACGGGCCGCCCGCGATCGGGCGGTGCAGCTGATGGAACAGGTCGGCATCCCCAACCCCAAGCAGCGAGCCAACCAGTTTCCCCATCAGTTCTCGGGCGGTATGCGACAGCGGGCCATGATCGCTATGGCGCTGGCCCTCAGCCCCAAGGTGCTGGTTGCCGACGAGCCGACGACGGCCCTCGATGTAACCGTGCAGGCCCAAATCATGGAGCTGCTGGGCCAGATTCAGGAAGCCACCGACATGGCCATGATCCTGATCACTCATGATCTCGGCGTGGTGGCTTCGGTGGCCGACAGGGTGCTGGTGATGTACGGCGGGCGTTGCGTCGAGACCGCGGCAGCCGAGGAGTTCTATGCCAACCCGGGTCATCCGTATTCGCAGGGACTGATGGCCTCGGTACCGCGATTGCTGAGCGACATCGACCGGCTGATCCCGATCGACGGTCAGCCGCCAAGCCTGATCAATCTGCCGGCCGGGTGTGCCTTTCATCCCCGCTGTATCCATGCCAACGACAACTCCTGCGTTTCCGAACGCCCGGAGCTGATCGAGCGTTTCGCCAGCGACGGCCGGGGGCGTCAGGTCGCATGCCACCGGTTTGGTGAGTTGTGATGGCGCCGATTCTTGAGGTGGAGGGGCTGGTCAAGAACTACAAGGAGCAGCGGGCGTTCAAACGCGGGAGGCTGGGCACGGTGCAGGCGGTATCGGGCATCGACCTCACCGTCGAGGCCGGACAAACCCATGGGTTGGTCGGCGAGTCAGGCTGCGGAAAGTCCACCGTGGCCCGAACGCTGCTTCGCCTACAGGAGCCCACCGCCGGAGCGGCCCGATTCGAGGGCCGCGATCTTTTCACGATGTCGAAGTCGGAGCTCCGTGACGTTCGACGCGAGATCCAGATCATCTTCCAGGATCCCTTTGCGTCGCTAAACCCCCGAATGACCGTACAGACCATCGTGTCGGAACCATGGATCATCCACGAGCAGCTCTCGAAGAGTGAGCTCGATGGTCGCGTGGCCGATCTCCTCGGCCGGGTGGGGCTGAATCCGGAACATGCCAACCGTTACCCACACCAGTTTTCGGGTGGTCAGCGTCAGCGCATCGGCATTGCCCGCGCCCTGGCCCTGGAGCCGAAGCTGATCGTTTGTGATGAGCCGGTGTCGGCCCTCGATGTGTCGATTCAGGCCCAGGTGGTGAACCTGCTCCGAGATATCCAGGCCGAGCGGGGGTTGAGCTATCTCTTTATCGCCCATGACCTCGCGGTGGTGCGTCACATCTCCGATGTGGTCTCGGTGATGTACCTGGGCAAGATCGTCGAGACCGGAAGCCGTCAGGAGATCTTCGAGAACGCCCACCATCCCTATACCCAGGCCCTCTTGTCGGCGATCCCCGAACCGGATCCGGTAACCGAGCGATCTCGCCAACGCCGGGTGCTTGAAGGTGATGTCCCGTCGCCGGTCGATCCGCCGAGCGGTTGCCGATTCCGAACGCGCTGTTGGAAAGCCACCGAGATCTGTGCGGCCGAGGAGCCGCTGCTGAAAGACGACGGCATCGGCCATCCGGTGGCCTGCCACCACCCGGAGCCGGCTGAGGTGGCGCTGGCCCTCTAGTTGAAGCTCGCCTCTCCTTAGAGCCTTAAATTAACCGCTTGGTATGTCGCAGGCTAGTGTGGGCCGACAAGAGCCAGAGCAACCAAGAGGGGGAGAGCCGTGGCCGAGGAGACCGAAGCGGGAGCGGGCGAGGAACTGGTGGCACCGGGTAACTACGAGGACGTCACCCAGTACGACCTCGATCCCGACGACGAAGAGGCATTACTCAAAGCCCACAACGAGTGCACCTTCATCTGGGCCAACAAGGAGGGGTGGCCGGTAGGGGTGATCATGTCGTACGTGTGGGTCGACGGGAAGTTCTGGTTGACGGCTTCAAGTCAGCGGGCCCGCATTCATGCGGTACGCCGGGACCCGAGGGTGTGCATCGTGGTCACCAGTACCGGTTCGCCTCTCCCCCGCAACAAGGCCATCACTTGGAAGGGCACCTGCACCCTTCACGATGACCAGGCCACGAAAGACTGGTTCTACCCGGCGCTAGCGGCCGCCCTTCGGCCCGACAGCACCGAGGCCGCCGAGCTCTTCGCCAAGTTTCTCGACTCGCCCCGCCGGGTGATCCTCGAAGTCGAGCCGACCCAGCGCATCGGCTACGACGGAGCCAAGATGGGACAGGCCACCGAGGCCTGGATGAAAGCCAACGCCTAAAACCGCCACAACCACAAGCAAAGGCACTCTTCTTTATGAGCGAAATCGGAATGCGACTTGGCCTCACCGCCGACGAAGTTCTCACCACCACCCGAGCGGTTCGCAAACGAATCGACTTCGACAAGCCGGTCGAGCGGGAGGTGATCATGGAGTGCGTGGAGATCGCCCAGCAGGCTCCCACCGGTTCGAACAACCAGGGGTGGCGTTGGATGTTTGTTACCGATCCGGCCAAGAAGGCAGCGATCGCCGATCTCTACCGGAAGAACTTCTATCCCTACATCGGCATGGAGGATCCCACCACCGATGATCTTCCCGATCGCGACGATCAGGGAACCCGCATTCTGTCCTCGGCGGTGCACATGGCTCAGCATCTCCATGAGGTGCCGTTGATGGCGATCCCGTTGCACACCGGTCGTCTCGAAGGCGCCGACACCTTCCGTCAGGCCTCCTCATGGGGGTCGATCCTTCCCGCGGTGTGGAGCTTCCTACTGGCGCTGCGCGAGCGGGGCATGGGTTCGTCGTGGACCACACTCCATCTGCCCAACGAGCGTGAGGTGGCCGAGTTGTTGGAGATCCCCTACGACGACTACACCCAGGTGGGCATGTTCCCGATCGGCTACACCCTCGGCACCGACTTCAAGCTGGCCAATCGGGTAACAGCCGAGAAGTTTGTGCACTGGGATACCTGGTCCTAGAGCGCCGCTTTCTCCTAGAGCGCCGCTTTCATGGAGAACCGCCACGCAGTGGTTCCAGTCGTTGCCATCCTCGCTCGGCCTCAAACTGCTTGAGCCATCCGACGGCCCGATCGATGCTCCTGGTTGAGGGGTTCAGACCCCATCGACCCGAAACGCCCTGGTAGTTGATGTTGTGTGTCGTCAGGCGCCCCTCACCGTCATCGGATGAGATCTGCTCGAGACACTCGGCGTAGGTGCCGCAGTCTTGTCCGTGTTCTGAAACCGAGTAGATGCCGTCGACGAGTAACTCCGGGCTGTCCGAATACTGGCTCTGGGCGGCCAGCGCCGCAATCACAATCCCGTCATACAGGTCGTGGGCTTTTGCGCTTGCGTTGGCGTAGCGGCCAAGGTCTCCTGGCTCGTACTCGGCCAGAGCTTCGAGAAACCTTCCGCTGGTGCGGCCGGGGGTTAAACCGATGGCCCCGACAAGTTGGTTTCTTAGGCCGGCCTCGTTCAGACGCTGCACCATCTGCGGGGTGGCCTCGGCGCTGGTGAGATAGATTTGGGGGCCTTGGTTTGGTTCGGCCGACGCCAAGGCCGTCAACACTGCGATGGTGTCTGAGTTGATGTTAGTGCCAGCAGCTTCATCGCCGGGGACCGGATCCGGTGAGCCGATCAGCGGTGGCGCCGCGTTGAGGTTCGAACCCGGTGAGCCGAAACCACCGATGATCACCAGGGCATCCGGTCGTTCTGCCAGCACCTCTTCCACCATTGGGGCCGGGTCCTCCAACCGGTACCCGTAGACCTGGTGCTTCCAACCGAAATCGGCGGAACCGGCGACGAGGCCGAGCAACTCCTGAGCGAAGGCGGTGGCTTCGAAATCACTGCGGGAGTGCAGAATCGCGATCTTCTCGTGGTCTTCGGCTCGCAGCGCCGCGTTGAGTTCGGCCGCTTCGGCCGACCGTCCGGAGCTTCCGAGGATCGACAGGTTCGCCGCGTCCGGATCGGTAATCGTTGTGCTCCCCGACCACAAACTGGGGTCTGCGAGTCGGTAGTGCACGATGTCGTTTTCGGCCAACAGCTCGGTCACCACGGTTTCGGCGCCTGGACCTCGTCCGCCTACGACGATGTCGACATCGGCATCGATAAATCGTCTGGCCGCTGAGAGCGCTTCGGCGGGGATCCCTCGTCCGGCTCGTCCAGGTACCCGCCTTCGCTCGCCACCATGAACTCGACAGGGAGATCGTCGGGTCGTTGTGCCGCGGTGATATCGGCTCCAGCCAGGGCTGCGGCCGCAGCCATGGCGCTAAAGACCTCACGGTCGAATTCTCTCGGACCGTTGGCCGGCAACAACACCCCGATCTTGAGGGTGGGCAGCGTCGCTGCCAGCTGTTCGTCTTCTTCGGTTGGTTCCGCGGGTACGGCACTCGGGTCCGACTCCGCAGTTGCTGTCGAGGTTTCGGCCGAAGGTGCTTGTTGATCGTTGGCGGATTCGTTCGAGGTCGCGTTGACCTCGCCGTTGTCGACCCCTTGGAGCACCTGCCGCGAGGAGAAGAAACCGACACCCGCGAAGATCGTTGCAACAACTGCCAGCATGGCCCACGGCGGTACAGCAATCTTGGGCCTCGACGTTGGTCGAGGAGAAGAGCTGGTTCGGGGTCGAAACCCGGCACCTCCCGCATTTTGCGGAACCCGTTTCTTCGGCGCCTTGGGTGGCGGGCCGCTCGGTGGCGGGGCGGCTGGACTGGTCGATGCCGGAGCCGATTGAGAGCTGCGTCGCCGCAACGCTGGACGCAGGCGCGGTCGCTGCTGCCACGGGTCGTTGGTCCCCGTGGTCGACCCTTTTGCCATATCCGGTAATCGACACCCTGCGGGCATCACTTGAGATGTCCCGCCCGGCTTTGGGCCCCGGGCGCCTCACCACCGCCCGGAAAAGGCCGACTGCAGCTCCGCAAAATCGCTTCGCCTGTGCTTATCGCCGAGTCCCCGGATAGTGCGCTTCAACTAGGTTTGGCTCATGACGAGCCTCCACTATCGAACCTGTCCGTTGTGCGAGGCCACCTGCGGCCTTGAGCTGCAGATCGAGGACGATGCCGTCACCAGGATCCGGGGCGATCGCGACGACGTGTTCTCGAAAGGCTTCCTCTGTCCGAAGGGGTCGGTCCTTCACCATGTGCACGAGGATCCGGACCGGCTCCACCAGCCCCTGATCAAACAGACGGACGGCACCCACCGGGAAGCGACCTGGGACGAGGCCTTCGCCGAGATCGAGCGCCTGCTTCTCCCGTGTCGGGAGCGCGACGGTGCGGCTTCGACTGCGATCTACATCGGCAACCCGAACGTGCACGGGTCGGGCCTCGTCACCCTGCAGGGCCTGGCGCAGACGCTGGCCACGACGAACATCTATACCGCTCGTTCGGTCGACCAGGCCTCCCGGGAGGCGGCCAACGGGTTTCTCTACGGCGACCCCGGCGCCTACGGGGTGCCGGATCTCGACCGCACCGAGTTGCTGGTGATCATCGGCGCCAACCCGGTCGCTTCCAACGGCAGCCTGGCCACCGCCCCGGACTGGCCCGGGCGTATCGACGGGATCCGGGAGCGGGGCGGCCATGTGATGGTGATCGACCCGCGCCGAACCGAATCCGCCGATCGGGCCGACGAGTGGCTGGGAATCCGACCCGGTACCGACGCCCTCCTGCTGGCCGCACTGGCAAATGTGATTTTCGCCGAGGGACTGGCCGATCTACGAGCGGCCAACGAGTACGTCGACAATGTAGAAGCGGTTCGGGCAGCGGTTCGCCCCTACACGCCCGAAGCGGTTGCCGGCCCCACCGGCATAGCTGCCGAAACCACCAGGGAGTTGGCTCGGCGCATCGCTCAGACCGACCGAACCGCGCTCTACGGGCGGGTGGGTTTGCACACCAATGCCTTTGGCACGATCAGCAGTTGGCTTACCGACGTGGTCACCATCGTCACCGGGAACCTGGATCGCGAGGGTGGGGTGATGTTCGCCACTCCGGCGGCACCCTCGCTGAGCGACCCGGCGGAGTATCCCGACGGTTTTGTCACCGGTCGTTGGCGGAGCCGGGTTGCCGGTCATCCCGAATGCCAGGGCGAGTTCCCGGTGGCCACGCTCCCCGACGAGATACTGACCCCGGGCGATGGCCAAGTGACCTCCATGATCTGTCTGGCCGGCAACCCGGCGCGGTCCGCTCCGGACTCGGCGCGCATGGAGGAGGCGCTGGCATCGCTCAAGTGTCTGGTGGCCGTGGACATCTACCGCAACGAGACCAGCCAGTACGCCCACGTGATTCTTCCCCCGGCTTCGCACCTCGAACGGTCGCACTACGACCTGTTCTTCTACCCGATGGGGGTACGCAACATCGCTAACTGGTCTCCGCCGCTTTTCGAACCGACCGGCCCGACCGAAGCCGACATCCATCTGCGACTCACCGGCCTCCTCTCCGGCATGGGGTCAGACCCGGATGTTTCGTTCCTGCGCGAGATGACCACCCAGCTCATCGTGGGTGCAGTGCTGCCGGAACTCGACGCCGAGGCGGTGGCTGCGTCGCTCACCGGCGAAACGGTCTTCGACCGCTTCCTCGACCTCATGCTGCGAGTCGGGCCCTATGGCGCCGGCCTCCCCGACTTCGGCATACCGGGTCAGGCGCTCGAAGGATCTGTTGGACTGTCGCTGGAGGTTCTGGCGGCCAATCCCCACGGGATCGATCTGGGTCCGCTGGAGCCTCGCCTGCCCGAGCGGCTCGGCACCCCGAACGGCCGCATCAACCTCTTACCGGCGGCCATCGAAGCCGACCTGCCCCGGTTGCAGTCGCTCCTGGAGGTGGGGCCGCCGGAGGACTACTCGTTGATCGGGCGTCGTTACATCCGTTCCAACAACAGCTGGATGCACAACATTCGAGTACTCACCAAGGGCCGCAACCGCTGCACTCTGATGGTGCACCCCGACGATGCTGAAACCCTCGGTGTCGAGACCGGAGCAATGGTGAGCGTGGAAGGGAAGGTGGGCTCGGTGGTCGTGCCGGTTGAGGTCACCGACGCCATTGCTCTCGGCGTGGTCTCGCTCCCCCACGGCTACGGTCACGATGCCGATGGTCAGACGATCGCCAACGATCACCCTGGGGTCAACAGCAACCTGCTGACCGACCCTTCGGTGCTGGACCCAGTTTCGGGCGCCTGCTCCATCAACGGCATCCCCGTTCGGCTGGTAGCCCAAACATGAACACGTTGAAGGTTGCCGACCGATGGTTCACCCGGAAGCGGATCGACGACACCATCACCCTGCTCACCGAACCTGAGGTACATCCGCTGCTGCGCTGCAACATCTGGCACGTGAAGGGCCGATCCCGCGACCAGGTGATCGATACCGGGTTGGGTGTAGCCAGTCTGGCCGAAGCCGCGGCCGACCTCTTCGGGGCCGATCTGCTGGCGGTTGCCACCCACGCCCACATGGATCACATGGGTGGGTTCCACGAGTTTGAGAACCGGGCCATCCATGGCGCAGAGGCCGAGGCGGCCACGACCGCGGCCGACGGCCTACCGCTCGACGTAGCTGAGTACGACCCCATCACCCTCGAGTGGTTTGCCAGCGTTGGATACGACATCGGCGGTGGTCTGCTCACCGCCATTCCCACCGAGGGTTTTGAGCCGGCAACCCATGAGATGGTCGGGGCCGCGCCGACGGTGGTGCTGGCCGAGGGCGATGAGATCGATCTCGGGGACCGTACCTTCGAAGTACTCCACCTCCCCGGACATTCCCCGGGCAGCATCGGGTTGTGGGACCAGAAGTCGGGGGTGCTGTTCAGCGGCGATGCCGTCTACGATGGACCGCTCCTCGATGAGATTCCGGGGGCGAACGTCGACGACTATCTCACGACGATGGAGCGGCTTCGAACGCTCCCGGTCACCGTGGTGCACGCTGGCCATGACCCGAGCATGGACACCGAGCGCTTCCACGAAGTCATTGACAACTACATGAGCTCGAAGGACTTGTAGGCCCGCACGGCCGAAAACGGCGGCTGCGGCGCCCCGTTGTGGGTGCCGCAGCCGCCGTCACTTCAGT
>CALAML010000302.1 GCA_937925845.1 uncultured Acidimicrobiales bacterium | reverse complement strand
CCTGGGGGGCCTCCTCGACAGGAACCCGAAGGGTTCCCCCTCTGCGGATTTTTCTCGCCGGGACTCCTGGCGGAGTCCTACGTTCGTCCCTCACCGACTCGGGCAACTTGCTTGCGCGGCCGGGGTTTCTTCTTTTGTTTGGCTCTTTGGTTATGCGGTACGCATCGACGAGGGCAACGAGCCCGGGTATGTGGCGCGTCTGTCGACCATCCTTAGAAACCCAGACATGATCGACGCCGACCGACCGCGGCTAGCCGACGCGAACGAGCCGCCCGTGAAGGCGGCCTCGTTCAGTCCATTCCGTTTTGTTTGGCGGCCTCGATCGGCCGCCGGGCTGTCAGCCGCCGATGCCGACGGCGCCGTCGTTGATGGCCTTGGAGGTCGAGTTACCCAGGGCGGTCACCGCAAGGATGCACACAATGGCGATCAGAGCCAGCAGCAGTGCGTATTCGACCAGGCTGGCGCCTTTGTCATCTGAGGTCCGCGTGTTGAACCAGGCGGAAGCGTGGGAAACCAGGTTTTGGCTAGCGGTTTGGAAGGGCATTTCGGTGGCTTTCAAGAGGAGAGGGGTGGTTTGATCGGTTTGGGCCAGCAATCACTAAAACGTTCGGCATCTTGGCTCGCTGACTGGAGAAAAAGTTCCCGTTGGCCGGTGTTCCGGCTGGGTTTTGCTCGTTGCGGCGACGAGGCGAAACATAGCGTTCAGTGATTGTTGTGATCTAGGTATCGGCGGCAGAGCTGTTTGCTAAATAGGCCGTTACCACCTGTTGCAAAAATGAGACAGGGGTCAAATGGCCCATTTCCGCGGTTCTGTGGCCCATTGCCGGTTGCGGGGCTTCCCGGGTCGGGTATTGGGGCGATTGGAAGCACAACCGGGTAGCGCACTCTCGCCGGTGGCGCGAGGCTGGGTGGCAACAGCGAGATCGCCGATCAACGATGCCGACTAGCCATGCCTACTACCCATGCCGACCAGCGGGAGTCACAGACCGAAGATGAGTGAAGCCAACACCCAGCCAGATGCCGCCGAGGCGATGATCGGTGATACCGAGGCCATGGCCTTGGCGATGGATCTGGCCCGGGAGGCGGCTGCCGCCGGCGAGGTTCCGGTTGGGGCGGTGGTCATCGTCGATGGTGAGGTGGTGGCCTCTCGTCGCAACGAACGCGAGGCGAGCAGCGATCCATCGGCTCACGCCGAGTTGTTGGCGCTGCGTGATGCCTGCGGCTCGGTCGGCGATTGGCGCATACCGGGGGCGACGGTGGTGGTAACGCTCGAGCCGTGCCCGATGTGTGCCGGTGCCCTGTTGGCGGCGAGGGTTGGCCGCGTGGTCTACGGCGCCGCCGACCCGAGGGCTGGGGCCTGCGGCACGCTCTACAACCTCGCCGACGATCCACGGTTGAACCATCGTTTTGAGCTGGTGGCTGGAGTAGGGGCTGAGGAGTCGGGCGAGTTGCTGAAGTCGTTCTTTAGCCAGCACCGGTAAGTCGACTAGGCCCCCATCGGCCTCTGGCGCAAGGCGGACCCGGATCAAAACGTGACCGGCCGCCGCAGGGAGACCCTGGCGGCGGCCGGCTTTCAGCGGAGAGTGTGGGATTTGAACCCACGGTGACCCAAGGGCCACAACGGATTTCGAGTCCGTCCCATTCGTCCGCTCTGGCAACTCTCCGTAGACGATCCTACCGGGTTCCGAACCGAGACCAAGAACCGATTTCGGCCGTGTCGTTTGGGGGCCAGGGGGAGGGGTGGGCGAGCGCCGGTCAGCCCATCATCGAAGCCGCACTAGGATCTGTCCTCGATGTCTTATGTAGCCCTCTACCGTCGCTATCGCCCCCGCCGTTTTGACCAGGTGGTGGGCCAGGATCACGTAGTTGCCGCGCTGAAGTCGGCGGTGGCCGAGGATCGGGTCGGTCACGCCTATCTCTTCAGTGGCCCTCGAGGTACCGGCAAAACCACTTCAGCCCGGTTGCTTGGCAAGGTTCTGAACTGCGAGAACGTCACCGACGGCGAGCCCTGCAACGAGTGCGATTCCTGTGTGGCTACCGACAACGGCACCTCGTTTGATCTGTTGGAGCTCGATGCCGCGTCAAACAACAAGGTCGACGACATTCGTGACCTGATCGCCAGAGCCGCGTTGGGTTCGCCGGGCCGCACCAAGGTCTACATCCTCGATGAGGTCCACATGTTGAGCTCCGGCGCGTCGAATGCGCTGTTGAAGACGCTTGAGGATCCTCCCGATCATGTGAAGTTTGTGTTGGCCACCACCGATCCGCAGAAGGTGCTGCCAACCATCAAGAGTCGAACCCAGCATTTCCAGTTCCGATTGGTGAGCGACGAGCTGCTGACCGACCACGTCCGGTATGTGGCCAACGACGCCGGCCTCACCCTCGATGATGATGCTGTGGCCCATGTCGTCCGCCAGGGTCGGGGATCGGTTCGTGATTCGCTGTCGGTGCTCGACCAGGTGGCGGCTACCGGTGTGGTGGCTGCCGGCGGCGCCGCGGATGGGCTGATATCGGCCCTGGTATCTCGGGATGCCAGTGAAATGTTGGCTGCGATCGACGATGCCATTCAGGCCGGGCGCGAGCCCCGCCTGATCGCCGAAGACATGGTGGCCGAACTGCGTCGGGCGTTCCTGGCTGCGTTTCCGCCCGATTCGGCGGGGGCTGATACCGCTGGCGCAGGAACAGGGATCGATGCCGCGGCGGCGGAGATCGCCGAAGCGCTTGGCCCGGCCGGCATCACCCGGTCGCTTGAGGGCCTCAGCGATGCTCTGATCGACATGCGCCAGGTGTCGGAGCCTCGCATCGTGTTGGAGGTGGCGCTGATTCGTTTGGTGCGGCCCGACTTGAGTCGCGACATCGCCGCGTTGACCGAACGTGTGGCCAACCTGGAAGCCCAGATCGCCAACGGCCGCGGTCCTGCCCCTGGCGGTGGGGCCGGTGGACCAGCCCCATCGGCGCCGGGTGCTTCGGACTCTGGTGGGTCACCGGCGGCTGCCGCTCGCCGAGCCGCCGCAGGTGATTCCGGCCCGCAGAACCACGCCCCCCAAAGCGGCGCGGCAGCCTCGGGCTCGCCTGCTCCTGACGCGGCGCCCGCCGCACCCGCAGCCGCGGCGCCGTCGGGCCCTGCAGCTGGAGCTCGGGCCATGTTGGGCGCCAAGTTGAGCGGCCGACCGGCTCCCGATCCGGCTGCTCCGGCCCCGAGGCCTGCACCTGGTGGCGGGCCGGCACTCGGCGCCGTTCGCAAGGCCCAGCACCCCTCGAATGAGGAGCCGGGTCAACCGGTCTCGGCCGACCCTGTGGGTGACGCCATCGGCTCGGGTGACGGGAACAACGATGGCGATGAGCCGCTGGCCACGGTGACCGAGCTGCGGGCCCGTCCCGTGGATCAAGATTCGCACCCGGTTGCGAGCGACTCCGGGGGCTCCGCCGCTGTCGACTCAGCGGGGCCCGACACCAACGCGTCGACAGGTACCGGAACCGAGAGGCCCGAGGGGCACAGCGGGCCCGAACAACCCGTTGTGCCCGAGGTGATCGACCTTACGAAGGAGCCGGATGGCTCGGGCGGGCTGCCGTCGCTGGGCGCCATAACCGCCGCGTGGGCCGACGAGGTGTTGGGCCAGGTTGCGCGCGGCACCAAGGCCCGTTTCCTGGCTGGACGGTTTGTCTCGGTCGACACTGTGGCCACCCTCGCCCTGCCGAACGAACCCCACCGGGATCGCTGCGAGTCGGTGAAGTCAGAGGTTGAGGCCGCCCTGGCCCACCACTTTGGCGTGCCGGTGCCGTTGCAGCTGGTGGTGGATGCCACGCCGGGCGAGCCGACCTCGGTGGCCGATCGCATCGACCGCATCACCCCGGCCGGGTCATCTTCGGTCAATAGTGGTCAAAGTCCCGCCGAACTGCCCGACGAGGAAGAAGAGGAAATCTTCAACGTCGACCAACTCGACGATGCCGATGTGGCTGCCACGGGCCTCGAGCGCCTGCTCGAGGCGTTCCCCGGCGCCGAACTTCAAGAAACCGACCAGAACCAGACCTGAACCGAAATCGGAGATCAAGCTCATGAGTGATCAACCCCAGATGCCCGACCTCAGCTCGTTGATGGCCCAGGCCCAGGAGATGGTGTCGGCCCAACAGGAAGCGGCCGAGGTGGAATTCACCGGTCAGTCCGGTGGGGGTGCGGTGCAGGTCACCGTCACCGGCGGGTTTGAGTTCCTGTCGATCGACATCAGCCCCGAAGCGGTTGAGGCCGGCGATGCCGAGATGCTGGGCGACCTGGTGTTGGCCGCGATCAACGACGGTATGCGCCAGGCCAACGAAGCCCAACAAAGTGCGATGGGCGGCCTGGATCTTGGCAACCTTGGCGGTTTGCTGGGCGGCGAGTAGCCCCAGCGGAACCGGCAACCGGCGCAACAGCCGGGCACCGCAACACAAGAGAGAGAGGGCCCGATCCACCTCGGTGACCATCGGTTGCTGCGCATTGTTGCCCGTGGAAGTCTCCGAACGTGGTTGAGCGTCGGCCTGTGTGGCTGGTTGTCGCCAGAGTTACGGCGGCGTCGGCGGTTGCCGATAGGGTCGCGGTCGTGGGTCGTTGTATGGGCGAGGAGCGGCAGTGAGTGCGGCATATCCGGAGGCGGTCGACCGTCTGATTGATCAGTTGGGCTTGATGCCGGGTGTCGGCCCGAAGTCGGCCGAGCGCATTGCCTTCTATCTCCTGAAGGTGCCGACCGAAGATGCCTTAAAGCTGTCGCAAGCCATCGAAGAGGTGAAGGCCCAGGTGGTCTTCTGCGAGCGCTGCTTTAACTTCGCCGCGTCGGTGGAGTGCCGCATCTGCGGCGATCCCGATCGTGACAGTCGGGTGTTGTGTGTGGTCGAGGAGCCCCGTGATGTCAGCGCCATCGAGCGCACCCGCGAGTTCCGGGGCCGCTACCACGTGTTGCACGGCGCCATCGATCATCTGCGGGGCATCGGCCCGGATCAACTGAAGGTTCGCGAGCTCTTGCTCCGTCTTGATCCCGAGGGCATCGAGGAGATCATCCTGTGCACCAACCCCAACATCGAGGGGGAGGCCACCGCGATGTACCTGGCCCGGCTGATGACCGATCTGCAGGTGAAGATCACTCGAATTGCCAGTGGTCTGCCGGTGGGCGGCGACCTTGAGTACGCCGATGAACTCACCCTGGGTCGGGCTCTGGAAGGCCGGCGGGAAGTCGTTGACTAAGCGTTGACCTGGCGTCGATTGAGCTCGACATGTTGCGCTCGTCACACCAACGCTTTTCGTGCGGGATCGCGGCGCGGGTTATGGTCAGTCGATGCAGCACGTTCTTGAAGCCATAGAGGCCGACGCCTCCTCCGAAGATTTTGCCAACCTGGAGTTGCCCGAGTCATACCGGGCCGCGCTGGTACGAGCCGACGACACCGAGATGTTCGCCGGCAAGGAATCCTGGGAGAAGGATCCTCGGGAGTCGCTGCGGATCGAAGATGTTCCCCTCCCGGAGATGGCTCCGGATGAGGTCGTGATCGGGGTGATGGCCAGTTCCATCAACTTCAACACGGTGTGGACGTCGATCTTTGAGCCCCTTCCCACCTTCGGGTTCCTCAAGCGTCTTGGCCGCGAGAGCGAGTGGGGCGCCCGCCACGATCTGCCCTACCACATCGTTGGTTCCGACGCTTCGGCTGTGGTGCTTCGGACGGGTTCGGCGGTGCGGAACTGGAAGCCGGGCGATCGCGTGGTGGTTCACTGCAACCACGTCGACGACCAGGATCCTTCCGCCCACAACGACTCGATGCTGGCTTCGAACCAGCGCATCTGGGGCTTTGAGACCAACTTTGGTGGTTTGGCCGACCTGGCGGTGGTGAAGGCCAACCAGCTGATGCCCAAGCCTTCGCACCTTTCGTGGGAGGAATCGGCGGTGAACGGTCTGTGTGCCTCCACCAGCTACCGCATGCTGGTGAGTGACAACGCGTCGCGGATGAAGCAGGGCGACAACGTGCTGATCTGGGGCGCCACCGGCGGCCTTGGCGGCTATGCGGTGCAGCTTGTCCTCAACGGCGGCGGGGTGCCGATCGGTGTGGTTTCCTCACCCGACAAGGCCGAGCTGTTGAACTCGATCGGCTGTGAAGCGGTGATCGACCGCAAGGCCGAGGCCTACAAGTTCTGGAGCGACGAGCACACCCAGGACGAGTCGGAGTGGCGTCGCTTCGGCAAGCAGATCCGAGGCCTGATCGGCGAGGATCCCGACATCGTCTTTGAGCATCCCGGTCGTCAAACGATGGGGGCGTCGGTCTTTGCCGCCAAGCGAGGCGGCACCGTGGTTACCTGCGCCGCCACTTCGGGCTTCATGATCGAATACGACAACCGCCACTTGTGGATGAAGCTGAAGCGAATCGTCTCAAGCCACTTCGCCAACTATCAGGAGGCTTGGGACATGAACCGGCTGATCGACATGGGTGCGATTCAGCCGATTCTGTCGGCCACCTACAAGCTCGAGGAGTCGGCCGAGGCCGCCTACCAGGTTCACAACAACCTGCACGAGGGCAAACTCGGCGTGTTGTGTATGGCTCCGGAAGAGGGCCAGGGCATCACCGATCCGGAAAAGCGTGAGCGCATCGGCGAGGACAAGATCACCGCCTTCGCCCGTCACGCCGCCAGCATCAAGGCCTGAGCGAGCGCCGGTCACCGCAACCGTGGGCCCGGCGATGGCTGGCGATCAAAGGAAGTTCGAAGACCGCGGGTTCGCGATGACGTTGTCATCGTGAGCCCGCGGTTTCGGTTTTGGCCCCGGTCAGGTGGGTCGATGCTCGGCGTAGAGGTCGCAGGGGCCGTAGGCGAGGTCGTCGAAAGAGCCGAAGAGGGTCAGTCCGGCCTTGGCCAGGGCGCCGCAGCTGGCGCCGTTCTCCCGCACCGGCGAGGCCCCCACTTGGGTCCATTCCGGGTGGTTGCCGAAGACGATGGTGTCGATAAAGGCCCGGATCATCTGTGAGCCCACGCCTCGACCTCGGTGTTCCGGGTTGCCGAGCAGGTAGTCGATACCCGCCCCGGTCTCGTCGTAGCCGAGCTTGAGCCAGGCCTGGGTTTCGTCTTCGTCGTCGAAGTCGTCGACCGCGTAGCACTGAATCCAGCCGATCGGCTCGCCGGCGATCAGGCCGAGGTACTTCTCGACGTGTTCCCAGTCGAAGTCGGCGTCTTTGGCGTCGTAGGCGAACTCGGGGTGGTCGGTGGCGAGGGTGGCTCGCAGCTCGGGTGAGCCGTAGTGGGCGATCACTCCAGGCCATGACACGTCGTCGCCTTCCCAGAACCGGACCACGCCCGGTTCGTTCAGCCAGCCATGCAGCAACGCCAGATCATCATCGGTAAGTCGGCGAAACTCCCAATCGCTCATACTCCAGCCGTTCTACACCGAAATGTCGGC
>CALAML010000301.1 GCA_937925845.1 uncultured Acidimicrobiales bacterium | reverse complement strand
GCAAATACCACAACCTCTGGAAACAACGCACCGGCCACCGCGTCTGGCGCGACCCCAACGGCAACTGGCACACCTACCGCCCCGACGGAACCGAAATCACCTAACCCCCGAAGCCAAGACCAAGGCACCAAACCGCCACGGTGCTCGGCCGGACCGTATCCACACCGGCGCCGGCTCAGTGTGAGCGTCGGGCGTTCTCCACATCAGGATCAGCCGGACCACACCGGAACCTGTCAAGACGTGTCGACGACTGGTGTCAGTTTAGGGGCGGGTGCTTGATTGGTTTCGTAGGACGTTAATGAGGTGGTGAGCGCTTGGAGCTACGTCGGTTCCTGGTCCGCCGAGCTGGGGCGAGGAGACGACGAGGCCGCCACGATCTGTGCGATGGCCCGACCCGCCCGCTTTCTCGAGTACTCGTTCGACTGCGGAGCTTCCTATGAGATCATCAGCGACGAAGAAGTCCCGCCATGTGTCGCCATCGCTCGGTTGCAAATCGTGTGGTTTACGCATTGGGAATTCATTGAAGATCGAAGCGACACTCAGCGCAGTGCTCTTGGCGAGAACAGTGAGCAACTCCACCAGAACCCGTCCGCCATCAAGTGGCGTCGGGTCACCGGGAAGTCCCCAAATCTTCGCGTCGTCAACCACAAGAGCCAGCGCATGGTCGTGCGATGGACGGGGCGTCCGCTCCAGCACCAGCTCAATTGCTGTTTCCGCGGCGGTCCCGGGTAGGCCGTCCAGGCCGCAGAATTCAAGCCCGACTGGCGTGTACTCCTCCGACAAAATGCCCTGGCGCAAATCCTCAAGCGATCGAAAGCCAAGCTCCGTTTGGGCATAGTCGGTGATCGCTTCAAAGCCGCCTGCAATCGCCGCGCTTGGCAGACAACTCATAAGCCCATTCGGCACGGCTCCTTCACCGATCAGGCATTCGGCGACAACCATCAGGCTCTCGGAATCACTAAGACCTTCAAACCAAAGCCCAAGCTCAGCAACCGACCCCGATCGACGTTTCGGCACACGACGAACCGGCATTAGGGTCCCGAACGTGACGCCAGGTCAAGGTACCTGGTCAACTGGGCCGATGAGGGGCGAACAACAGTAGCGATCTCACCAGTAGCCTCGAAGAAGTCCACAACAACCCAGGTTAGCTGGCCGTCTATTGGTACCCGCGCAAGGTGAGCAATAGTGTCGGAACCGCCCCTCTTGTTGGAGAACGTCAACTCACTAGAACGGGCTCGGTCGACAGCTGCAACAAACCGATCCCAGTCAGCAGTCCTCCGTGCGCTTTGCACACCAAGAACTTCAGACGCATGGCGATCGAACGCATGGTTGAGCTCGGATTCGGTCAAATCTCTGGTTCGCCGCGTGTTCTTGTCAGTCGGGAACGGACCACAGTTGTGGACGACTACGTCGTTGTTGCCGGCTTGGACGGTGAAGGTGTGGTCGATGTCGACGGTGAGTTCCCATACCAGGGTTCCGTTGGTGTCCCAGAGGTCAACGTTGTCGACCGCAGTGACTCCTTCGGGGGTCAGTAAGAGATCGCCGGGTACGAGGTCTTCAGCGTCAACCCATTCGCCTCGGCTGTTCACCCAGAACTGGTGGTGGTCGGTGGCTGATACTTGACCGCCGTCCACGAGCGTCAGCGTGGCCATCTCATCGGTGTCGAGGTGTGACCACTGGTCGAGCACCAGACGGTCCGACCACAGACCGGTGTCGGTGTTGAAGGCTCGAACCATGTCACCCGGAGCGATCAGGTTGATCGGCTTGTGTGAACCGTTCGCCATCAGCACCTGGGTACCGGTCGGGAAGCTGTTGTTGATCCGGCACGACGGATGGGTCGTGTCGGGGTCAACATCTTCGGGAACGTCGTTGTTCGGATCGTTGTCGTTGTTTCGGTCGTTGCGCTTCTTGGTGATCAGGTCATCAAGCCACTTGGTGAACTTGGTCGCGATCGATCCGGAGAGCACCTCAATCAGGAGGCCACAACCGACCTTGCCGATCCACTTGACCGGGTCGGACACGAGCAGATCCCACTCGAGGGCACCCTTGACCAGGTCGAGCGCGGCGCCGCCGAGATCGGCCATCACTTCGTCGAGGGTGTCCCTGAGCGTTTGTACCTTCTCTTCGATCCAACCAACGGGATCGATCAGGAACTTGCCGGCCTGGGTGGCGATACCAACGATCTCGCCGACCTTGTCGGCAACAGCCTCGCCACAACCGACGATCAGGTCGGTGAGCAGTTCGATGCCAGCGGCCACGATGTCGACGGCCCATTCGACTGCGTCACGGGCGCACTGTCCCCACGAAAGCGGGTTGAGCCCGCAATCGCGACCATCGTCGTAGTCCCGATCGGCCGGTGGTGGCACCGAAACCGTGCCCGACGGATCGACGCCAAAGGCCTGTACTTCGTCCACCCGTCGGGACTGCACCCAGGCGTCGGAGAGTTCGGTTGTTGTTTGCGTGGTGCCCGAAAGGTCGGACTCCGCTGAGATACGGAACCGAATCTGTACCGAAAGTTCGGTCTCTTCGGCGTACTTTTCCGGGGTGAAACCGCAGGGGGCGGCCTCAACCGTGGAGCCGAGAACCGCTGGCGGTATTGCGCCTCGGTTGTCGCATTCGCCGGCCAGGGCTCCAAAGCGCCAAACCACCGCTTCGGGCGTCTTGGTCGTTGTGACCGTCACTCCCTCGGAGCTGCTCGAGGAAGACTTGGCCTGCCAGGTGTCCTCGTGGACCTCGATCCAGGTCTCCAGCCCAACGTAAAACGGGCGGCCCCCTTCTGTCGGTCCTTGGATGTCGGGAACGGTTCGAACCTCGGGTTCACCAAAGCCGGAGCTGAGGGCGGCGGCAAAGAGGTCGGCCTCCGCCTGAAGGGAGCTGCCTCGGACCTGTTGCACCGGGTCGCCACCCGGGGCCACGTTCCAGTTGCCTTCCCAGTTGACGCACAGGGCCAGGACCCATTCGTGGGTCTCTTCGAGCGGGGTCAGATCCTGATACGACGGGGTGAGGCTGGCTAGATCCTGCTCGTCGGCGTCATTGTTTCCGTTGGTGCGGTACTCGCGGTAGTCGAACCCGTCGGCGCACAGGCCGTTGGCGCCGGCTGAGTGCAATCCGAGCGCGTCGTTCCACACCGTGGTGTTCGATACGTACCGGGGCACGAACGGCAGGAGTCCGCCCACAAGCGCGACGGCGATCGCCAGCACGAGTGCAGCTCGCAACGAGGGTCGCCGGTTGCTGGTGGTGACCGGTTTGGAACGGTTCCGCATCAATTTCCCCTAGTTCCCTTTTCCCTGTTTGCTATTTCCCTGTTCGCCATTTCCCGGTGCTCCTTTTCAGCAGACCGGTGTGGTTGGGGCAAAGTCCATGTCGACGATTTCGAAGTCACCCTGGCCGGGCTCGGCCTTCGTAACCGAGGCGATGAACCCGAACTCGTTCCCAGCCGGTTCGGCGTCGACAATCTCGCCGTCGGCGTCAAGTACTTGGAGACCATCGGGGTACACCAGACACATCCGCACCTGACCCCGGAAGTTGGGGATGTAGTTGATGACGTTGGCCATCGAGAGCTCGACCTCGCCCACCACCGTTCCGGGCGAGTCGGCCAGCCGTTCCTGAAGAAAAGAACGAATCGGATCTTCGAATACATCGTTGAGTCGGTCGGCGTCTTCTTCGCCGGCGGCCACTGCGGTGTAGACCTCAAAGGCGCTGAGCACTTGGTTGATCAGTTCTCGCTGGGCATCCACCGGAGCGCAGAAACGACCCTCGCGCAGGGCGGAGGTGAGTCGGGCCACTTCCGCAACCCGGGGGCCGTCGGCCGAGCTTTCGACGGTCACGCGGTGGGCTCGCTGGTCGATCAGCCGGGTGCCATCGTCAAGCAGCGAGTTCTCGCCCAAGTCGGCGACGTCGCAGGTGAGCAGAACCACCGTCGATCCGGTCTGTTCTACGTCGATCACGCCGACGGTGGTGGTCGAACCGTCGCCCTCGATGCCAACACCGGCGGCAAAGAGCAGCGCATCCAGTGCGCTTCCGGAGGCGACCGCTTCGCCATCGGCTTGGGTCAGCTCGCCACGGTCGCGGAGTTCGCTGTAGTTGATGTAGGCCTGGGCCGCGTCCTGGCCGGCGGGCTCGGGAACCCGTCCGTCGGGCAGCACGATGGTGGTGTCTTCGATCGCCGCTGGGCCCACGGCCAACTCGGCCCCGGCGTCGACCTTGTCGGCCACTTCAGGGGTGTCGTCGGTGATCGGGTCGACCAGCGGTTGCGCCTCCGGTCCATCGTTGCTGGAACATCCGGCCAGAACGGCGAGGCCGACCACCAGCGTGGCTAGCCAGGTTGTGGCCCGGCGAGTCGTTCGCGGCGATGGCGGCGTCTGCTGAAGGCGGTCAGAGTGACTTATCGGAGAGGTGTTGGTTGTTGGGCTCATGATTGGGTCGATTCTTCGTCTTCGGTGCTCTGGGGTACGACGAGTTCGTAGCCGGCCCGAATGCGGGTGCTTTGTGACATCACCACGCCGTCGTGTTGTTCCCGACCTACGTTGAGGGCGGCGATTTCTTCCCAGCGCTCGCCCTCGTCGAGTAGCTCGGTGGCCAGGGTCCACCAGGTGTCGCCGCGGTTTGCGGTGATCGTCTCGGTCGGGCCTTCGTATACGGCGACGGTTTCTTCTTCGACCGCCATCGCCAGCGCCAGCGCGGCCGCTTTCGCATCAGCTTCGGTATCGACAACTTCTGTGATCGGGGTCTCTGAAACCACAAACTCAGGAGTTCGGATCGGAGCCAGCCACTGAGCCAGGTCGGTGAGCCCCTGCACTGGCGCCACGTCATCGGGGCCGGGTCCGGCGCCGAAGTGGCTTTGCTCTGCAACACCCAAGGCCAACGTGCGCGCCGGGGACACCGACGCCACTGCGCCGAGGCCACGCGAGCGGACATCGATCAGAGAGTTGGCCATCAGTCGGCCACCGAGCAGCAGCGTGATGATCACCGCCATCCAAAGCCAGATTTGAGCCAGCGTGGCCGTGGAGTCGAGGGTGTTGAACGCTCCGTCGCCATTGAGTCGGAGTGCGGCGACGATGGCCACGATCACCGGTGCTGCGAGTACCGCGGCGACGGTGGCGCTGGCATTGAGTGCTTTGAGTTGGTTCACAGGAGTCTCCCGGTGGTTGGGCAGGGGTGTTGGCC
>CALAML010000300.1 GCA_937925845.1 uncultured Acidimicrobiales bacterium | reverse complement strand
ATGTGCACTTCGGCTACAGCGCAGAAACGCCGGTGCTCAACGGAGTCACCCTCACCATCGAACCCGGGGAGTCGGTGGCGCTGGTGGGAGCGACCGGCTCCGGGAAATCGACCGTCGCCAACCTGATACCCCGCTTCTATGAAGCCACCAGCGGCACGGTGGCCATCGACGGGGTCGACATACGCGAGTTGGACCCCGCCGAGCTGCGGCGAGCGGTCAGCATCGTCTTCGAAGAGACCTTCCTCTTTGCCGCCACCATCGGCGAAAACATCGCCTTCGCCAACCCCGAAGCCTCCCAAGCCGAGATCGTGGCCGCAGCGACCATGGCCGGAGCCCACGACTTCATCAGCGAGCTCACCGACGGCTACAACACCGAGGTTGGCGAGCGCGGCTTCTCGCTCAGCGGAGGTCAGCGCCAGCGGTTAGCCATTGCCCGCGCCATTCTGGCCAACCCCCGCGTGCTGATTCTTGACGACGCCACCTCGGCAGTGGATCCGACCAAGGAGCACGAAATCCGCGATGCGCTCAACGCGGCGATGGAGGAACGCACCACCCTGGTGATCGCCCATCGCCCGGCGACCGTGGCGCTGGCCCAGCGGGTGCTGTTGATCGATGAAGGTCGCGTGGTGGCCGTTGGCACCCACAAGGACCTCCTGGCCACCAACGACCGCTACCGCGAAGTACTGGCGGCCGACGCTGAGGATCGCGACCACACCGCGCCCGTCGGTAGCGGAGATGGCGAAGCTGGTGCCGGAGCCGCCTCGCTCGACCCGCGAGGCCAGCGCTAATGGGCTGGTGGGGAGGAGTCGGCGTTAGCGAAGACGCCAAACTTGACGCGGCCCAAACCCGCCGGGTGCTGCGTCGCACCGCCGGAATGGTGCGGCCCTACCGTCGGGGCGCGGTGCTGGCGCTACTGCTGCTGATCGGGTTCTCGATGGCCACCATGGCCGGACCGCTGCTGGTGCGGCGGGCCATCGACGGCGGGTTGGTCGCCAACAACGCCTCGGTGCTCAACACCTCGATCGTCGGCTACGTGGTGGCCGCAGTGGTGTCGTACTTCACCTTCCGCCTGGCCATCGCCACCCTCGCCAAAGTGGGGGAGAGCTTCCTGAGAGATCTTCGGGTTCGAGTCTTCCGACATCTCCTCGACCAGTCGATGCCGTTCTACGATCGCGAAAACGCGGGCGTGCTGGTGTCGCGGATGACCTCCGATGTCGACTCGCTGCAGATCCTGGTGCAGATGGGACTGTTGATGTTTGTGGCCGCGGCGCTGGTGCTCACCGCGTCGGTGGTCACCCTCACACTGCTGAACCCGCTGCTGTTGGTGCTGTGCCTGCTCACCATGCCGTTTGTGGCCGCGGCCAGCGTGTGGTTCCAGCGAACCTCGAACCGGGCCTATCTGTCGGTACGCGAAGAGATCGGTGCCACCCTCACCAAGCTGCAGGAAGGCATCAGCGGCGTTCGAGTAGTGCAGGCCTTCGCCCGTGAACACGACCAGCTGGACCGTTTCGAAACTGCGAATGACGACCTCTACCGAGCCCACATGCGCTCGGTCAAAATCGGTGCCATGTACCTGCCGGTGGTGGAGTTGGCCGGCGCCGTCAGCACCGCACTGGCGGTCGGCATCGGCGGCACCATGGTGCTCAACGGCGACGTCACCATCGGCACCCTCACCGCGTTCATCCTGATCCTGCAGACGATGTTCGGGCCGGTCCAACAGCTCAGCCAGCTCTTCAACATGGTGCAGTCAGCCACCGCCTCACTGCACAAGCTGTACGAGCTGATCGACGAACCCCGGGCCGTGGCCTCACCCCCGAACGCACCGCCGCTACCGGCCAGCGGCCTGGTTGAGATCGACGATGTTTCCTTCGGCTACAGCCCTGACGAACCGATCCTGCAACACCTCAACCTCACCATCGCCGAAGGCGAACGAATCGCACTCGTAGGCCCGACCGGTGCCGGCAAGTCGACCGTGGCCAAGCTGGTGGCCCGCTTCTACGACCCGACCAGCGGGACCATCCGCATCGGCGGCTTGCCGTTGACCGAGGCGTCGCAGGAAACCCTGCGGGACCGCATCGTGGTGGTGCCCCAGGAAGGCTTCCTGTTTGCCGGCACCGTCGCCGACAACATCCGGCTGTCGAAGCCCGACGCCACCGATGACGAACTCACTGCCGCGCTCACCCGGATCGGTGTGTACGACGTCTTTGCCCGACTGCCCGAAGGGTTGGAGACAGAAGTGGAGGAACGGGGGAGCCGGCTCTCGGCCGGTGAGAAGCAGCTGGTGTCTTTGGCTCGTGCCGCTCTCGTCGACCCCAACATCCTGATCCTCGACGAAGCGACCTCGTCGGTCGACCCGGGCACCGAAGCGATAGTGGAGACGGCGATGGAAACGCTGATGGCGGAACGAACCGTGATCGTGATCGCCCACCGGCTGTCCACCTCCCAGCGCTGTGACCGGGTTGGGGTGATCGACGGCGGCCGACTGGTCGAACTCGATACCCACGACGCCCTGGTAGCCCAGGCGGGCCACTACGCCGAACTCTACGAAGCGTGGACCGCAGGCTTGGCCGCCTGAGATCCGGCAGGCCCGGCGAGCTCAGCTCGGTTTGGGGCCGCCTCTGTTTGGGGTTTGGGCGAACTAGGCCTTGCGGGCGAGGGTGACGGCGAAGTCGCCGGCGGCATCGGTGAAGATCTGCTCGATGGTCAGGCCAACGGCTCCCAACTCGGTGGCGATTTTCTCCGGACGGAACTTGGTGCTTACCTCGATGCCGAGCAGTTCGTCGGCGGCGAAGTCGACGGTGAGATCAAGGGCCTCCACCCGTACGGTCTGGTCGGCTTCGGAGCGAAGGAAGATCTCGATCCACTCTTCGTCGGGGTTCCAACGGGCCACATGGGTAAAGGCGTCCAGGTTGAAGTCGGCGTCGAGCTCCCGGTTGATGACGTTGAGCACGTTCAGCGAGAACTGGGCGGTCACGCCGGCGGCATCGTTGTAGGCCGCCTCCAAACGATCGACGTCCTTCACCAGATCGGTGCCCAACAGCAAGGTGTCACCGGGGTTCATGGCGTCGGCCAACTCGGCGAGGAACCGGGCCCGGGCCGGAGGCTCGAGGTTGCCGATGGTTGAGCCGAGGAAGGCAAACATGCGGCAGCCGGCCTTGGGCAGCAGGCCCAGATGGCGTTCGAAGTCGCCGACAACGGCATGAATCTCTAAGTCGTTGAAATCGGCGGCGATGGTCTCGGCCGAGGAACGAAGGAAATCCTCACTCACATCGAAGGGCACAAAGCGCACAAAGTTGCCGCGAGCCTGGAAGGCCTCAAGCAGCAATCGGGTCTTGCGGGACGATCCCGACCCCAACTCGACCATCGTGTCGGCGCCAGACTGCGCGGCGATATCGGCGGCGTAGGTTTCGAAGATCTCGGCTTCGCGATTGGTGGGATAGTACTCGGGGGTGAGGGTGATCTCCTCGAACAGCTCCGAACCACGCTCGTCGTAGAGCCACTTCGGGGGAATGGCCCGGGGGGTGGAGGTGAGCCCAGCCCGAACCTCGTCAGAAAGCGCAGACTCAAGGGCATCGGGGGCGAGGTGGACCTCGACGGTCACGGGCGGTCGGGTCGAAGCAGGGGGGTTCACTTTGGTCCAAACGGTTGGGCGTCAGAAGGATGCTGCCCCATGAACAACAGGAGGCATCGATCGATCATTCCACAGCCTATCTCATTTGTATGCACAGAAAACTTGATGGTGGGTGTATCAAGTTTTATAAGTCGCAGGTATACTGATGGAGCTGCGGCTTCCCGGCCGCTTTACAATCTTCCCTAGACCGTTCCTTCGCCAGTCTCGCCAGCCAGTCTCTAGAGCCAATCCCCCAGATACAGAAGTCACAGAATCACCCGTGTGCCGCCGGCACACGATCGGAGGCCCACTTATATGACCCTCGACCCGAACCGTTGGACCACCAAGACCCAAGAAGCATTCACCAGCGCGGTTGATAGCGCCCGCCACCTCAGCCACCCCGAGGTCACTCCGCACCATCTCTTGGCGGCACTGGTCGGCCAGCCCGACACCCTCGTGCTCCCACTTTTGCAGGCCCTGGACCGCAACCCGTCAGCGATTCGCTCCGGCAACGAAGCGGCGCTCAACAAGTCCTCAAAGGCCTACGGCGGCGAAGCCCGACTGAGCCGCGAACTGCTTGCGGTGATGGACGCCGCCGACGAAACCAAGGTTGAACTCGGCGACCAGTACGTGTCGGCCGAACATCTTCTGGTCGGCCTGACCGACTCCTCGGCATCGCCATCGACCGCGGCCATCATCGATGTCGATCGCGACACGATGATCATCACCCTGGGCGAGGTTCGAGGTAGCCACACCGTTACCTCGCAGAACCCCGAAGAGCAGTATCAGGCCCTTGAGAAGTACGGCCGAGACCTCACCGAAGCCGCAGCCAACGGCAAGCTCGACCCGGTGATCGGACGCGACGATGAGATCCGTCGCGTCATCCAGGTGCTGTCACGACGCACCAAGAACAACCCGGTGCTGATCGGCGAACCGGGCGTCGGTAAGACGGCCATCGTCGAAGGCCTGGCCTTGCGCATCTTCGAAGGTGACGTCCCCGAGAGCCTGCGCAACAAGCGGCTGATCAGCCTCGACCTGTCGTCGATGGTGGCCGGAGCCAAGTTCCGCGGTGAATTCGAAGAGCGCCTGAAGGCGGTACTGAAAGAGATCACCGCCGCCGACGGCGAAGTCATTACCTTCATCGACGAGATGCACACCATCGTTGGCGCCGGCGCGGCCGAAGGCTCGATGGATGCCTCCAACATGTTGAAGCCGATGCTGGCCCGCGGCGAACTCCGCATGGTCGGTGCCACCACCCTTGACGAGTTCCGCAAGTACATCGAAAAGGATCCGGCTTTCGAGCGGCGGTTCCAGCAGGTGCTGGTGGAAGAGCCCTCGGTGGAAGACGCCATCGCCATTCTGCGCGGCCTCAAGGAGCGCTACGAAGTCCACCACGGTGTGCGCATCCAGGACGCGGCGCTGGTGGCCGCGGGAATGTTGTCCGACCGCTACCTCACCGGTCGCTTCCTGCCCGATAAGGCCATCGACCTCATCGACGAAGCGGCCAGCCGGCTGCGAATCGAAATCGACTCGGTACCCACGGAGATTGACGTTGTTCAGCGTCGGGTGCGTCAGCTCGAAATCGAGCGGGTAGCCCTGGCCAAGGAGACCGACAGCGCCAGCGCGGAACGGCTGGCCGGCCTCGACACCGAGCTCCAGACTCTCGAGGCTCAGATCGCGGACATGTCCGAGCACTGGAACGCGGAGAAGGCGTCGATCGCGGCAATCCGCGACCTGAAAGAACAGCTCGACACCAGCCGCCAGGAAATGGATCGCGAAACCGACCTCGAAAAGGTGGCCGAGATCCGCTTCGGCGTGGTGCCCGAACTCGAGCGCAAGATCGACGAAGCCACGCTGGCCCTCGCCGATCTCCAGGCATCGGAGAAGATGCTCAAAGAAGAGGTCGACGAGGAAGACATCGCTGACGTGGTCAGTGCCTGGACCGGCATCCCGGTCTCGAAGCTGATCGAAGGCGAAGTCCAGAAGCTGGTGAAGCTCGAAGACGTGCTACACGAGCGGGTGATCGGTCAGGACGATGCCGTGAGTGCGGTGGCCAACGCCATCCGCCGCAGCCGGGCCGGGCTCTCCGACCCGAATCAGCCGATCGGCACGTTCCTCTTCCTTGGGCCCACCGGCGTGGGTAAAACCGAGCTGGCCCGATCGCTGGCCCAGCTGCTCTTCGACGACGAGCGGGCCATGGTTCGCATCGACATGAGCGAGTACCTCGAGAAGCACTCGGTCAGCCGACTCATCGGCGCCCCTCCCGGCTATGTCGGCTACGACCAGGGAGGCCAGCTCACCGAAGCGGTGCGCCGCCGCCCCTACGCAGTGGTGCTGCTCGACGAGGTGGAAAAGGCCCACCCGGAAGTGTTCAACGTGTTGCTGCAGCTCATGGACGATGGACGGCTCACCGATGGCCAGGGTCGCACCGTTGACTTCAGCAACGTGATCTTGATCATGACGTCCAACCTTCCCGGCGACCCGCAGGACTTCTTCAAGCCCGAGTTCGTGAACCGGGTCGACGACATCGTCCGGTTCCGCTCACTCGAACAGGACGACCTGCGCCGCATCGTTGAGATCCAGCTCCAGTCGCTTTCGCGGCGGCTGTCGGATCGCAAACTCAGCCTCGACATCACCCCCGGGGCGATGGACTGGCTCGCAGCCGAAGGATTCGACCCGGCCTTTGGTGCCCGGCCCCTCGCCCGGGTCATCCAAAAAATGTTGGCCGACCCGCTGGCGCTCAAGTTGCTCAACGGCGACTTCAACGACGGCGACACCATCAAAGTGGCCGCCGGCGACGGAGCGCTCGAACTCACCAGCTAGCAATACCGTCCAGCTCGCATCCGACCGCCGATGTCGGCGCCCAGCACCGGTCTCCCCGTGCTGGGCACCTACGCCTTGGTCGTTCTCAGCTTGCGTCCCCGAACGAAGTGGCGGTGGAGGCCAGGGCCCGTTCAACCGCAGTGGCCACACGGCCGCGGTGGCTGGCCGGAATCACGCGGTCGGCCACCACCTCGGTTTGTGATGCCGTAGCACCGCCAGCCCGGTAGTAGCGGCGTCGGACCACCCCGATCACCACAATCTCGCTACCGGTGGTGAGCCCCAACACCGTGGCATTGGGGTCATCCACCTGCACCGGAACCGTCTCGGTGGCGTCCGGCCGGCGAACCGTGACATCGAGGCGGGCCAGGCGATCGCCCGACGGCAACTCCACCTCGCGGGGCGCCCGACTGAGGCGGCCCCGAAGCACCGCCA
>CALAML010000299.1 GCA_937925845.1 uncultured Acidimicrobiales bacterium | reverse complement strand
GTTCCGACTCATAAGTCCGTTGATGTATTCGGCGAGCACGCTCCGTCACGATCAAGGACACAGTGAGGGAGTCTCCTTGGCGGAAATGACTGAGCGAGGACGCAGAGCGTGGCGGATGGTGCCGTTGAATACGCGGCGAACTTGTGGGTCGGGACACTAGACGCTGGCGGCTTTGGTGCAGGTGGGGCAGCGACCGTGGACGTCGAGGCTGTGGCTGATCGGGGTGAAGCCGGCATCGACTGCCGCTTTCGAGAGACGCTCATCCACCAGATCCTCGAGCTCGTCATCGAGGTGGATGTCGACGATGGTGCCGCAGTCGACACAGATCAGATGGTGATGGTGATGCAGGAGCGGCTCGGCCAACTCGAAGTGGGCATGATCGCCGCCTGAAGAGATTCGCCGGATCACCCCCGCCGACTCCAACAGATCCAGGTTGCGATACGCCGATGACGGAGCCACATCAGGACTCCCGGCGACGATAGCCGGAAGGGTCATCGGATGTTCGGCTTCCACCAGTGCCTCGATCAGGCGGCGACGGCCACTGGTATAGCGCTGACCACGTTCGGTCAGCCGTTTGGCCACGAGATCATGCAGCTCCTCGCCGGTGGCGACTTCGTCGCTGTGGGTATGGCGGTGTAATGGGGTGCTCATGAGCTGGCCGATGAAGAGTGATGGTGATGGTGACCGTGATCGTCAAGGAGCACGATCGTCTGGCCATCATCGTCGGTCAACCGGATCACCCGCTCACCGAAAGCGGCGCCCAAGACATCGGGCCGGAGGGTGTCGTGCGGTGGACCGTCGGCGACCACTCGGTTGGCCAGCACCAGAACCCGGTCACACCGCCGAGCTTCCTCCAGATGGTGCGTTGACATCACTACGAGTCGGCCGGCGTCGCGCTCGGCGGTCACAACCGACAGGATGGTGTCCTGGCTCGCCAGGTCGAGACCGGTGATCGGCTCGTCCAACAGCAAACACTCGGCCTCGGTGGCCAGAGCGGCGGCGACCAGAACCCGTTGGCGCTGACCGCCTGAGAGTTCACCGAACTGGCGGTTGGTGAGATCGTCGACCTCAAGGCGCTGGGCGGCCTCGGTGATGACGCGACGGTCCTCCTTGCCCAACCTTCCGAGCAGTCCGAGGCGACCGTACCGGCTCATGCGCAGTACTTCGGCGACGGTAAGTGGCATCCACCGAGGCTGGCGTTGGTGCTGGTCGACGAATGCTGTTGGTTCACCCAAGCCGCGGATCCGACCGGTTGTGGGGGAGGACAACCCGCCAAGCAGCCGCAGGAGTGTGGTTTTGCCTGATCCGTTGGGGCCGATCAGGCCCACAAGCTCGCCGGGACCAAAGTCAAGGCTTGCCACCTCAAACGCGCAGGTGTCGCCGTAGCGCACCGCAACCTGATCAAACCCGTAGAGCACAGTTCAATGATAGAGCCATCGATAGGTATTGCGAACAAGAATCATTCTCAATATGATCGGAACCGGTTCTCATTCTCACTTTGGTTCCACTTTTTCTGTCCTTTCCAATCTGTCCTGTCGGTTCGCAACCGTTTCGCTTCGGTGGTCTCCTCCCGGTAGGCCCTGTTGCCTGATATCTCGGAGTCTTCTTGCTCGTGTTTGTTTTCCCTGCCACCGCTCTACTCAGCGGTTCACTGTCACATTCCGATCCTGGCGGTGCCTCGTGAACAAGCTGATTCTTGGTGTCACCGGCCTGTTGGTTGTGCTGGCGAGTTGCGGATCAGACAACTCTGACCAGGTGGCTGGCGTGAGTCAGAGTTCAGGGCCATTGGTGATTGCCACCACCACCATTTGGGCCGATGTGGTTGAGCAGGTGTCGTGTGGGCAAGCCAATGTGGAGAGCATCGTGCCGGCCGGGAGCGATCCGCACTCCTTCGAGCCATCGCTTCAGGACCGCGGTCGGCTGGAAGAGGCGACACTGATCATCCGCACCGGCGCCGGGCTCGAAGAAGCACTGGGCGACACCCTTGATGTAGTGGCCGATAACGGGTCACCCACCTTTGCGGTGAGCGACCACATCGGAGCCGATCTGCTCGGCGACGACTTCGGCGATGGCCACCAAGGCCATGACGATGACGGCCATGAAGAAGAAGAGGGCCACGAGGATGAAGAGGGCCATGACGATGATGGTCACGAGGATGAAGGCGGCCACGAGGGCGAAGAGGGTGACAGCCATGATGGTCACAAAGACGACCATGACGACCATGCCCATGCGGATGGGGATCCGCACTTCTGGCTGAATCCGCTTGCCGTGATCGAGGCGTTGCCCCATATCGCTGAGGCTCTTGTTGAACACTCAGGTTTGGACAAAGAAGCCACCGACGAGTGCCTTGAGCGCTACCGCGGCGAATTGGAAGCCGTCGACGGTCAGATCATCGAGTTGGTGCAAGGACTGCCCGTCGAGAAGCGCAAGCTGGTGACCAGCCACGATGCCTTCAGCTACTTCGCCGAGCGCTACAAATTTGATGTGGTCGGCACCGTGATCCCTACAGCATCCACCCTGGCCCAACCCAGCGCCGGCCACCTCGACGAACTGGCCGACACGATCGGTGAGGAACAGATCAGCACCATCTTTGCGGAGTCCCAACACTCGACCGATGATGTCGATGCCCTGGCCGAACGAGTCCCCGGCGTTGAGGTGGTTGTGCTCTCCGTCGGCACCCTCGGACCACCCGGCACCGATGCCGACAGCTACGCCGGGTTGCTGTTGAACAACGCCGAGTTGATCGTCGAAGGCCTTCGATAGTGTCGCCCGAACCAGCCGCTCAAAGCGGCGCTGTCCGCCCCCGAAATCGGAAGTGGCGATGGAATTTCTAACCAGCCCAATCGACTGGTGGATCGAACCGTTTCGCGACAACGACTTCATGATGAACGCCCTGATCGCAGGCCTTCTCACTGTTGTTGCCACCTCGGTGGTGGGTACCTGGGTGGTGCTGCGGGGCATGAGCTTTCTCGGTGACGCGGTGGCCCACGGCATCCTGCCGGGCGTCGCCATCGCTTTTGTTGTGGGGGTCAACACCAGCCTCGGAGCCTTCGTGGCCGCCATCGCCATGGTCGGCGGAATCAGCCTGATCAAGAACCATTCACCCCTTCCCGAAGACACCTCAATCGGAGTGTTCTTTGTTGGGTTTCTGGCTCTGGCGGTAGTGATCATGTCGAGCCAGTCCGGTTCCTACAGCGGTGATCTCAACCGTTTCCTGTTTGGCTCAATCACCGCGATCGACGACGCCGACTTGGTGCGTCAGGCGCTGGCCGCGGCAGTTTCGGTCGCCGGGGTGGTGGTGTTTTACCGGGCTTTCCTGGTGATGACCTTCGACGAAACTCAGGCCCGGCTCCTGGGACTGCGGCCCCGCCTCGCCCACCTACTACTCCTGGTGCTGCTGGCGGTGGCCATCGTCGCGTCGTTCGAAACCGTCGGCAATGTGTTGGTCTTCGCCTTCCTTGTGGCTCCACCGGCAACGGCGACCCTGTTGGTGCGGCGGGTGCCGGCCATCATGGCCACTGCGGTCGGCGTGGGCGCGCTGGCAGTAGTTGTGGGGCTGTTGATCAGCTTCCACCACGACACCGCGGCCGGAGCGACCATGGCGCTGGCCGCAGTGGTGATGTTCCTCGTCACCCTGGTGGGCCAAGCCGCGGTCAAGGCAGCCACAACCCGCCGCTCCATTTCCATGGCGCACTAACGAGGCGAACCAAGCCAGTCTCCGCGGCACAAGCTCAGGGCATGAGCGGACGGTTCTGGGACGGTCCTAATCTATCCAGGAGGAAAGATCGGCGGCGTTGACCACCCGCGGGTTGGGCTCGGCTGCAGCCAGGACCAACCCTTCGATGGCGATAGCGGCCATGGTCCAGGGTTCCTCTTCGCCGTCCGAACCGGTTGGGCGCATGATGTTGCGCAGGAGCGGATCGACGATCATGCGCGCTCCATATCCGAGCATGGTGGCTGAGATCGCGGCGTCGAGCCGTTCGTAGCTCCAACCGGAACGCAGTCGGAGGCCAAACGACTCGAGCATGTCGCGATAGAAGTTGACCATCAGAGCTATACGATCGGGGCTGCGAAGGGTGCTGACCAACGGGTGGTCCATCGGCTGGTCACTCTGGCCAACGGCAATCAGGGTGCCGAGATAGAGCCAAACCAGCGGCGACTTTTCGAGCCCGCTTACGTTGGCGTCAGTCGATCTGCGGATCAGCTGGCGCAGAGCAAAGGCCAGCTCCTGTTTGGTGCCGTTCTCCAGCAGGTCGGGCCGGCTGGAGATCACCTCCATCGCTACTTCGATGGTCCCGGTGACGTCGCCATGGGTGTTGAGGCTGATCAGGCAGGTGGAGACCGCCTGGGCAAACGCCTCCTGGGCCGAGAGGGTCTCGTGCTTGAAGGCTCGGTAAGCGCTGGAACGAGGGACGTTCGAAGCGGCGATGGCTTCGGTGAGCTCAATGCCGAGAGGGTCCATCCGAAGGCCGCGTTTGCTCAACAGCTCGATACCGATGGCAACGAGCTGGTCTCGAGCCTCCGCCGAGGACAGCCTGGAATTCGACACCAACCCAGTATGCCCGCGACGAGGCTTGTGAAACGCCGACAAATAGGCAATGACGATCGCCCGGCCCGGCATATTGGCATCAAGACTGGCCAAGGGGCCCGGCCGCGGCTGCGGATCAGCGACTCTGTTTGACTTCGGTCTATGCTCCCCTAGACTGATGAAGAGACGAGAGTCTCAACCTTTGAGATTTCGATCCCTGCTAAGGACTGATGCCAGCTCGACCTGTGCAAATGTTCTTTCCGTTCCGGGAGAAGCGGATCAGCAGGAATCTCCGTGGCGTGGAGGATGCACATCCGTGCAGCATCCCCACGCCACGGACGCGTCCGGCCTTCGAGCGGCGGCCCCGATAGGAGTCTGCTGATTAATCATGCTGGCGAATCAACACCGATGCATCCCGCCACTCTGCGTCGGGGATTTTCGTCCATTCCGCATCTAGGAGTGCCAAAAATCTCTCCTTGAGTGGCGGGCGCCTCGGCGCCGATTCGCGGAGCAGCATTAATCAGCAGACTCCTCGCGCTGGTCACCGCCGTCGGTGGAGCAAAGGTCGACCCAGGCCACCTCCATGGCGAAGTCGCCGTCGATGCCATCGGCCAGGATGATGCCGATTTCGTTAGCCCGCATCGGGTCAAAAGGGTCGGTGTCCACTTCGCCCCCGGCCGAGGAGGTCCGGAGGCTCGAGAGCGGTATCGATACCGTCTGCCACTCTCCGGCGGCGGCGATGGCGATCGGGGCGTCATGAAACACCAGCCGGATCGGTCGCGGCACATCGTCGCGAAGCGTGAGTTCATAGGAGCGGCTGTCGCCCCGCACCCGCAGATCGACGCGATCGACCCCGTCAAGGTCCCCCGGCACCAACCTGGTGCGGATCGAGGTGAACCCGCCGCCATCGGTATTGATGAAGCCGGAGAACTGCGCCGCAGAACCGGAATAGGTGAGCTGGCCCTCGGACCGCCCACCCATAACGCCATCGTTGAGCACGAACCAGGCATCGCGCTGGTCACGATCGGTGAAGTCAAGGCGGCGACATGGCGCCGACGGCGCAGCACCTCCGGTTGAGTCTGGTGTTGCATCAATCGGTGTTGCATCAATCGGTGTTGCATCAACCATTGTGGTGCTCGGCGCAGTCGTTAGGGGAGTTGTTGTGGTGATTGGCACCGTGGTGGTGCTTGAGGCTGGAACCGCGGCCGCGGGGTCAGCTGATTCACCCTCGTCACTTTCGGGCGCGGCCCCGACCGCTGGCGCTGAGGAGGCAGTGACTTCACCAGCGCCTGCCTCGGTCTGCTCCGCCGGCTCGGTACTACCCGCACAGCCGGCCAGCATCAGCAGCGCCAGCAGCATCAGCGCAGAGGCGCCCAGCAGTGCGTGGTTGATTCCATTCCTCACACCGCAGAGCGTAGGAGAACCACCCACCGCGTCTCGGGTCGGACCAGTGATCAGACCCAGAGAAGCATTGCGATCGGTCTTATCAGTGTGCGATCCGATCGCAATATCCGGGCCCGGTTCGACTAAACAGAGACGGTGACCACCGACAACCAGCCCGGATCCGAGCCCATCGCCGCTACGAACCCATCCTCCGGAGAAGATCCCCTCGTTGCCGCCCGGGCCCGCTATGCGGCGGAGCGCGAGAAGCGGCTGCGGCCCGATGGGCTGAACCAGTTCAAAGAGCTCAAGGGCGAGTACGCCGAGTTCAACATCGACCCCTACGTGGAGCCCGGGTTCACCCGCGACCCTCACATCGAAGAGGTCGATGCCGTGATCGTTGGCGGGGGTTTCGCCGGGATGCTGACTGCGGTCAACCTCCGACAGCAGGGCGTGACCAACTTCCGCATCGTGGAAAAGGCGGGCGACTTCGGCGGCACCTGGTACTGGAACCGCTACCCGGGCTGTATGTGTGACGTGGAGTCCTACACCTACATGCCACTGCTCGAAGAGACCGGCTACATGCCCACGATGAAGTACGCGTCGGCCACCGAAATCTTCGAGCACTGCCAGCGCATCGGTCGCCACTTCGAGCTGTACCAACACGCGCTGTTCCAAACCGAGATCGCCTCCGCCACCTGGGACGACGAGGCCAAGCGGTGGACCATCACCACCAACCGCAACGACGAACTCACCTCGAAGTTCATGGTTACTGCCGGCGGACTGCTTCATAAAGCCAAGCTCCCAGGCATCCCCGGCATCGAGGAGTTTGGGGGCCGGATGTTTCACACCAGCCGCTGGGATTATTCCTATACCGGCGGCTCGCCAACCGACCCGATGGACAACCTGGCCGACAAACGGGTTGGCATCATCGGTACCGGCGCCACGGCAATCCAAGCGGTACCGCAGCTGGCCAAAACCGCCAAAGAAGTCTTTGTCTTTCAGCGCACCCCGTCAGGTGTGGGCGAGCGCAACAACGGGCCGACCGACGTGGAGTGGTTCGAGAGCCTGGAACCGGGTTGGCAGGATCGGCGCATGCGCAACTTCACCGAGGCGGTCACCGGCGCCAAGCCTCAACCCAACCTGGTCGAAGACGGGTGGACGGAAACCATGTGGGACAACACCCAGATGGCGGCCGACACCGAGGCGGAAACTCTCGAGCTCGAACGGATCGATTTCGCGGTGATGGAGAAGCTCCGCGCCCGTATCGACGACATTGTTGAGGACCCAGAGACCGCAGAGGCCCTCAAACCCTGGTACGGCAAACACTGCAAGCGGCTGTGTTTCCATGATGAATACCTGCCAGCCTTCAACCTTCCCAACGTGCATCTGATCGACACCGATGGGCGAGGGGTGGAGTCAATCACCGAAGCCGGTCCCGTTGTTGACGGAACCGAATACCCACTCGACCTCCTGGTGTTTGCTTCGGGGTTCGAAGTGACCACGGCCTTTGTGCAGCGGCTCGGGTTCGACCCGCTGGGTCGGGGCGGCATTGCTTTGAGCGAACGCTGGAGCGATGGGGCCCACACGCTTCACGGCATCCTTACCGCCGAGTTCCCCAACCTGGCCATCATCAGCACCATGCAGGCGGGTTTCGGCACCAACTTCGTCCACTTCCTGAGCGAGTCGACCAAGCACATCGCTTGGCTCATCTCGTCGAGCATCGAGGCCGGCATCGAATCGATCGAAGCGCGGCCCGAGGCTGAAGACGAGTGGCTCAACCAGCTCTTTGGTGTGGCCATGGGGCTGATGAACTACAGCGGTGGATGCACCCCGGGCTACTACAACAGTGAAGGGGTGATGACCGAACAGGGCGCCCGGAACGTGACCTACCCTGGAAGCCTGTTGGACTACATCGGCTTCCTGAATGACTGGCGCGAAGCCGGTGACTACCGAGGGGCCCGTGTGGTTAGGAGCGCAGCCGCGCAGTAGCGGCAGCCGGCCAGCCTCGCTCGCCGGGACCGCTCGCAACACAAAGAGCGCGGCGGTCGCCTGAACCAGCCACAATGGGGGCATGGGGATTACCGTCAAACCGATCACGGCCACCCTCGGCGCTGAAGTGTCCGGCCTGGATATGGCCAACGTGGACAGCTCCACCCGAGACGAACTCTGGAAAGCGTGGCTCGACCACAAGGTCCTGGTGCTGCGGGACCAGCACATCACCATCGAGGAACACATCGCCTTTGGTCGGCTGTTCGGCGAGTTGGAAGTACATCCCTTCACCGAAGGCATCGAGGGATATCCCGAGATCGTCCTGCTTGAAGCTGGCGGCGATACCGGCAACACCTTTGTTGCTGCGGGGTGGCACTCCGACGTGACGTGGCGAGCCGAACCCTCAATGGGGTCGATACTTCGCGGCCGTACCGTGCCCGAGGTGGGCGGCGACACCTGCTTTGCCGATGCCGGTGCGGCCTACGAACGACTCTCCGATGCATGGAAGGAACGCATCGACGACAAGTTCGCCATCCACGACTACGCCCGGGTCTTCGCCAGTCGGGTGCCCGACGAGGAGCGGGCGGCGATGCAGGCGAAGTACCCGCCGCAACGCCACCCGGTGATTCGAACCCATCCCGACACCGGCGCTCGATCGATCTACACCAACATCGGCTTCACCTCCCATATCGAAGGTGTCTCCAAAGAAGAGTCCCGCGCCATCCTCAAGCGGCTCGAGTTGGCGATCAAGAACCCGTCCATTCAGTGCCGGGTTCGGTGGCAACCAGACACGTTCATCATGTGGGACAACCGGGCGGTCCAGCACGCCGCCACCGACGACTTTCTCCCCGCCCTGCGCCGCATGGAGCGAGTAACCATCACAGGCGACCGCCCTTACTGACCCCTGGGTCCCGACCGGGCACAAACACTTGGGCCCTTAGGAGACTGCTCCCAGGACCCGACTTCATCCACCACCGACACCGCCCGATTAGCTGGTGACGTCGGCGGGGTAGCGCTCGGCGAGGGCGTCGGCCCACTGGCTTCGGCCGCTTCCTCTGAGGTGTCCGAGGTAGGCCGGAAGGTGACCGCGGACGTGGTAGGGCCCGCCTTCTTCCATGACGATCTCCATTGGGTCCCGCTGGTCACCGAGTCCGATCTCCAGCTGCGCGGCGGTCCATTCTTCGAGCATCGCCGCAGCCTGACGGGTTAGGGCGGCTTCCGTCGACGCCAAGTCGTGCACCTCGTGCGGGTCGTTGGCGATGTCGAAGAGCATCTCTTCGTTCCAGTGCGGGTGGTAGCCGTCGTGCCAGGTCTTGAGGTAGAGGTGGTCGCCGAAACGAACGCCTCGCTGGCAGGCCCAGGCCCCCTGGGAGAGCACGAGCATGTCCCGACCGGCGTCGGTGCCATCCACCAGCGCCTGCTTCGCCGACTCACCACTCCACCAACCTGCTGGTACCTCGATGTCGGCCAACTCAAGAGTGGTTGCCGCCATATCGAGGTGATAGTGCAGGCCGGAGTATGACCGGGGTTCGATGCCGGGCCAGCGCAGGATGGCAGGGATGTTGCAGGTGGCCTGATCGGCAGCCTGATGATCGGCATAGACACCGAGCTCGCCAAAAGCCTCGCCATGATCCGAGGAGATGAGGACCGCGGTGTCATCGAGTACTCCGAGATCGTCGAGGGCGTTCATGATCGCGCCAACGGCATCGTCGGCGTAACGGATCCCCACGTCGTAGCCGTCGAAGATGCCCTTTACGGATTCCATCGAATCGGCGTTCCACGGCTGGCGCGGTGGTGGCGGGCCCCATTCGTCGGGGGTGAACCCCCACGGCTCCTGGGCCGAATGGGGGCCAGCCCAGTTCCAGTTGCGTTGGCGAATCTCTTCGGTATGCCAGGCCGGTGCCGGGTCGTTTTCGAACGGGTTCCCGTACTCCTCGGGTGTGTTGTACGGGGTGTGGGGGTCCCATAGGTGCACATGGAGGAACCAGTTGTCGGCGGCACCACGCCGCTTCAGCCAGTCGAGGGCCCCGGGGAGTACTTCATCGGCTCGCTCCCCGCCGAACCCCCGCATCAGGTTCATCGCCTCCATCACCCCGTGGTTCCACCACGAGGCCGAATGTCGAAAGGGGAAGCTGGAGATAGACGCCGTGTGCCAGCCGGCGTAGTAGAACTTCGACGCCCAGCTGTTGGACGCGATCTTGCCAAAGAAGTGCCGCTTCGCCCCCTGGGCCCGAAGGTCCGAGGCCAGCCCGCCGTGGTTGACCACCCCATTGCGAATACCGAACATGCCCGTTGACAGCGCAGTGCGCGAGGGCAGGCACGGCACGTCGGATGCATAGACGTTGTCGAAACGCACCCCCTCGGCGGCGATGGCATCGATATTGGGCGAGGTATCGCGGTGGTAGCCGTAACAGCCGAGATGATCGGCCCGCAACGTGTCGATATCGATGTAGATGAAGCGCATCAGGCAACCTCGGCACTGCTCAAAACAGTGGAACAGCGGAGTAGTCGAAACGATGGATCTGCGGCCACCGGGGCATCGAGCCTAACCGTCGCTTCGCTCATGTCGAGGTTGAAGTGTGAACGCGAGGCCTGCGGGCGATCCGGACGGACACCACGACCGTCTCGGATCACCCGCCCTGCCTCTCTCCCGTGTGTGGGCGACGCTTTTGAACCAGCCAAGCGAAAGGCTTGGCGATGGTCCGGCTTTGGTCAGAGCCACAGGAAAACCCTGACCGGCATCGATAGCGATCTTAAGCCCGGCCGATTAACCGGCCATTAACTGAATGGCTTGCGAGACGATCCCCCGATGTTCAGACCGAGGGGTTCGACCAACCCCAGGGTTTCATGGTCCAGCACCTGGCCTTCCTTTTCCGCTCTCTCGATGAGGTCACGAGCCGCTTGATGCGCTCCAGAGTGGTTGTCCATCGATTGCAGACTTCGAATAAATACTCGTGACGCTCGCTGGCACAGAGGATCGATCCGCAAAGCTATCGTCGCCGCCTCGGCGGCAACCTCCGGCTCGCCCCGGGCCGAGTTCAACTCACCGATTCGCGCCAGGGCCGTGGTGGCCCTCGACCTTCGCTCGATCCGTTCATAGAGCGCCCAGTCCGGGTTTGGCAGCGAGCCCAAGAGGTCACCGGTGTAGAGATCGCCCACCCGACCGAACTCCTCGAGAACGATTGAGGGAACGCCTTGACGATCAGCCTCGAGGCCGCGCTTCCACGCAGAATCAAAATCCTCTACGTCGGAGCTGAGGCCCTGGGTTTCGAGCATCAGGTATTCGCCGTCGGAGCGAACAAACCATGGCGGCCAACTCTTCCTGCGATCCGGTTCCAGCAATCGATGCAGGTGGGAGAGGTGAACCCGCAGGTTGTTCTGCCCGGCCGTCTCGGAGCTTTCCGGCCACAGAACCGCGGCGATACTCTGGCGACTACCCGACCGGTTCAGCAGCAGCCAGGCCAACAACTCCTGCACCCTCGACCGCCTCCAGTCGGGATGATCAACCAACGTTCCATCGACCAACAGCTGCAGGTTGCCGAAAAGCAGCACTCGGCACTGACGGGCTGGAGCAGTTGGATACAAGCGCAGAAGCCGGTTCGCCTGTCGCCTCATCTCGCCGGTGTAGCGATCGGCAACAGCCGCAAGATTGGCGCCCCGATCCGGGATATCGTCGAGCATCGCCGCTGCGGCTCCGGAGCCCTCGATCGAAGCAGCCACAATCAGTTCGGTCAGCATGGCCGGGGTGAAGTGGGCCCGGAGGAGTTTGGGCTCGGAAAAGTCCACCTCGCGGGTGAGCGAGGTGCGCCCGGTGCGACGGAGGTCGACCAGGATCCGGGCCCAGTTGACCATCGTGTTCAACGTTGGCCCGAACTGGGCGGCGTCGAGACGATTCCGAACCTCGGGCACCACCACGTACAGCGAAGGCAGAACCAACAGGAAGCTTCGGTAGGGCCAGATGTCGACCGGCGCGAGGGACAGCGCAGTTGCAAAGGCCTGGCGAGCGGCGCGCTCATCTCGTTGGCCCAGGGCCAACATGGCCCGGGCCACATGGGTGCCCGAGCTGACGTTCCTCCCGGTGAGGTTGGCGCTGAGCATACTCATCTCGTCTACGTAAGCGCTGGCCCGAGCGTGGTCTCCGGCCGCTACGGCCATCACGACGATCCCCCCGAGGGCGCTTACCCGGGACACAACCGGGCTGGTTGACGACATCACCCCGAGTTGAACGGCGAGTTCAACCGCCTCTTCCGGCGTGAAAACGCCTCGGAGCCACATGGCCACACCCCAAAAGACCTCGGTCCCCTCCGGCACGAACTCGTCCCCGCTCGCCACCAACTCCGGGCGGCCCAAGTCGAAAAGAACCCGAACCCGAATGTGTTGGGCCACGGGAGTATTCACGGCGTGCAACGCTTCAAGGCCCAACTCCACCTCGCGGAGATCTCCCCGGCTCAGGGCATCGACGATGTCGCCGTGGGCAACGGCGACGCGGGCGCTGTCCGAGTCGTGGAGTCTTAAGCGGTCGACAACCGTTTTCAACGCCGGGGGCAGACGATGTTCGTCCTCTATCGATATTTGAACCAGCCGGTAGCCAAGGATGGCCGCCAGTTCGAGCTCGTCCGCTTGCAAGGCAAGATCCACGGCCTGATACAGGTCCGGAGCCGCTGATTGTCCTCCCCGAGTGGCGTCCGCCTCAAGGGCGGCGAAAGCGTGGCGAAGCACCTTGAGATCGGCCCGACCGGCCAATACCCGACAGCGTTGGAGGGTGGCGATGCTCTGGCCGACCACCGGCCGACCAGCCTGGAGGCAGGCGGCTCGACGAGCACCGACATGATCCGCGGCCGCGAGATAGGCGGAAAACGCATCGGCGAAATCACGGCGTTCCTCGAAACGAACGGCGGCATGAGCGTGGACCTCCATCGTTCGTTGCTGATCGATGGACCCCTTGAGGGCGTCGCGCCAAAGGTCATGAAGCCGGACCGCCCCGGACTGGTGATGACTCACCAGCGGCAGGTTGGCGACGGTGGACTCGAGGGTTTCGGGGCGACCCGGAAATAGCGCGGCAAAGAGCTTCTGATCACATTCGTCCACGGTGGCGATCGCGGCCAGTCGTTCCACCCGATCAACATCCAGGGCCGAGACGATCTCCTCAAAGACATAGCGAGCCTGTTCGCGAGGCCCGGCGCGGCGGGCCAGGGCCAGCTGCACCGGCCAGCGGTGCACCGGCAACTCCGAGTCGTTGGGACTCAACTGATCCAGCTCAGCTAACTCTGCGTCGGTGAACTCGAGGTCGGTCATCGTGAGTTGGTCCGTCAGCCCGGCACCGATCAGTGCCGCAGGGGCAAGATCAACCTCGTAGCGGCTGGTGGCGAGCACATGGCCGTTCGTCGGCAGGCTGTCGATCAGCTTGGCCAGGAGCCTTTCGACCGGTGACCCAGCCACATGGTGAAGGTCATCAAAGACCAAACACACTTCCTTGGGTGCTTGGGTCCACACCCAATCGACGATTTCCGCACTGGTGGCGGCCACGGTAGTGGTGGCTGGGTCGATGCAACGCCAGATCCGGTCCAAGAGGCTGGCCTCAGAGTCCTCCGGCAGGACCGGTATCCACAGATCCATTCCCTCTGGATTGATCAGGTTCTGTTCAATGGCGTGGGTGACCGCAGTGGTCTTTCCGAAGCCCGCGGGAGCGACAACGGTCACGACCCGAGCTTCGAAGCGCGTCCGAAGCGCCGCCACCAGCCTTGGACGCAACAGCGACCCATCAGCAACCCGCGGAGTCGCGGCTGAGACTTCAGACAACACTTCCTCCAACTTCTTTCCCTATTCGGCTGTGGCGCCCATAGTCCCAGCCGCGGCCGCCAATGTGTGGCTCCGATCCAAGATCAGGTAGCCGTTTGGCACTGTAGCGCAACAGGCTAACGTTGGTATCCGAATCGCCTCTGGCGGCCGGGTTCAGCTACCCGAAAGCTCGGCGAGGTTGAAGACCCGCATGGCGTTTTCGCGGAGGAACTTTGGCCACACATGCTCCCGGAACGGCACGTGAAGCATGTCGCTCATGATCCGCTCCACGGTGAGCCCGGCGGGGAAGTAGCCGGCGTACATGATCTTGTCGACGCCCCGACTGTTGGCGTAGTCGACGATGGCCTTCGGGTAGTACTTCGGAGCGAAGGCCGACGGCATGTAATAGAGGTTGGGCCACTTCAACATCAGCTTCACCGCCAGCGCCTCCCACGGTTCGGCGCCGTGGCGCATCACCAGCTTGAGATCGGGGAAGTCGTAACAGACGATGTCGAAGAGTTCGACGTGCTGGCACGCGCTTGGTAGCCGGGGTCCGGCGATGCCGGCGTTGACCACCACCGGGATATTGAGCTCCACCGCTGTGGCGTAAAGCGGATACATCTTGGCGTCGTTCACCGGAACCTGGGGCATACACCCGGCGGGGAACACGCTCACCGCTTTGAGGTCGTGATCGCGCTTGGCGGTTCGGACGATATCGATGGCCCCCATGATGTCGTTGGGGTCGACCTCGATCACAAAGTTCACTCGCCCGGGGTGGCGACGGGCAGCCTCGATGCTGCGATCGGACAAGCCAAACAGCCCTTGCTCGATGCCGAAGCGATCCATCTCGCCGAAGGTGATGTTGACCGGGTCGACTTCGGCGTCGTCCACCTCATCGGGCACCTCGTTGAACATGTAGCCGGCGGGCATCGAGAGATCAACGGAGGCGCTGTCTTTCAACCCCTTTACGGCTCGGGCATAGACCTCGGCCTTGTTGGTCATCGGCAGGCCGATCATCAGATCGATGATTCCCAGGCCTGATGGCCAGGGTGTTTCGTTCTCGGTCACGGTGTCACTCTCGGTCATGGTGTGCCTCCCCAGTTGGTGACGTCGACCCCGAGGGTGGCGACATATTCGATCACTGCGGCCGGGTCCATGCGTTCGCTGGGCCGGTTCCTGGTCCACATCCGTTCACCCACCGAATTGGAAACAAACGTGAGGGCCTGGTCGAGGGTGTACACCACACCGCGGCGACACACTTCCTTCTCGAACCGCTCGGCGTGGTCCTCATCGATCACGAAGTTCATCGAATCGCACTGGATCATCAGGTCGTTGTTAAACCAGTCATAGGGCGATGTGCTGACATGGAGAAGGAGCGGGTCGGCCTCGACAACCTGGCCGTTGAGCGACGTGAACGAGATCGGTTCGAGGCAGCACATGCAGTAGCTCTCGAGTCGACACTCCCGATCCTTGAACGGCGGCATGTTGGAGAACGCCACCGCCTCCATCGAGCAGCCGGCATAGCTGTGGAACTCATCTTCCACGTAGGCCCGCACCTGGGTGGGAAACGAGGCGAAGGGTTGGAACCGCAGCACCGGACAATTCATGGAGTCCGGGTCGACGGTGCACACGATGCCCAGCGCCAGCTCCTTGTAGAGCTGGAGGATCTCCCGACGGTCAAAGCCGAGTTTGTGATGAACATCACGGAGGTTGGGGCCGTGCCCGTGCTCACACCAGTGTTCGTAGTTGAACTCTCGCAGAGCCAGTGCCGGCTCGGTGAACTCGAAGTGCGGGACATAGTGCGGCATAGACTACGAACCGTAGTCCATGGCTATGGGGCATGCTGTTGGTTCAAGGGCGGGATGTGTTGCCGTGGTGGTCAACGAAACCAGTCCCGTCGGGTTCGCATGTACCCGTTGTGGTCCTTTCGCTTTTTCAGGCAGTCGGAACGGACCCGCTCGTTGGGGTAGGTCTCGATGTCGTCGGTGCTCAGACACGAAACGATCGTGGTGGCGATTGCTTCAGGCGTGTCGATTCGGTCGGGGTCGATAGGGAAGGGCGGCTCCTGCCCAGGCTTGGCTACGCCGAACTCGGTTGCGGTGCGGCCCGGCACCACCAGATGCGGCTTGACTCCAGTGGGTGCCAGGTCGATGTAGAGCGCTTCGGTAAAAGCATCGAGCGCGGCCTTGGCCGCGATGTAGGACCCGGTCGATGGGGCGAACTCTCTGGTGCCGCTGCCACCGACATTCACTATGTGGCCGCTGTCTCGGTCGAGCATGTGGGGCAGGAGCGCCAGCGTGAGTCGCATCGGAGCCCGGAAGTTGAGATCCATCGTTTCTTCGAAGTCCTCGACAGAAATGTCCTGCATCTTCTTGCGACGTCCGGCTCCCGCGTTATTGACCAGCACCTCAACGCTGCCCATTGTGGCCACGGCAGCTTCAGCAAAGGGTTTGATGTTGTCGAGATCAGCCAGATCGACCGTCCAGGCGTGGGCTTCGGCTCCGAGGTCTCGACAGGCTTTGGCCACCTCGTTGAGACGATCGTGGCGGCGAGCACACAGTCCAACGACCGCGCCCTGCGCAGCAAAGGCGATCGCGGTAGCGGCGCCGATGCCCGAGGACGCACCGGTGATCAGGACCCGCCTGCCGGCAAGCGACTCGGCGTTGGGCAAGGCATCGTTGGTCATGGAGTCTCCCCGTACGTTCAGCAGCTGCTGGCCCTGACCGTACTGTGAATGTCGCCGTCGGGTCGATGGGTGCTGACCTGATTCGATTTCAAGCGATCACATCATTCCCCGCTCGTGATGTCGACCGCGCGCCTACTGTGTGCCTCTGACTCAGGTGATGAAGACGCGGTTGTGAAGGAGTTCCACACATGATGTCGATGGAATCGTTGGCTGGGGCTGACGACGCGATCCTTCGCTGGCTCGAGACCGGGTTTGGTGGTTCGGTGGTGGAACTCAAGCGCCAGGCCCGATGGCGTCCGGTGTGGTTCGCTACCGTTGAACGCGACGGTGTCGACGGACAGCAACGCCACGACCTGGTGATCCGCGGCGATCGCACCGACATGCCGCTGATCTATCCCCTCGAACACGAGATGGCGTTTCAGCGGGTGTTGGGCGAGCACGGCATCCCGGTGGCCAAGGTTCACGGATGGATCGATGAGCTGCCGGCATACGTGATGGAACGCGTTGCCGGCGAGGAACACTTCGGTGATCTCGGAGGACCGGCCGCCAGCGACGAAGATCGGGCCGCAGCGGTCGACGACTACCTGGCCGTTCTGGCCCGGATGCACGCCCTGGCGATCGAACCGTTTGTGGCCGCCGGGATCCGCCGAGCCGATGACCCAACCCGCGCCGGCCTCATTGGTCTCGAGCGCTACGAGGAGCACTACCGATCCCTCAAGGACCACTCTGACCCGCTGCTCGAGTTTTTCCTGGGCTGGCTCAAGCGCAACCCGGTCGACTCCAAAGGCCGCGAAGCCCCGATCGTGTGGGACTCCGGCCAGTTCCACCATGCCGAGGGCAGGATCGTGGCCGTACTCGACCTCGAACTCGGCCACATCGGCGATCCGATGATGGACCTGGCGGCGTGGCGGATGCGAGACACCATCGTCGGCTACGGCGACATGGCAAAGCTGTACTCCCGGTATGAGGAGCTGTCGGGTCAGCCGATCGATATCGACGCCATCCGCTGGCACCATCTGGCCTTTACGTTGTCGAACCAGCTGGCCTTCTCGAACGCCCTGAAGAATCCACCGGCGGCGTCGGACCTCATGACCAACCTGCAATGGTGCGGCGAGACAAACCTGTTCGCCACCGAAGCACTGGCCGACGAATTGGGTATCGACCTGCCCACTGTGGAGATGCCCGAACCCCGCGAGTCGGGCGCGGCCCCGGCGCACGGCCACATGGTCCGGGCCCTGCGCAACGTGAGCACCGATGACCGGTTTGTCCAACACGAACTGCGCACCCTGTTTCGTCTCTCCAGACATCTTCAGCGACGCGATGAGATTGGCGACGGCCTGGCTCAGGCCGACCTCGACGACCTCGAAGAGCTGTTGGGCACCCGGCCCGAGAGCTGGGACGAAGGCGAAGCGAAACTGGAGCAGTACGTGCTCGACGACAACGGCGCCCACGACCATGAACTGGTGCGGCTGTTTCATAAGCGCAACCTGCGGGCCCACATGTTGTTGGGGCCAGCCGACTCTTCGATGACCAACCACCGAACGATTCAGCGTTTCTGATTCGGGGTCTGATCGTGGGTGTCTGATTCAGTCGCTCTTGTTGGGCGAGCCCAGCCCGGTGATGACCATATCGATGACCGCTTCGAAGCTCTTGGCCGGATCGGGGCCGATGTTGCCGGATAGTTCGAGCTGAGAGAAGCCATGGAGTGCGCTTCGTAGTGCTCGACCGGCGTCGTCGAGCTTCTTGTCGGGGATACCGAGCGTCGAAAGAATCGACCCGGCCGGAATGGTGACCCCCCTGGCGGCGACGTGATGCTCGTCATGGCGATGGGGCATCGCCCGAAGGGTGGCCTGATAGCGGCCAGGATGCTCGAGCACATAGGAGCGCCAGGCATGGGCGTAGGAGCGCACGGCATCGGCGCCGACCTTGGCCACCACCGAGTCGCGGAGGCTATTGGCGAAGTCGGCGGTGGTGGCAAGGCACAGTTCATCAAGCACATCGTCGAGTCCATCGATGTGGTTGTAGAGCGATGGGGCCCGACATCCGGCCTCGGCGGCAATGTTGGCGAGGGTGACGTTCGTGATCCCCTGGCTGTCGGCGACCCTGATGGCGAAGTCGACAATGACGGCGCGTGAGAGTCGAACTTGTTGGGTGGCCACTCCTTCATGCTAGAAGCGACGAGTCATAGTTGCGAACTATGGGTCATAGTTTGGGTGCTAGTGTCGGAGCATGCAGCTTCCACCATCTGGCGCGATCGGCGACGAACGAGAGATCGAGGCGGTGGTTGCCGTGATGCGCAACAACCCGACCCTCGATATTGGCGAGGCCACCGAAGAGTTGGAACGCCGCACCGCGGAGCTGTTGTCGAAACGATACGGAATGATGGTGAACTCGGGTTCGTCAGCGCTGCGGATCGCCATCGACCTCCTCCACCTTGAGCGTGGCGATGAGATCATCACCTCGCCGCTTTGTTTCTCTACCGACATAGCGCCGATGGTGCAGTCGGGCATCGTGCCGGTATTTGCCGACATCACCCCAAACACCTACCAGATCGATCACGACGCCATCGAGGCCATGGTTGGCCCCCGCACCAAAGCGATTCTGGTGCCGAACCTGTGCGGCAACTGCCCAGATTGGGACGCGATTCGGGCCGTGGCTGACCGTCACGGGCTTGCCGTGGTGGAAGACTCCGCTGATGTGCTCGACAGCTACCAGCGGGGTACCCGCACCGGCACTCGAAGCCATATTTCGATCACCAGCTTCGCTCGATCACACGCCATGACCGCGGGCGGAACCGGTGGCATGGTGGGCATCGATGACCCCGAGCTTTATGACGAAGCGCTGTCGCTGCGTCGATGGGGTCGGCGCTCGGAGCCCTACCTGTTTGGGTCGATGAAGGGCGATGAGAGTTCGCGATCCCGCGAGGACGGACAAGACGGCAAGCTCGAACGCTTCGGCAAGCTGGCCGACGGTACCGACTACGACCTGATCTTTGTGTTCGACACCATCGGCTACAACTTTGAACCCAACGAGTTGAGTGCGGCCTACGGACTGGTGCAGATGGACAAGCTGAGCGGGTTCAACGAACAGCGCCAGGCCAACTGGAACAAGCTCAACGACTTCGTGTCGAGTCGCAGCGGGGTGACCGCCGGCGAGACCACCGAGGAAACCGACACCACCTGGATGCGGTTCTGCTTCACCCTCGACGACGGTTTTCCCATGAGTCGCAACGACGTGCAGAAGTTTCTTGAGGACCGCGGGGTGAGCACTCGCATGGTGTGGAGCGGCAACATCCTGCGCCAGCCAGCGTTTGCCAACATCGAGCACCGACAGCCTGAAGGCGGCCTACCCAATTGTGACCGGATGATGGATAGCGCGTTGTCGTTGCCGGTCTACCACGCCCTCAACGCCGATCACATGGGCTTCATCTGCGATCAGGTTGGTGACCTGCTCAACGAGGCTGGCGCCTGATGGAGGTCGCCATCGTCACCGGCGCCAGCCGAGGTATCGGCGCAGCGATCGCCCAACGGCTTGCCGCCGAAGGCTGTGCCGTGGGCTGCGTGGCCCGGACTCTGACCGAAGGGGACTCACACCTCGAAGGCTCGTTGCAACGGACCGTCGAACGGATCACCACCACCGGTGGGCGAGCGCTGCCGCTGATGGCCGATCTGTCGAGCCCCGACCTTGATGCCACGGCCATGGTCAGCGAGGTTGAAGCCGAACTCGGACCGGTCGACTATCTGGTCAACAACGCCGCCGCAGCGTTCTATCCGAGCTTCCTGGAGATGCCCCGCAAGCGAATGGAGATCTCGTTTCGGGTGAACGTGGCGGCACCGTGGCTGCTGGCCCAGGCGGTACTGCCGGCGATGGTGGAGCGGGGGAGTGGGTCGGTGCTGAACCTCACCTCTCAAACAGCGATCATGCCCGAAGGCCCACCGTTCAACGTGCCGTCACAGATCAAGGGAGCCACCGCATACGGCGGCTCGAAGGCCTGGCTGGAGCGAGCCACCGTTGGTGCCGCGGCCGAGCTGTTCGGTACCGGGGTGTCGTGTAACGCCTTGTCGCCCGACACCTCGGTCATTACCGAGGGCGCCGGCGCGCTGGTGGACCTGTCCCAATACCCAAACGAACCGGTGGAGGTGATGGCGGAGGCGGCCTGGATTCTGCTCACCGGTGACCGATCGACTTTCACCGGGCGCATCGAATACGCGCTGTCCTTGCTGCACCGCATGCAACACCCGGTGCACGAACTCGATGGCAAGACCCTGCTCGACGGCTGGCAACCGGGCGAGTTCAGTACGGAAAATCTGGTAGTACCAGAGGGGCGATAGGAGACAGGGATGTTTGATCTGGCAGGACGCACCGCAGTAGTGACCGGCGCCGGCCAAGGCATGGGCACCGGTGTCGCCACTGCCCTGGGAAGTCGAGGCGCCCACGTGCTGGTCAACGACATCGACTCCGATCGCGCGGAAATGGTTGCGGCTCAACTCGAGGCCGACGGAGCGTCGGCTGAAGCGTTGCCCTTTGATGTGACCGATCTCGACCAGGTGCAACAAGCGATGGCCGAGCGCAGAATCGACATCCTGGTGAACAACGCCGGCAACGCCGGCGCCCACGCCATGCGACCCCGGCCCTTCGCCGAGACCGAGCCCGGTGAATGGGACGCGCCGCTGGCGGTCAACCTCGGTGGTGTTATGAACTGCACCCATACCGTGCTCGGTGGCATGGTCGAGCGGGAGTGGGGCCGGGTGATCGGCATCGTCTCCGGTGCTGGCACCCAGGGAGTGCGAATCGGAGTGGCGGCCTACTCCGCCGGTAAGGGCGGAGCCGCAGGGCTGTTGCGATCGGTAGCGCTTGAGGTGGCTCGCAGCGGGGTCACGGTGAACTCGGTGGCCCTCGGCCTCATGTCGAATACTGAAGGCGGGGAGATCACCGCGGATTTGGCCAAGGGGATCCCCACCGGCCGGTTGGGCACACCGAGGGACCTCGGCGCACTGTGTGTGTATCTGGCCTCGGAGGAAGCGTCGTGGATGACGGCGCAGACGATCCCGCTAGCCGGCGGGTCGATCACCAGCTAAACGCTGGGGTCGTGAGTCGCTTCGGCGGAAGTCCGATTGAGTTGAGTTCGCGTGGGTTGAGTTCGAGAGCGATAGAGGAGGCGCAATGGCGTTGCGAGCAGTAGTCGTTGGAACATCCTTTGGAGGTCGCGTGCACCTGCCGGCGCTTCGGGCCGCAGGCTTTGACGTCGTTGGACTGGTTGGCAACGACCCGGAGCGGACCAGCGAGCGCGCCGCCGACTTCGGAATCGAAACCCACGGCACCTCGATCTCCGATGTGGTGGCCGAGACCGATGCCGACGCAGTTACCGTTTCGACACCGCCGGCGGCCCATCACCAATCGGTGATGGAAGCGGTGGCCACCGGCGCCCACGTACTGGCGGAGAAGCCGTTCGCCACGTCGGTAGCGGAGGCCCAACAGATGGTCGATGCGGCCACCGCGGCTGGGACCGTCGCCATGGTTGGTTTCGAGTTCCGATGGCAGCCCGCGGAAGCACTCGTGGCGCGATCGATCGCTAGGGGCGATATCGGCGAACCGAAGCTGGCCACGGTGGTAAGCCACAGCGGGCTGGTGGCCAACGGTCTGCCCACTGCGTTCAACGAAGCCTGGTGGGGCGATGCCTCCGCCGGAGGTGGCATCCTCAACGCCGCCGGCGTCCACGTGCTCGACCGGCTTCATAGCTGGCTCGGCCCCATCGAATCAATCAGCGGTGATGTTCGGCAGGTGTCCCACCTCGAAGGAGGGGCTGAGGACACGTACTCCGGTCTTATGCGAACCGCCAGCGGCGTGTCGATCAGTGCCCAGCACTGTTCGGGCGCTCGAGGCGAAGGCGTAAACATCTGCAAGGTGATCGGCAGCGAGGGGTCGGTTTGGCTCGAGGCGGGAACAGCCAAGCTTTCCGACGGCGACCAAACGGTGACGCTTGAGGTGCCACCCGACCTCACCCCACCGGCCACTCCCGAGTTTCCGAGCGACGACCCCAAGCATGCGTTCACCGCATTCGAGCTCCCGCTCTTCATCCGCCTGGCCGAACGGTTTCATGCCGAGATTCACCGCACCGAGATTCCCACCGATCAACCCGCAACCCCCACCTTCGCCGACGGTCTTGCCACTCAGCGAGTCGTCGACGGCATCCGCGCTTCTTCCCAAGCCGGCGGCGCGTGGGTGAACCTAAAGGACCTGACATGACAAGCCCGACCGACCCGAACCGGGTCCCCGATATCGACGACTGGAATCGGCTTCTCGAGGGGAAAGTGGCGGTGGTGACCGGGGGAGGAGCCGACGGTATCGGCGGGGCGGTGTGTGAACTCTTTGCCGCCCATGGGGCCACCGTGGAGTTCGCCGAGATCGACCCGGCACGAGCCCAGGCCACGGTCGATGCGATCTCGCGCGCCGGAGGGACCGCCACCTCCCATGTGCTGGACGTCAGCACCGAAGACGGAGTGGCCGCGCTGAAGTCGACGGTGCTCGAACGCCACGGGGGCATCGATGTATTGGTGAACAACGTCGGCGACTACCGCCCGCTTGTCCGGTTCCACGAATCCGGGCCGGAGTCATGGGAATCGATGTACCGGGTGAACCTCTGGCACGTCTACGCCGTCACCCAGGCCTTCCTGAACTCGATGATCGAACGGGGCGGCGGCTCAGTGGTCAGCATCCACTCGGTGGAAGGACTCCGCGGCTTTCCCGGTGAACCGGTCTATGCCTCGATGAAGGCTGCGGTGTCGCACTTCAGCACGTGTCTCGCGGCGGGCTACGGGCGGCAAGGCATCCGCGCCAACGGGATCGGAGTCGACCTCACCCAGTCCCGCCAGGTCGACTACGTGAGCGGCTACGAAGAGCACGAGCACCTGTGGGAAGCGTGGTCCCCGGCGGGCCGATTGGGCTGGCCCATGGACCAGGCGAGGGTTGCGCTGTTCCTGGCGTCAGACATGTCGGCCTATGTGACCGGTCACAACATTCCTGTCGATGGCGGTACCAAAGCTGGCGGCGGCTGGTTCTACAGCCCCGAAGCCGGTCGATTCCTCAACCGACCCAAGACCCTTTGAACCCAGCGGGGGAGCCGTCCCACGAACCGCCGTTGGTGCTGTGCAGCGGTTCGCTCGGCGACGTGCCCCTTGAGGTGAAATGGCGGGCCGCGGCCGCCGCCGGGTTCGCATGGGTCTCGGTTTACGGCGACGAGTACCACGCCGCCGTCGACCGGGGTGTGGACTGCGCCGGGTTGTTGGCCGAGCTCGGTTTGCGGATAGCCGAAGTGGATGGCGTTGCCACCACTGTGTGCTCCGAAGAGAAGTTTGTTTCCGCCCTTGACATCGCCGTCGCGCTCGATGCCCGGTCCATCACCGTTGTGGAGACCGGGGACTACGACCCGCAAGAGCCGGCCCAGGTCCGGGCTGCGGCCAAGGCCTTTGCTCGACACTGCGAGCTGGCGGCCGAGCATGGCCTGCTGGTCCACATCGAACCCTTTGCCTGGTCATCGCTGGCTCGACTCCGAGATGCGGCCGCGATAGTGGCTGCAGCCGATCGGCTGAACGGCGGGCTGCTGGTTGACCTGTGGCACCACGTTCGCGGGCCTGACCAGGGCCGGCTTGATTCCGGGATTCCCGCCGAATCCATCTTTGCCGTGCAGCTGGCCGATACCGGGCCCGAACCCTGGACGTCGATTCGCGACGAATGTATGACCGACCGCCGGCTTCCCGGGGACGGGAAGGCTGACCTGGCGGTGCTCCTCGCCGCGGTCGCTGGCCCCGGCCCGCTACCGCCAATAGGGGTTGAAGTCTTTGGACTGGTTGACCTCGAACCAGCCTTTGCCGCCCAACGGTGCTTTGCCACCGCCAAGGACACACTTCTTCAGGTGCAGGCCCGGCTTGAGCGTTAGCTCCGAGCGGCAAATCGTTAGATGGCACAGTCGACACAGGTGGGGGTGGCCGGCAACGCGGCCAGGCGCTCCACCGACACCTCATTCCCACAGGTGATGCAGATTCCGTACCGACCTTTGGCGAGGCGATCCTCAGCGGCCGAAATCTGGGCCAGAGTTGCCGACTCCTCATCGAGAAGCGCCGCCGCTTGCTGGCGCTCCCAGGCGATGGTGTGACCTTCCGGATCGTGTTCGTCATCGGTGGCGATGTCGGTGGTGGCCTCCACGATGTCGTCGAAGGTTCTTTTGTAGCTCTCGGCTCGGTGAAGGCTCTCGGCCCGAAGCTGGCGCAGCCGATCGCCGGGGTCGGTCGGCTCAGCGCCCATCGGTCTCACGCGGAGCTGCGAGTCGATGCTCCTCGATGGCAACAAAGGGATCTTCGGCATTGCGCCAGTGGCCAAGAGCAGGACCGGCGAGGCGGTATCCGATAAAGGCGATGAGCTCGTCGTCCCAGTCGGCCACGACCTCGGGCGGATACTCAAGCAACAGTCGCTCGGTGGTGTTCAGCCAACCCACCGTGTGCTGGGTGTTGACCGCCAGCCGGGCGCCGTCGCCGGTGTGGGCGCCACCGCCATGGAACAGCCGACCGGTGTAGAGCAGGACCGAGCCCTTGGCCATCAGCGCTGGGATGTCCTCGCCATCGGTGGGCCAGCGGTCCTCTTCCCAGAGATGGCTTCCCGGCACTACCCGAGTGGCGCCGTTGTCTTCGGTGAAATCCGTGACGGCCCACAGCGCGTTGAGATCGACCTCTACGGAAAATGGGGGAGCCCCGTACTTCCACACGTCTTTGTGGAGGAACTGGTTTGGCTCACCGTTGAACAACTCGAAATAGTGGGCGAACGAAAGGTTCCAGGTTGGCGCGTGGGCCATCACATGGTCTCCGGCCGCCACGATCGCCCGATGGAGGGCAAGTTGAGTTCGGAAGGTTGGCGAGCGGGTGAGAAGGAGCCCGGTCCTACGGGTGCCCGACCCAGCGAAGTCACCCGTGCCGTGAGCGGTGGCGGCGGCAAACGGTGCCATCTCGGCCGCGATGTTGTCCATCACCGCCTCGTCCACGGCGTGTTCGATCACACAGCACCCGAATCGATCGAGTGCCGCCGGTATTTCACCGAGCTCGTGATCGGCTCCGAGCCGAGGGATGGTGGCCATCTGTGCTCGATAGTAGCGATACTCAACTTCCCGCTGCTTCGCAGAGCACTGCTTCACAACTGCTGGCGGCGACGATCCAGCAAGATTCCAGCGCAAGAGCCGCATACGCTCCCGGGCTGAGCCCGCTACCGTTCGACCCATGAGTGATGGCCGCGAGTTTTTGTCGTGCACGGTGCTACCCGAGGAGGTCAGCGCCGCCGAAGGCGACTGGTTTGTCTTCGACCGCCGAGGCCAGTTGCTGACCGTCGACGGTGCTGTGCCTGCCGCGGTTGATGCACCAGCGCCGATCGCGAACCAACTCGTGGTTGGGGTCATCGATGGTCGGCCGATCCGAACGGCCACGCTGGCCAAAGACGCCGACCCGTTCGATGATGTTCCCGACGGTGCCGCCTTCACCGATCTGCGAAGCCTCTATGGGGCCATCGATGACGAGTCCTGGGCCATGGCGGGGCGGGCGTCCCAGCTACTGATGTGGGATCGGGACCACCGCTACTGCGGCCGATGCGGCTCCGAAACCGAGCTCCACGCCACCGAGCGGGCGCGAACGTGCAGCTGCGGAACCATGGCTTTCCCCCGGCTCTCGCCCGCGGTGATCATGCTGGTCGAACGCGATGGGCCGGACCGCCCGCAGGTGTTGCTGGCATGGGGGCGACAATTCCCCGGTCGATTCTTCAGTGCCCTGGCCGGGTTCGTGGAGCCGGGTGAAAGCCTCGAAGAATGTGTAGCCCGCGAGGTGG